>DASWRT010000065.1:0-6408 GCA_036403035.1 Allostellaceae bacterium | reverse complement strand
CCAGTCGTACAGCACGAGATCGCGCAGCACCGCGTCGCGGATCTGCCAGTCCGCCAGGCTGTGCAGCAGATGGTGCATGCCGGAGAGCGACGCCCAGGCGAAGCCGAGCACGGCGCAGAGGGCTGCGGTCTTCCCTCCGATCGACGCCGGAACGCGCCAGCCCGCCGCGCCGCCGGGCGCGGAGATCATCAGCCAGAGCCCCGCTGCGACGCAGGGGACGGCCACCCAGGGAGCCGCCCAGCTACCGAGGAAGATCAGCAACGGCAGCAGCAGGTAAGCCGCCGTCAGTCCCGTCAACCGATCCGGCGCCGCGCCGCCCAGCATCGCGTCGAGGTCCGGCCGTGCGTCCGGCCCGGCCGCCGTCGCCAGCGGGCGCAGCGCCGCCGGCGGCCGGTCGTCGCTCCATGGCCGGCGGGCGGCGGGCGCCGCCGCCGGGCGTCTTGTGACGGTTGTCAGCTTGGCGGTCACGTCTCGCAATCATCTGCTCGTTGCAGGCGGCCAGACGTAAACGCCCGGAGTGCGAAATCGTCGCCGGCCCGCCGCGTCGCCCCGGCCGGGCGCGGCCGGCGCCGATCATTTTCCCCGTCGGGCGCGGCGCTTATGCTAGCTTTCGGGCGGCTCCGTCATGGGAGGGATGCGGCTTCCATGCTCAGGGAGAAGGGAAGAAGATGCTGACGAGAACGGCACTTTCTGCGGTCCTGACGATGGCGGCAGCCTTAGCGGCGGCGGCCGTCGCGCCGCATCCGGCCGTCGCGGCGGCCAAGACCTCGCTCGTGCTTGGCCATCCGGTCGAGCCGGCGGGCCTCGACCCGACCATCGCCGCGCCGGTCGCGATCCGCGAAGTGACCTGGGTGAACCTCTACGAGGGGCTGGTCAGGCTCGACCGCGACGGGCACGTGCAGCCGCTGCTGGCGAAGAGCTGGACGATTTCGCCGGACGGGCTCGTCTACACGTTCAAGTTGCAGCAGGGCGTCACGTTCCATGACGGCGAGCCGTTCAGCTCGGCGACCGTGAAGTTCGCCTTCGACCGCGCGCGCGCGCCGGACTCGACCAACGCGCAGAAGCAGATCTTCGAGCCGATCGACTCGATCGAAACGCCGGACCCCGAGACCGCGATCGTCAGGCTGAAGCACCCCTTCGGCAATTTCCTGTATTTCCTGACCTGGGGCGACGCCGTGATGGTGTCGCCGAAGGCCGTGGCCGACAACAAGACGAACCCGGTCGGCACCGGTCCGTTCAAGTTCAAGCAGTGGGTCCGCGGCGACCGCGTCGAGCTGGTCCGCAACCCCGACTACTGGCAGAAGGACAAGGTCAAGCTCGACAGCGTGACCTTCCGCTTCATCGGCGACCCGCAGGCGCAGACCGCCGCGCTGCGTGCCGGCGACATCGACGCCGTGCCGTTCTTTTCCGCGCCCGAACTGTTCGGCGAGTTTCAGAAGGATCCGCGCTTCAAGGCCGTCGTCGGCGCGACCGAGAGCAAGGTCGTCGCCGGGATGAACAACGCGCGGAAGCCGTTCGACGATATCCGCGTGCGCCGCGCGCTGATGCAGGCGGTCGACCGCAAGGCGCTGATCGAGGCGGCCTATTCCGGCTACGGCACGCCGATCGGCAGCCACTATTCGCCGAACGATCCGGGCTATGTCGACACATCAGGCGTGCTGCCCTACGACCCGGCGAAGGCGAAGGCCGAGCTGGCGGCGGCGGGCTATGGAAACGGTCTGAGCTTCACGATCAAGGCGCCGCAGATGGCCTATGCCAGCCGCTCCGCCGAACTGCTCGCGGCGATGTTCGCCGATGTCGGCGTCGACCTGAAGATCGTGCCGACCGAGTTTCCGGCGAAATGGGTCGACGAGGTGATGAAGAACACCGACTACGACATGACGATCGTCGCCCATGCCGAGCCGTTGGACATCGGGATCTATGCCCGCGACAAGTACTACTTCAACTACAAGAACGACAAGTTCAAGGCGACGATGACCGAGGCGGAACGTACCGTCGACGACCGGAAGCGCGCCGCGCTCTACGGCGACGCGCAGCGCATGCTCGCGGAGGACGTGCCGGCCCTCTATCTCTTCGTGCTGCCGAAGCTCGGCGTCTGGAACGCGAAGCTCCAGGGCCTGTGGGAGAACGCGCCGATCCCGTCGAACGACGTGACCGAGGTTTACTGGACGGAATGAGGGTTGGGCTAACGAGTTCGGCGGAACTGTACGACCTGCAAGCAGCAGTGCTCCCTCTCCCGCTTGCGGGAGAGGGCAGGGGTGAGGGAACTTTCTTCTTCTATCGACGACCTCGGTTGGCGCTCATTGGATGCCGGCCCTCACCCCGACCCTCTCCCGCAAGCGGGAGAGGGGGAAATGAGCGATGCGGGCGAGGGGAGGTCACATGCTCCGCCTGATCGCCGGGCGGGTCGTCTCGCTCGCCGCGACGCTGCTCGCGGCGTCGCTCGCGATCTTCCTGATCATGGAAGTGCTGCCGGGCGATCCGGCATCGGTGATGCTCGGCACCTCGGCGCGCGAGGACACGCTGGCGGCGCTGCGGCAAAAGCTCGGCCTCGACCGGCCGGCGCCGGAGCGCTACCTGGATTGGGTCGGGGGCGCGTTGACGGGCGATCTCGGGACCTCGACCACCTACGGCGTGCCGGTCGGCGGCCTCGTCGCGGACCGGTTGGCGATCACGGTGCCGCTCGCCGTGCTGGCGATCATGATCTCGACCGCGGTCGCGCTGCCGCTCGGCATTGCGGCGGCGGCGAACCGCGACCGGTTCGTCGACCGGGCGGTGATGGTGTTCGCGCAGCTCGGCGTCGCCGTGCCGAACTTCTGGCTCGGGCTGCTGCTGATCCTGCTGTTCTCGACCTCGCTGCGCTGGTTCGCCGCCGGCGGCTTCCCCGGCTGGTCGGCGGGCGTCGGCCCGGCGCTGAAGGCGCTGCTGCTGCCGGCGTTTGCGCTCGGCGTGCCGCAATCGGCGGTCATGGCGCGCGTCGCGCGCGCCGCCGTGCTCGACGTGCTGGGCGAGGATTTCGTCCGCACCGCCCGCGCCAAGGGCCTGACGCGCGGCGCGGCGCTCCGCCGCCATGTCGTGCCGAACGCGCTGATCCCGATCGTCACGATCCTCGGCCTGCAATTCTCCTTCCTCGTCGCCGGAGCGGTGCTGGTCGAGAACGTCTTCAGCCTGCCGGGGCTCGGCCGGCTCGCGTGGCAGGCGCTGGCGCAGCGCGACCTCGTCGTCATCAAGGACGTGGTGCTGCTGTTCGCCGCGCTGGTGATCGTCGTCAATTTCGCCGTCGACCTCGCCTATCTCGCGCTCGATCCGCGCCTGCGGGGACGGTCGTGAGAGAGCCGGCGAGGGGATTTCCGCCGACGCTGCTGGTCGGCGGGGCGCTGACCGGCTTCTTCGTCGCGGTCGCCGTGTTGTCGCGTTTCTGGACGCCGGAATCGCCGACGCGGGTGCGGGTCGCGCTGCGGCTGAAGCCGCCGCTCCAGGCCGGGCTGCTCGGCACGGACCATTTCGGGCGCGACCTGCTGTCGATGCTGATGGCGGGCGCATGGAACTCGCTCTCTATCGCCTTCGTCTCGGTGCTGCTCGGGCTCGCCCTCGGCGTGGCGCTCGGCTGCGCCGCGGCGGCGCAGCGCGGTTTGTTCGAGGAGGCGGCGATGCGTGCCGCCGACGTGGTCTTCGCCTTTCCCGCCGTGATCTCGGCGATCATGATCGGCGCGCTGCTCGGCGGCGGCGCGACGACCGCGATCCTGGCGATCGGCGTGTTCACCGTCCCCGTCTTCGCCCGCATCGCGCGCGGCGCGGCGCTCCAGGTGTGGGCGCGCGACTACATCCTGGCGGCGCGGGCGGCGGGCAAGGGGCCGGCGCTCATCACGGTCCAGCACGTGCTGCCGAACATCGCGGGCGGTCTCGTCGTGCAGGCGACGATCCAGCTCGCGCTGGCCGTGCTGACCGAGGCGGGGTTGAGCTTCCTCGGACTCGGCCCGGCCCCGCCCGCGCCGAGCTGGGGGCGGATGCTCAACGACGCCCAGACCTATCTCGGTCAGGCGCCGCACCTCGCGATCGTGCCGGGCGTCGCCATCGCGCTCGCGGTGCTCGGCCTCAACCTCATGGGCGACGGGCTGCGCGACCTGATCGATCCGAAGCTGCGGCGGCAGCGCCGGTGATGCTTGAGATCGCGAACCTCTCCGTCCGGGTCGCGACGCCGCAGGGAAGCGTCGCCGTCGTCGACGATGTGAGCCTGTCGCTTGCCGCCGGTGCGACGCTCGGCATCGTCGGCGAGTCCGGTTCCGGCAAGTCGATGCTGGCGCTCGCGACCGTCGGGCTGCTGCCGCAGGCGGCGTCCGCGACCGGCCGCATCCTGTTCGGCGGGCAAGACCTCCTTTTGCTTCCCGAAGCGTCGCTCTGCCGTGTCCGCGGCGCCCGCATCGGTATGATCTTCCAGGAGCCGATGACCGCGCTGAACCCGGCGATGACGGTCGGCGACCAGATCGCCGAAGGCATCCTCTGGCATCGCGGAAGCGCCGTCGGCCGGCGTGCGGCGCGGGCGGAGGCGCTGCGCCTGATGGACCGCGTCCGCATTCCCGACGCGGCGCGCCGCTTCGGCGCCTATCCGCACGAGCTGTCGGGCGGGCAGCGGCAACGCATCGCGATCGCCGTCGCGCTTGCGCTCGGCCCGGCGCTGCTGATCGCCGACGAGCCGACGACCGCGCTCGATGTGACGGTGCAGGCCGGGATCCTCGATCTGCTCGACGACCTCGTGCGGGAAACCGGGATGGCGCTGATGATCATCAGCCACGATCTCGGCGTGATCTCCGACATGGCCGACCGGACGCTCGTCATGTACGCCGGCACGCGGGTGGAGGAGGGCGAGACCGCCGACGTCCTGCGCCGCCCGGCGCATCCCTACACGCGCGGCCTGCTCGCGGCGATGCCGCGGCGGAGCGGCGGGGGCGGCGCGGCGGCCGCCGGCCGGCTGGAAACGATCCCCGGCGCCGTGCCGGCCGCCGGGCGCCTGCCGCCGGGCTGCCGCTTCGCCGCCCGGTGCCCCTTCGTCACGGACGCCTGCCGCGCCGCCGAACCCGCCTGGCGGACGCCGTTCGGCCCGGATCACGGCGTCCGCTGCATCCGGGCGGAGGAACTGGCGGCATGAGCGCGACCGCAGCCGCCGCCGCTTCGACGGCGCCGCTGCTCGACGTGCGCGGCCTCGCCCGGCATTACCATCTGCGGCCCGCCTCCTTCTTCGGCGGGCGTCCGGTGCTGAAGGCGGTCGACGGCGTCGATTTCGCGGTCGCGCCGGGCAGCATCTTCGGCATCGTCGGCGAGAGCGGCTGCGGCAAGTCGACGCTCGGTCGGCTGGTGATGGCGCTCGACCGGCCGACCGGCGGACGGGTGCTGTTCGAGGGCGAAGACCTCCTGGCTCTCCCGGCGCGGGCGCTCGCGCGGCGGCGGCGCGGCTTCCAGATGGTCTTTCAGGATCCCTACGGTTCGCTCGATCCGCGCCAGCGCGTCCGCACCATCGTCGGCGAGCCGCTGCATCTCGACTCGGCCGCTGCGGGGAACCGGGCGCTGTGGCGCGAGCGCGTCGGCGAGGCGCTGGCGGGCGTCGGGCTGTCGCCGGCCGACGCCGAGAAGTACCCGCACGAATTCTCCGGCGGGCAGCGGCAGCGCATCGCGATCGCCCGCGCGCTGGCGACGCGGCCGAAGCTGATCGTCGCCGACGAGCCGGTCTCGGCGCTCGACCTGTCGGTGCAGGCGCAGGTGCTCAACCTGCTGCTCGATTTGCGCGACCGGCACGGGCTGGCGCTGCTGTTCATCAGCCACAACCTCGCGGTCGTGGAGCACGTCGCAGACCGGGTGGCGGTGATGTATCGCGGGCGCTTCGTCGAGACCGGGGCCGCTTCCGAGGTGCTGCACCGGCCGCTGCACCCCTATACGCGCCTCCTCCTTGACGCCGAGCCGAATCTCGACGCGCCGCGCCGGCTCCGCCGTCGGACGGCTGCGGCGGCGCCGCAGCCGGCGGTCGCCGCTCCGGAATCGACCGGCTGCTCCTTCGCCCCGCGCTGTCCGCTGGCGGTCGAACGCTGCCGCGCGGAGGCGCCGATCCTGCGCGGTTTGGGCGTCGACCGTGCCGCGGCATGCCACCGTGCGGGCGAGACGGCATGAGGACGGAAAACGCTTGCCGTTCGGTGCAGGCCGGGCGTTTGCTCTTTCCATTCCGAGCATAGGATCCGCCTTGCCATGACCGATCTCGCCGACCTCTCCGCCGTCGATCTCGTCGCTGCGTACCGGCGCAAGGACCTGTCGCCGGTCGCGGTGACGGAGGCGGTGCTGGCGCGGATCGCGGCGTGGGAGCCGAAACTGTGCGCGACCTATGCGCTCGACGCGGACGGCGCGCTGGCGGCGGCGCGGGCG
>DASWRT010000064.1:0-8988 GCA_036403035.1 Allostellaceae bacterium | reverse complement strand
CGCGTCGTCGACGACGAAGCCGACCGAGAGGGTGATCGCGAGCAGCGAGAGGTTGTCGATCGAGTAGCCGAACAGGTACATGCCGGCGAACGTGCCGATCAGCGACACCGGGAGCGCCAGCGCCGGGATGATCGTCGCCGTGACGTTGCGCAGGAACAGGAAGATCACCAGCACCACCAGCGCAACCGTCAGCGCCAGCGTGAACTGCACGTCCTCCACCGACGCCCGGATCGATTCCGATCCGTCGATCATCAGGTCGAGCTTCAGCGAGGCCGGCAGTCCGGCGCGGATCGACGGCAGCAGCGCCTTCACCCGGTCCGCGACGCCGACCGTGTCGGCGTCGAACTGCCGGTTCACCGCGACGAGGAGCGACCGCTTCCCGTCCGTCCAGCTCGCGTTGCGCTCGTTCTCGACGCCGTCGACGACCCGCGCGACATCGCCGAGGCGGACCGGTCCGGCGCGGCCGTCCCTGCCGCCTGCTGGGGCGACGATCAGCGAGCGGTACCCGTCGGCGTCGGCCGGCGGCGGCGAGGCGGCGATCGTCGCGCTCTGCCGCGCGCCGTCCAACGTTCCGACCGGCCGGTTCGACGCCGCCGCGGCGACCGCGCCCTGCACGTCCGAAAAGGAGAGACCGTCGGCGGCGAGCGCATCCGGGTCGACCTGCACGCGGACCGCCGCCTTCTGCCCGCCCCAGATCTGCACCTGCGAGACGCCGGACAGCGTCGAGATGCGCTGCGCGACCGCCCGGTCGGCATAGTCGGTGATCGCGGCGATCGGCAGCGTCGCCGACCGGAGGGCGAGCACCAGCACCGGCTGATCGGTCGGGTTCGACTTCCAGAGCGTCGGCGGCGTCGTCATCTCGCGCGGCAGCGTGTCCGCCGCCGCGGCGAGCGCCTGCTGCACGTCGAGCGCCGCGCCGTCGATGTCGCGGCCGAGCACGAACTCCAGCGCGATCGACGTCCGCCCCAGCCCGCTGCTGGAGGTCATCGAGGCGACGCCCGGCATCGACGCGAGCTGCCGTTCGAGCGGCGTCGCGACCGCCGCCGCCATCGCCTCCGGCGCGGCGCCCGGCAGGGTCGCGACGACGGTGATCTTCGGATAGTCGATGCGCGGGAGCGCCGCGACCGGCAGCGCACGCCAGCCGCAGAGACCGGCGACGACGAGCGCCAGCATCAGCAGCGTCGTCGCCACCGGACGGCGGATGCATCGCTCGGAGAGAATCAGGCTGCAGCCGATGTGGCCGCCGCGGTGGTCGCTCGTGACGCGGTCAGGGCGCGGCGACCGCCCCTCGGGTGCGGGCGCGCTATTTCTATTTCCCTTGCTTCCCGGCGGTCGTGCCGCCGCTGCCGAGCTTGTCACTGATCTCACGCGCCAGTTCCTGCCGGCGCTCCGGCAGGCTCTCCGCATTCTCCTGCGCCTGCCGGGCGCGCTGCCGATCGTCGAAATCGGGCGCGCCGGGCTCGTTACTGAGCTTGCCGGTCTGGCTCATCGTGTTCGGCGTGCCCTGGTTGGCTTCGTTCTGCTTCTGGCTTTGCGCCAATCCGGCTCCTCTGGGAGTTTGCGTGTGCCTGGGCCAACGCCGCCCGCCCGCCGGCATTCTCGCCTGTAACAGCGGAAAGTCGGCGGCGCAACGTACGGATCGAGGGAGGGGCGGCGCGCCGCCGCGACGTTGCGACGGCGGCCACCGGTCAGGCGGCGCGCTTGCGGAAAATGACTACCGCGGGATTTCGAAAGACCTCACCGAAGCGGCCGCTGTTTTCGAAGCAATCCGGCCGGACACTTGGCCGGTTCCTCACTTTCGAGGCCGGATAAGCCTGGACCCAGACGTAGTCGTAATCGCCGCGATAATCCGGCAGCGCATTGATGAGCGCGTCGCAGCTCTTGGCGTCGCGCACCGTGTGCTCGACGTCGCCGAGTACCTTGAACCGATCGTCCGGCAGCCATTCCGAGCCCTGCACCGTACCGAGATTGAGTGCATTGGCGAGCACCGGGAACCACTCGGCGACTTTGTCTTCGTACCAGTCGTCCTCGTCGACGATCACGAAGCGGCTGCCGGGCGCCTCGCGGGCGACCCAGGCCATCGCCGCGCGCTGAGCCGGCGTCAGGGTGCTGGCCTTCTTGCTGGCCATGAGGAACAGCGCGGAGTTCGTCAGCGCCAAGGCGGTGATGCCGAGCCAGGCGAGCGCGAGGAGGCTGCCCTGCGTCGCGACGCGCATCACCGGCCAGCGCGTCCCGCGCGCCGTCCGGCGGAAGCGGTCGACGGTCGCGGAGATCAACTCCACCGCATAGACGAGGGCGTAGCCGGCGACAACCGACTTGAAGAACGCGGCCGGCGTCAGCGACTGCCGCGGCGTGAGGACGAGAGCCGCGATGGAAAGGGCCAGCCAAAGCATGTCGCGGCGGCGCCACGAGACGTAGATGCCGAGCAGGACGAAGGGGCCGAGGTAAAGCGGGTGAAGGACGAAGTTCAGGAGATTATAGACGTGCCCCATCCCGCCCACTTCGCTCGTGTGCGAGGCGGACAGGAACGGCTGCAACCCGTGAGTCATGTAGACGCTGACAACCCACGGCAGCACGACGACGACGGCGACCATGCCGGTGACGAACGACCGGGCGACGAACCGGCGGAAGCTCCCGGCGGTCAATCCGACGCTGATCAACGTGCCGCCTGCCGCCAGGACGCCCCATTCCAGGTGAGACAGGACGGCAAGCCCGACGAAGAGGCCGGCGCAGGCATGGACGAGCCAAAGCCTGAGCGGCCTGTCCGCCGCCGAAACGCGCGCTCCGATCTGGAGCGCGATCATCGCCGCGACGAACGCGATGCTGCCGAGCCCGCGGCTCAGCCCGCCGCCCATCACGAGCCATTCGTAGGAACGGGGGACGAACATGAACAGGACGGACGCGAACAGCGTGACGTTCAGCGGAACGCGCGCGGCCACGAGGAACGCGATGCACAGGACCGAGTAAACGATGTTCATCACGATCGGCGCGTAATGCACGACGCTCATCGGATCGACCCCGAGATGAACGAGCGCGGCACCGCCGAAAAACGACAGGGGCGGGTAGGCGAAGGGAATCTCGTAGCCGTTGTACAGGACGGTGGTCGGCAGGTGCGGCCAGTCCTTCGCGTACTCGACGACGAAGGCGTAGAACAAGCCGCCGTCGTTGATCGGGAACTGCGTGGTGATCGTGAGAGCCGCGCGGACGAGCACGCCCAGGGCGACGACGGCGATCACCGCCCGGATCATCAGCCTCCGTTGCATGTCCCTCGGCGTTTCGGCGCGTATGGCCGGCCCGAGCGAACGCGGCGTCGTGGTCAGTTCTCTCACGCTCATCGGCCGGAAGCCTCCTGCTGCAATGGCTCAATCTCTGCGCGGTCGGCCGGCCGGACGGCGGCTCATCTCACCGCTGATGCTGGTTCGTCGCGCCGGGCGCCGATCAACACGCCTCATGCCGCTGATCGCGGCCGGCAGGCGGCGTCTACGGCCGTGTTGCGCTTGAACACCGCGGCCTGACCGTTGTTGTAGATTTCCGCGTAGAGTTCCGACGCCTTGAAGGCGGCGTACTCGGGAGACGTCGGCAACAGGAACATGGCGACGTAGCCGACGTCGCAATAGGTCCGTTGGACGAACTCCGGGAGCAGCGGCGGCGCCGCCCACTGCACCGACTTGAAATCCTCGATTTCCTGAAGCCGCTGCGTGAAAGCGCCGGGGGCGACCCATTCCATGCCCTGTGCGGTGGTCTCGCTGGCTCGCTGAGCCAGATAGGGAAACCATTCCGCGATCCGGTCGCCCCACCAGAACCGCGCGTCCGAGACGATGACGAAGCGGCCCCCCGCATCCGTATTGCGAGCTATCCACTGCATCGCGTCGCGCGTCGGCCGATCGAGCTGGGCCACCACTTTATGCTCGATGAACATCCGCGGGATCTTCGGCGTGAGTTGGATCAGCGAGACGACCACCAGCAGCGCGATGGCGGCATAGTCTCCAAGAGCTGGACGCATCGTCGTCAGGACGCGGGATGGATACCAGCGGCGGCGAACGAGGGACACTCCGCGTGCCGCCCGTTCGATGAAATCTCCTGCCGCCTTCAATCCGCACGCGGCGAGCAGCGCGGTCGGGATGGCGAGCCCCGACGACATCCCCATCCGCGGCGTCACCAACAAGATGACGGGCGCCCAAATGACGGCGAACAGGTCGCGCTTTGCAATCGCTGTTATGGCCCCGAGTATGGCGGGCCAGGTGAGCGCGCCGACGAAAATCTGCGCGCCGAGAAGCATCTTGGCGAAGGTCCCCAGGCTCCATTGGCTCGCCGACGAGCTGGCGCGAAACGGCGCCAAGCCGTGGCGCGACAAGACCAGGGCGAGCCATGGGGCGACGATCACCGTCGAGACCACGCCGGCCGCGGCGAGGAACGAGAGGCTGCGCCATTCCGGACGCCGCCTCGTCACCACCGCAGTGGTGACGCCGAGCGCCGCGAAGATCCCCCATTCGAGATGTGAAAGCATCGCGAGCGCGACCAGCACGCCGCAGGTCAGCGCGACCGGGATCGACGGTCCCGTCCGCGCCGCCCGCAAGGCGAGCCCGACGCCGAACAGCGCCGGAACGGCGGCAAGCGCCCGCGGCAATCCGCCGCCGGTAATCTGCCAGATGAAGCTCTCGGGCATGAAGGCGTACAGAAGTGGCGCGCAGACGAAGATCAGGCGCTCCCGCGTGTACTGCATCGCAAGAAAGCAGAAGCCCGGGATCGCCAGCAGGTTCAGGGCGATCGGCAGGTGACGGTACACCTTAAGGAGGTCGGCGCCCGTGAGGTCGGCGACAAAGGCCGCCAGATAGAAGCCGGCTGGGGGGTAGGCGAAGGGGATCGAGACTCCGCCGTACTGGATGATGTCGGGAAGGCGATAGCCGTGCCCGCGGATCGCTTCCGAGAACGCCACGAACAAGCCGCCCTCTCCGAGCGGGAAGTCGCCGCTGGGCAGAAAGGGATACCGCTTGACCACGGCAAGGAGCAGCGAGAGCGCGACGACGCCCCAGAAGAGCTGAGGCGTTACCCTCGCCGCGGGGATCGCATGCTGCTCTGAGGTGGCACTGATTTGCATCGAAGACCTTCAAAAGCGCCCGGAGTCGAGGCGCCCCCGGAGCTGAAGGTCGGCGCCCACCGAGGAGATGAACAGTCCTCAGGTCATTTTGTTTCGGATTGTCCGTGACTTCCGGCGGCCCCTTACTGGCGGGATGCTGTTTTCTCCCTTCCGGCGACTCCAGCATCGCTCGCGCGGACATCGGCAACACTGGGAAACAACTCGCTTGCGGAGCAAGCGATGTTGGATCGTTCCTGCGGACGTAGTGTTTAGCCCGTTTAGGTTAGGCAGGGCCCCGGCGCCACACCACGAGGAGTGAGGCGACGCCGGGCCGGGCACTGCAAAAGGCAGGGTGGCTGGGGCACCCGTTCGCCTTCGTTTCATATCGTCATGAAAGATTGGATCGACGTGGCTGATTCAATTTGCTGCATGAGCGCGAGCGCCGGAGACAACCGGGGTGACTGACGCCGCATCCGTACTGGCGCGGCGGCCGTCGTTCCTGAAGGCGAGCGCCTATGCCGGCTACGAGCCCGCCCTGAGCATCGGCTTCGTCGCCGTCGCCGTCGTTCTTGCGTGTCTGGTGCTGGCGCTGCCGGGGCGCAGCGTGCTCACGATCTACACACAGGACGTGATGGTGTACCTCGACGGCGCCCACCGGCTCCTCAGCGGTGAAGTGCCGAACCGCGACTTCCACACGCCGCTCGGTCCCCTTGCCTATGTCCTGCCCGCGATCGGACTGCACGTTTCGGGCACGCTCGGCGGCGCCATGCCGGCGGCGACCGTCGCGTTCGCCGTGCTCGTCGCGCCGATATTGGCCTATGTCTGCGTGTCGCGCCTGCCGCTCGCGCTGACGTTCGTCGTCTCCTCGTATCTGATCCTGCTGGCCGTCGCGCCCAACAATCCCGGCGAACCCGGCGGGCTCATTTCCTACGCGATGTTCTACAACCGCTTCTGCTGGGTCGCGCTGAGCCTGCTGTTCCTTCTTTATATTCCTCCGAAGAAGGCGGTTCCTTCCCGGCGGTGGAACGTCCCGGACATCGTCTGCGGCACGGCGCTGCTGCTGGTCATGTTCTATATGAAGGTCAGCTACGCCGCCGTCGGCGTCTTCTTCATGGCGTGCCTTTGCCTTTATCCGCGCACGTCGCGCTTCGCCGTTTCAGCCCTTGCTCTCTCGATCCTGCTGATCGCCGGCATCGAGCTGGCGGTCTGGCATTCGACGCTCGCATATGTCGCCGACATCGCTCTCGCGGCCAAGGCAAGCTCGCTCGTGCGGGAGGGGATTTCCAGCCTGTTCCGCGCCGCGATCATGAACATCCAGGCGCTCCTGCTTTTCCTCCTGATCGTCGGCATTTGCAGCTGGAAGGGCGCCCGGCGGGCCGATCTCCTCGCCTATGCCTTCATGGTCGGTTCCGGGCTCGTGATCCTCAATCAGAATTTCGAACTGATTCAGAATTACCAGTCGTTCGAGGTCATCACGCTGGTGCCGGCCGCCGCCATCAGCATTTGCATGGCTCGGCGAAGGGAGTCGCGGGCGGAGTTGCGGGGCAATCCGTACCTCGCCGCCGGCGTGCTCATCTTCGTCCTGGCGGCGCCGTACATGATCAATGCCGGATACGCGCTGGTCATGCACGCTCGCTACGGTCTTGCGAGCGCCAAAGCATCCGACGAGGTCGAATCCCTCGGGAACATCGTCGTCCGCGAAAAGATCGTGGGAGACCTGACGGACGCCGACGGGCTTCGGGCATTGTATCGGCAGGGATCGGCGGACCTTCAGCAGATCGGCGTGCTGCGTACGCTGCGGCCGCGGCAGAACATCTACCAGACGGAGTATGTCCGGACGGTGCGGGACGGCATGGATTTGCTCGCCAGCGACCCGAATCTCGCCGGAAAGGTGCTGGTCCTCGATCTTTCCAACCCGTTCTCCGCGCTTCTCAATCGCGATCCGCCGCGCGGCGACAGCTCCTGGTTCCACTATCAGCGGACGTTCAGCGAGCAGGCCAACTTGCCGCCTGACACCCTCTTCGCCGACGTGTCGGTAGTCATGGAGCCGAAAGATCCCGTCGATGCCACCACTTCTCAAAAGTTGATCTCGCTATACGGACGTTATCTGCAATCAAACTACGTCCAGGTCGCTGAATCGACGTACTGGCGTGCTCTGGTTAGAACGCGATAGTCCAGCACAACTCCTGATCGTCTCAGTGGAACTTTATGGGCGGTCTGTGCCTTCACTCGCAGGATGTTGGCAGACAGGCACTGTTCTCTTGCGGGGACTGAAGAGGTATCTCGATGGACGCTTTGACCCTTTCCGTAATCGTGCCCTGCTTCAACGAGGAGGAGGTCATCGCCCATACGCACAAGCGCCTGAACAAGGTGCTGAGCGAGATCACCCCGAACTTTGAGATCATCTACGTCGATGACGGCAGCCGCGACCGGACGGCCGAGCTGCTGCGCGACATCCAACTGCGGAACTCGAAGGTCCGGGTCATCCGGCTCTCGCGGAATTTCGGCCACCAGATCGCGGTCACCGCCGGCCTGGAGCATGCCGGAGGGAAGGCGGTGGTGCTGATCGACGCGGACCTTCAGGACCCGCCGGAGGTGATCGCCCAGATGCTCGAAAAATGGCGGGAGGGCTATCAGGTCGTCTACGGCAAGCGGACGTCCCGCGCCGGCGAGAGCCGGTTCAAGCTCTGGACCGCGCATGCGTTCTATCGGCTGATCAACCGCCTCTCCGAAGTGCCGATCCCGCTCGATACCGGGGATTTTCGGCTCATGGACGAGAAGGTCGTGCAGGCTCTCCGGAACATGCGCGAGAAGCACCGGATGCTGCGGGCGATGACGAGCTGGGTCGGCTTCCGGCAGGCGGCCGTGCCTTATGAGAGGGCCGAGCGCTTCGCCGGGACCTCGAAATATCCGTTGCGCAAGATGCTCGTCCTGGCGCTCGACGGGATCGTGTCCTTCTCGACGATACCGCTCAAGTTCGTGACGCTGATCGGCCTCACGTTTTCGGCGCTTTCCGTCGTCGGGATGCTCTACGCCGTCGCGCTCCGGCTGCTGACGAGCAACTGGGTCCCGGGCTGGACGCTGATCTTCATCTCGCTGCTGCTGATCGGCGGGATGCAGTTCATCTTCCTCGGGATCATCGGCGAATATATCGGCCGCATCTACAGCGAGGCCAAGAACCGCCCGCTGTTCTTCGTCTTCGAAATGCTGGGATTCCCGGAGGAAAGGGTCGAGCACAGAGTTCGCCGGGCCGTCGCCGTCCGGCCCGTCGACGGTGCGGTTCGCCCCGTCGAAAGGGTCGATGCCGAGGTCTCGCCGGGCGCCGAACTGGTCGACCTCGCGAACGTCGACCGCGCCAGCTGAAGATCGGGTCCGAAGATCATGGCTTCTACATTTACCGGTGATCCGCCGGCCCGGCGGCGCGGATGGCTCGGCCGGGGCGCGAAGCTGGCCGCCGGCTTCGCCATCAGCGCGCTGTTCCTTTATGCGACCATATCGGCCGTCCCGGGCGATAAGCTGCTTGCCGCCATCGAGAGCGCGGATCGGAATTGGCTCCTCGTGGCTTTGGCATTCATCGGCGTCGACTACGTGGTGAAGGTCTGGCGCTGGCAGACCATGCTGCGCGGGCTGGGCGCGCGGGTCTCCTTCGCCACCGCCGCCGTCCCTTTCATGGGGTGCGTCGCCCTCAACAACGTGCTGCCATTCCGCGCCGGCGACGTCCTGCGGGTCGTCGCCTTCCAGAAGGTCACGAACCTGCCGACCGCCGCTCAGCTCAGCACGGTCCTGCTTGAGCGGCTGCTCGATCTGCTCGTGCTCGTCGGGCTGCTGTTCGCGACCATCACGGTCTGGCGAGTCGATGTCCTGCCGGCGCCGCTCCTTCATGGGATCGAGGTGGCGTCGGCGGCGATCGT
>DASWRT010000063.1:0-4357 GCA_036403035.1 Allostellaceae bacterium | reverse complement strand
CCCGAGGCCTTGCGCTATAAATGGCCGAACGACGTGATGATCGATGGGCACAAGGTGAGTGGCATCCTGCTCGAATCCCAGGCGGCCGGCGAGGGCCGGCTCGACTGGCTGGTCGTCGGCATCGGCGTCAACGTCGCGTCGCACCCCTCTGACGCGCGGTGGCCGGCGACGAACCTGGCCGAAGAGAACGCCGCCGCCGTGACGGTTCCCGTGCTCCTGGAGCAACTAATCGGGCATCTCGCACGTTGGTTGCGCCGGTGGCAGGAGGAGGGGTTCGCGATCGTGCGGACGGCGTGGCTGGAGCGGGCGGCCGGTCTCGGCGAACCCATGACGGCGCGCCTCGGCACCGTGGAAATTCCCGGCCGTTTCGCCGACCTCGACGCCGACGGAGCGCTCCTGCTGGATACCGGCCGGGAGATCCGCCGCATCGCCGCTGGCGAGGTCTTCCCGACGATCACGACAGCCTGAGGACGGGCGATCCATGCTCCTCGCGATCAACTCCGGCAACACCAACTGCGTCTTCGCCGTATTCGAGGGCGAGACGATGCGGGGCGCGTGGCGCGCCGCGACCAATTACAAGCGCACCGCCGACGAGTACGCGGTCTGGCTGACGCAGCTCATGGCGCTCGAAGGGCTGACGCGGGCGGACATCGACGCCGTCATCATCGCGAACGTGGTGCCGCCGGTCGCCTTCGATTTGAAGTCGCTGTGCCGGCGCTATTTCCACTGCGAGCCGCTGATCGTCGGCGAGCCGCCTTGCTCCCTCGGCATTCAGGTGCTGCTCGACCGGCCCGACGAGGTCGGCGCCGACCGCGTCGTCAATGCAGTCGGCGGCAAGGCGCGGTTCGGCTCGCCGCTGATCGTGATCGATCTCGGGACGGCGACGACCTTCGACATCATCGACCGGGTCGGCAACTACCACGGCGGCGTGATCGCGCCGGGCATCAACCTTTCCCTCCAGGCGCTGGAGATGGCGGCGGCAAAGCTGCCGACCATCGCGATCCGGCGGCCGGCGACGGTGATCGGCCGCGACACTGTGCCGGCGATGCAGTCCGGCCTGTTCTGGGGCTATGTCGGGCTGATCGAGGGGCTGGTGGAGCGCATCCGGGCGGAGTTCGGCGAACCGATGCGTGTTATCGCCACAGGAGGTCTTGCACCGCTCTTCGCCGGGGCCACTTCGGTTATCGAAGCGGTCGATCCCGACCTGACGCTGTGGGGGCTTCGCCTGATCTACGAGCGTAATTCAAAGGCGGCCTGACAGTGCCCGACACCAGCAAGAGCAACGGTTCCCTTCCGCCTACGGCCAACCGGCCTGACGAGCTTGTCTTCCTGTCGCTGGGCGGCGCCGGCGAGATCGGGATGAACCTCAACCTGTACGGCTATGCCGGCAAATGGCTGATGGTCGATTGCGGCGTGACGTTCGGCGACAACTCGACGCCTGGGATCGACGTCGTGCTGCCCGACCCTGACTTCATCGTCGAGCGCCGCGACGCGCTGGCCGGGCTGGTCGTGACGCATGCGCACGAGGACCATATCGGCGCGATCCCCTATATCTGGCGCCAGTTCCGCTGCCCAGTCTACGCGACGCCGTTCACCGCCGCGGTGCTGCGCGCGAAGCTCGCGGAGAACGACCTTCTCCGCGAGGTGGCGATCCACGAGGTGCCGCTGTCCGGCGCCTTCAGCGTCGGGCCGTTTGAGATCGACCTCATCACGCTGACCCATTCGATCCCGGAGCCGAACGCCGTCGTGATCCGCACGCCGGTCGGCACTGTGCTCCATACCGGCGACTGGAAGTTCGATCCCGACCCGCTGGTCGGGCCGGCCGCCGACGAGGCGGCGCTGCGCCGGCTCGGCGACGACGGCGTGCTCGCGATGATCTGCGATTCGACCAACGCGCTCCGCTCCGGTGAAGCCGGCTCCGAGGCCGACGTGCGCGAGACCCTGATCGACCTCGTCGGGCGCTGCCGCAACCGGGTTGCGGTCGCCTGCTTCGCATCGAACATCGCCCGTCTCGAATCGATCGCCGCCGCCGCCGCGGAGCATGACCGCCACGTCGCGCTGATCGGGCGGTCACTGTGGCGGATGGAGCGGGCGGCGCGCGAGACCGGCTATCTTCAGGATCTGCCGGCCTTCGTGACGGAGGAGGACGCGGGCTATCTGCCGCGCGACAAGGTGGTGCTGGTCTGCACCGGCAGCCAGGGCGAGCCGCGCTCGGCGCTCGCGCGGATCGCCGGCGACGACCACCCGCACGTCGTGCTGGAGGAGGGCGACGCCGTCATCTTCTCGTCGCGCATCATTCCCGGCAACGAGCTGGCGATCGGCCGGTTGCAGAACAAGCTGGCGCGGCTCGGCGTCGAGGTGCTGACCGAGCACGACCATCCATCGATCCACGTCTCCGGCCATCCCGCGCGCGACGAGCTGATCCGCATGTACCAGATGGTGCGCCCGCGCGTCGCGATCCCGGTGCACGGCGAGGCCCGTCACCTGATCGCGCATGCGCGGCTCGCCGAGGAATGCCAGGTTCCGACGGCGATCGTCGCGGAGAACGGCGAGATGGTGCGGCTCGGCCCCGGCCCGGCGGAGATCATCGGCGAGGTGCAGGTCGGGCGTCTCGGCGTCGACGGCAAGCAGCTTCGTCCGCTCGGCAGCACGGCGCTGCGCGACCGGACCCGGATCAGCTTCAACGGCTCGGCTGTCGCGACGCTGGTGCTCGACGCGAAGGGCCAGCTGCTGGCGCCGCCGCAGGTCACGGTGCACGGCATCGCCGACGAGGACGACGAGCTGCTCGACGTGCTGGAGGACGACGTCGGCCGCGCGGTCGGCGGCCTGCCGGCAAGCGACCGCCGCGACGACGACGCGGTGCGCGAGGCGGCGCGGGTCGCGATCCGCCGGACGCTCAAGGCGGCGGCCGGCAAGCGGCCCGTCACCGACGTGCACGTGGTGCGGGTCTGATACCGACGGCCGTTGAGCTTGGCTCATCGGTTGTCGGTCGAGCCCGCGCGGCGTTTGAGCGATACCCGCTCGGCGTCGGTCAACGACCGAGGCCGACGGTATGAGAGACAGAGGGAGGCAGAACATGATCGGACGGTTGAACCATGTTGCGATCGTCGTGCCCGACCTGGAGAAGGCGGCCGCGGTCTATCGCGACACGCTCGGCGCCCGCGTCTCGGCGCCGACCCCGGTGCCGGCGCACGGCGTCACCGTCGTCTTCGTCGAGCTGGACAACACCAAGCTGGAGCTGCTGCATCCGCTCGGCGAGGACTCGCCTGTCCGGAATTATCTGGAGAAGAACCCCAGCGGCGGGGTGCACCATGTCTGCTACGAGGTCGAGGACATCATCGCCGCGCGCGACCGGCTGAAGGCGCAGGGCGCCCGCGTGCTCGGCGACGGTGAGCCGCGGCTGGGCGCGCACGAGAAGCCGATCCTTTTCCTCCATCCGAAGGATTTCTGCGGCACGCTCGTCGAGTTGGAGCAGGTCTGACCGCTAGTGCGTGTTGCGATTGAGTTTGGAACGGGAAGCCCGGTATCGCGCCGGATCCCCGCACCCAACCCTCCCCCGCAAGGGGGAGGGCTATGAAGGCGTTCGGCTTTTCTCCCTCCCCCCTTGCGGGGGAAGGTTGGGTGGGGGAACCCGTGTCCGGCGTCTCCGTACCCAAGCGCAATTTGCTCTGAGGGTGCTGACGGATCGCCGACGATGAATTGGGTCAGCGGGATCGTCGTCTATGTCTGCGTCTGGTGGGTGGTGCTCTTCGCGGTTCTGCCGTGGGGCGCCACGCCGCCGGATACGCCGGAACGCGGCCACGACGCCGGCGCTCCTGCGCGGCCGCGCCTCTGGCTGAAGGCGGGCGTGACGACCGCGATCAGCCTTGCCATCTGGCTCGGTATCTACGCGCTCGTCGTCTCGGACTTGATCTCGTTCCGCGAGTAGCGCAGCGACTTGTATTTCGATTTGCGGGTTTTCCAAAAGAAATCAGCAAGATGATGAGGTCATCTTGCTGATTTCTTGTCGCTGCGAAGTCTGGTCCGTCCGGATCTTTGCAACCGTGCGTTGCGGCGCTTTCCTCCCTAAACTCGGGCTATGCTCTCGGACGGACAAGTACTTCTCAGTACGGTGTCGAACATATAGAAAAACGTTGCCGACGTCATCCATTTTTTAATCTTTGCAGCCGTCCGATGAGGCAGTGGCGGCATAGCCGCTCAGCACAGGAGGAGCGGCGATGCTCCGGCGAAAGGCGCGCTATGGCTCGATCTGCGCCGTCCTGATCGCGGCTGGCGCCGCGGCCGCGGCAATTGCCCAAAATGACGGCACCGGCGGTGGCATGATCGTCGCCGCGCCCGATCCCTGCGCCGCCCCGGC
>DASWRT010000062.1:0-3505 GCA_036403035.1 Allostellaceae bacterium | reverse complement strand
CGTGACGGCGATCGTCTGCGACGGCTTGATGCGGGACATGCGCTGGGCGAGGAAGGACATGGCGTAACTCTCTGGAGCGTTGCAGCGGCCCAAGGTGCGGGGCGGAAGGCGTCAGCAGCCGATCACGTCCGCACCATAGAGCTTATCCCGATAGGCCGACGGAGGGAACCGCGCCGATCAAGGCGGACAGGCTCTCCCGCTGCCGTCCCGACGCGTCGAAATTGGCCGGGTCGAGCCATCGCTCGAAGGCGGCGCGCAACGCCGGCCACTCCCGGTCGATGATGGAATACCACGTCGTGTCGCGGTTCCGGCCCTTGTAGATCGTCGCCTGTCGGAACAGTCCCTCGTAGCGGAAACCGAGCCGCTGCGCCGCGGCGCGCGACGGCGCGTTCAGCGAATCGCACTTCCACTCGTACCGCCGGTAGCCCAGTTCGTCGAAGGCGCGGCGCATCATCAGGTACATCGCTTCGGTCGCCGCAGGCGTGCGCTGCAGCCGGGGGCTGTAGTTGATGCCGCCGACCTCGATCGCGCCGGCCGCCGGATCGATGCGCATATAGCTGGCGACCCCGACAGCACGCCCGCTCCGCCGGTCGACGATCGCGTGGAACAGCGGATCCTCGCCGCGGCCGGCGTCCGACACCCATGCGCGGTATTCGGCGAGGGCCGGAAACGGCCCATACGGCAGGTACGTCCACAGCCGGCCGTCGGCGGCCTCCGCGTTGGCGGCGAAAAGGTCGGCGGCGTGGCGGTCGGGATCGAGCGGCTCGACGCGGCAGAACCGCCCCTCCATCGCTGTCCGGGGCGGCCGCGGCCGCGGCGACCAGCCCGGCACGGGCGCGCCGATCGGCTGCCCGAACGCATCGCGATGCTGCCGCTGCCCTTGTTCTTCGTCCTGCCGCTCAGTCGTCATGGTCGTGCTTGATGTTCGTGTTTGGAGCCTGTCGCGGGAGGCTGCGCCCGGCATTTATGCGCAGCCGATCCCCGCGGCAGTCGCCGCCGCCGGACGAGTACGGAGAAAGGAGGCGGGCAAACGACGGATGCCAAGCCCCGCAGCGCCCCGAGCGGGCCGGGTCAGGCCGCCGTCGCGGGCGGCTGCGGCATCGTCGGCGGCTGCTCGTTCTGGTCGTGCGACTCGCCGGGCTCGGAATCGCCGCCGGACATCTCCGGATCGGCCGGCGTCATCGGCCGGTGCTGCCCCATATGGGGCTGCTGTCCGTCGCCGTTCGCATTCATGATCCGGAAATAGTGCTCGGCGTGCTGATACAGGTTCTCGGCCGCAACGCGGTCGCCCGACGACTGCGCCTCGCGTGCCAGCGCGATATAGCGCTCGAACACCTGATAGGCGTTGCCGCGGATCTTTACGTTCGGACCGTTGCTATCGAAGGTCTGCGAACGATGCGGGATACGAGGACGGTTCGGGTTGCTCGGGTTGTTCGGATTGCCACCACCGCCGCCGCCATTGCGGCCGCGTGAGCGCTTGTTCTGAGGCCTCATGACACCTTTGTAATCACGATTGAGACAGTCTGATCCCTTGACGAGCGACGGAGCCGCCACGGCGGATCATTGCAGCCGACCCGTCCAGCGGTGATTTTTTCAGGATCGTTCGAGCGCCCTCGGCGCACGGGGAGCGCATGGCTCCGTCTCGTCGACACCCTAAACGGCAAGGTTCGCCTTTCCAACAAATTTTTCGCTCTCTCGCCGCCCGCCTAGCATGCGCACCCGCCGTCGTGCGCCAGCACGAGCCCGCGTTCGACCCCGGCAAGGTCCCGCCGTGCTTCCAGGCGCCGCAGGCCGGCGTTGCGCATCAGCGCTACGACGGCATCCGCCTGACCATCCCCGACTTCGAAGACGGCCACGCCGTCAGGCGCAAGGAGCCGCGCCGCCTCGCCGGCCAGCATCCGATAGGCGTCGAGCCCGTCAGTGCCGCCATCGAGGGCGCGGCGCGGATCGTGCGCCGCGACCTCCGCCCGCAGGCCGGCGATCGCATCCCGCCTTATATAGGGAGGGTTGGACAGAATGACAGCGGCGCGGCCGGCGATCGGTGCGCCCCAGTCGCCGACCACGAACGAGGCGCGGTCCGCGAGCCCGAGCGCGCAGGCGTTCGCACGCGCCTGCCGCGCCGCGCCGACGGCGAGGTCGATGCCGGTCCCGACGGCGTTCGGCAGCTCCGAGAGCAGCGCCAGCAACAGGCACCCGCTGCCGGTGCCGAAGTCGAGGACGCGCAGCGGCGCGGCGCGGTCCCGGATGTGGTCGAGCGCGGCCTCGACCAGGGTCTCGCTGTCCGGGCGCGGGTCGAGCGTGTCGGGCGAGAGCGCGAAATCCAGGCTCCAGAACTCGCGGCGGCCGAGAATGCGCGACACCGGCTCGCGCGCGTCGGCGCGGCGCGCGGCGAAGCCGTCGAGCCGCGCGAGCGACGCCGCGTCGACCGGCCGCTCGGGGTAGGTGAAGATGTCGGACGGCGTCACGCCCAGCGCCGCCGCGGCGAGCAGCCGGGCCTCGCGCCGCGGCTCCGGAATGCCGGCGGCGGCGAGGCGGGACGTCACGGCGGCGACGGCGGAAGCGACGGTAGCAACTCCTTCGGTGAGTTTTCCAATCCTCCCGCTTTCCGTGTGACTCTCTCCCCCCTTGCGGGGAAGGGATGGGGTGGGAGGACTCGCATCGAAGGCGGTGCCGGCATACCCCCCACCCCGCCCCTCCCCCGCAAGGGGGGAGGGAGTATTACGAGAGACATTTCGTTGCCCCCCCGTCACTCGACCTCCGCGAGGCGGGCCGCCTGGTCCTCGGCGAGGAGCGCCTCGACGAACTCGTCCAGCGCCTCGCCGCTCATCACCTTGTCGATCTTGTAGAGCGTCAGGTTGATGCGGTGGTCGGTGACGCGGCCCTGCGGGAAGTTGTAGGTGCGGATTCGCTCGGACCGGTCGCCGCTGCCGACCTGGCTCTTACGCGAGGCCGCGCGCTCCGCCTCGCGCGCCTGCCGCTCGCGCTCGTAGAGGCGGGCGCGCAGCACCTTCATCGCCTTCGCCTTGTTCTTGTGCTGCGACTTCTCGTCCTGCTGGCTGACGACGATTCCAGTCGGAAGATGGGTGATGCGCACCGCGCTGTCGGTCGTGTTGACCGACTGGCCGCCTGGACCGCTCGACCGGAACACGTCGATGCGCAGATCCTTCTCGTCGACCTGGATGTCGACGTCCTCCGCCTCCGGAAGCACAGCAACCGTCGCCGCCGAGGTGTGGATGCGCCCGCTCCCCTCGGTCGCCGGGACGCGCTGGACGCGGTGGACGCCCGACTCGAACTTCAGCCGCTCGAAGACGTTGCGGCCGGTGATCGTCGCGCTCGCCTCCTTGATGCCGCCCAGCTCGGTCTCGGATATGTCGAGCAGCTCGAACCGCCAGCCGTGCAGCGCCGCGTAGCGCTGGTACATGCGGAACAGCTCGGCCGCGAAGAGCGCGGCCTCCTCGCCGCCGGTGCCGGCGCGCACCTCCAGGATCGCGTTCTTCTCGTCCGC
>DASWRT010000061.1:0-14107 GCA_036403035.1 Allostellaceae bacterium | reverse complement strand
GACGGCGCCTTCGTGAAGGTCGACGGCGAATGCCGTACCTCGATGAAGGGCGTCTTTGCGATCGGCGATCTCGTCGGCGAACCGATGCTGGCGCACAAGGCGTCGGCGCAGGGCGAGATGGTTGCCGAAATCATCGCCGGGCAGCGGCGGCGCTTCGACCCCGTCGCGATCCCGGCGGTCTGCTTCACCGAACCGGAGATCGTGTCGGCCGGCCTGCTGCCGACCGAGGCGGAAGCGCGCGGGATCGATGTCATCACCGGCATGTTCCCGTTCATGGCGAACGGCCGCGCCCTCAGCATGGAGGCCGGCGACGACGGCGGGTTCGTCCGCGTGGTCGCGCGGCGCGACGATCACCGCGTCCTCGGCATCCAGGCGGTCGGCGCGCACGTCTCCGAAATGTCCGGGGAATTCATCAACGCCCTGGAGATGGGCGCCGTGCTCGAGGACATCGCCGGAACGATCCACGTCCATCCGACGCTGACCGAGGCGTTCCACGAATCGGCCCTCCGCGCCCTGGGGCACGCGATCCACATCTGAGCAGCCCACATCTGAGCAGGACCGGGCACGGCCTCTCCGCCGGCGCCTGACCGGCGGGAACCGGCGTACATGCCGGGGCAGCGGCAAGCCGCAATCGCTTGCCGTTGCTCCGTGCGTCGCGGGCGGCGCATAGTCGGCTTCCGACAGTCCAATGCGCGAGGCCCCGACCGATGTACCGCCCGAATCCCCTGAAGCAGCGCCTGAGGGAAGGCCGGAAAAGCTTCGGCGTCTGGCTCTCGACGGGTAACTCGATCACGGCCGAGGTGCTGGCCCTCGCCGGCTACGATTTCGTGCTGATCGACAACGAGCACGGGCCGGCCACTCTCCCGCAGACGCTTGCTCAGCTCCAGGCGATCTCGGCGACGCCGGCGGTCGGCGTCGTCCGCGTGCCGTGGAACGACCCGGTCTATCTGAAGCGTGCGCTCGACATCGGCGCCGAGGGCGTGATGATCCCGGCGGTCGACACGCCGGAGCAGGCCGAGCAGGCGGTGCGGGCCTGCCGTTACCCGCCGCTCGGGTTTCGCGGCAGCGCCTACCAGATCGTGCGCGGCGCCAATTACGGGATCGGCACGCCGGACTACCACAAGACCGCCGCCGACAACCTCGTCGTCATCTGCCAGATCGAGTCGAAGCGGGCGGTCGAGAACGTCGAGGCGATCGCGGCGGTCGAGGGCATCGACGTGCTGTTCATCGGCCCGAACGACCTTGCCGGCACGGCCGGCCGGTTCGGCGAGGTCGACCATCCGGAGGTGCTGGCGCTGATCGACCGCGCCGCGTCGGCGATCAAGGCGTCAGGGAAGCGCCTGGGCTGCATCCCCTATGGCGGGCTGTCGACGCAGGACCTGTTCGACCGCGGCTACGACATGGTGCTCGCCTCGACCGACGTCACGCTGATGCGCGATGCCGCGCTCGCCGAGGTCCGCGCCTACCGCGAGCGGAACGGGTAAGCGCCGCCCGGGGGTGGCAGTACGGCGGCGGATCGGCTGTAATCTCGCGCAAGCAAATACGAGGATCAGCCACGCCATGCCGCAGCCCAACCACATCTCCGCGCTCGGAACGTCCGACCGGGCGACGCTCGACGACGATATCAAGGCGGCCTTCGCCAAGGCCGACGAGAAGCTCGGCTTCGTGCCGAACGTGCTCGCCGCCTACAGCCTGCGGCCGAACAAGCTCAGGAACTTCATGGCGATGTACAACGAGCTGATGCTGGCGCCCTCCGGCCTCAGCAAGCTCGAGCGCGAGATGGTGGCGGTCGTCGTCTCCAGCGCCAACCGCTGCTACTACTGCCTCGTCGCGCACGGGCAGGCGGTGCGGCGGCTCTCCGGCGACCCCGAGTTGGGCGAGATGATGGTGATGAACTACCGCGTCGCGAAGCTGGAGCCGCGTCAGCGGGCGATGCTCGACTTCGCCTGGAAGCTGACGACCACCCCCTATCTCGTCGACGATGCGGATCGCGAGGCGCTGCGCGCCGTCGGCCTCTCGAACGAGGACATCTTCGACCTCGCCGAGACCGTCGCCTTCTTCAACCTGTCGAACCGCATGGCGTCGGCGACCGACATGATGCCGAATCGCGAGTATCACGCGCTGAACCGATAGGGTTGCGGCGCCCGGGTATTTCGCGGGAACCGGCGCTTCCCCGTTATATAACTTCCGTCCAGAAACCTTAACGGAAGTGTAAGGACGCTGCGGCATGATCCGGCGTGCGGCCGGTGGCGCGTGCACGCACGGGGCGAATGGCGGCGATGCGCGATCAGCTGGTCGCGCGGGCTGCTCTCGCGACGTGTCGTGCACACTCCGCCGCCCCATTCGACCGCACGTTCTGCTCCGGTGCCGAAATGACTGTTTCTGCCCCGCTACCCGCCTCGTCACGCGACGAGACGACCCGCGCGATTTTCTACGCCGTGGCCGCCGTCTTCGTCTTCGCGGCGGTCAACGCGCTGACGAAGTGGGAGGTGGCCCGCTATCCGATCACCGAGGTCGTGCTCTTCCGCTCGATCTTCGCTCTGGTGCCCTGCGCCGGGCTGGTCGCGGCGAGCGGCGGCCTGCCGGTGCTGCGTACCCGGCGCCTCGCCGAGCATTTCATGCGGGCTCTCGTCCAGTTCATCTGCGTCGCGTCGATCTTCGTCGCATTCCGGATGATGCCGCTCGCCGACGCGGTGGCGATCACCTTCACGTCGCCGCTCTTCATGACGCTGCTGTCGATCCCGCTGCTCGGCGAGCAGGTCGGCCGGCACCGCTGGACGGCGATGCTGGCCGGGTTCGCCGGGGTGCTGATCATGGCGCCGCCGGGGCTCGGTTTGCTCAGCGGCGGCGCGTTCTTCGCGCTGGTCAATGCGGCGAGCAACGCCTACGTCACGATCGCGGTCCGCCGGATGAGCGGGACCGAGGCGAGCACGACGCTCGTCGCCTATCAGCTCGGCTTCAACGCGTTGTTCGCGCTGGTGCTGCTGCCGCTCGGCTGGACGGCGCCGACGCTTGCCGACGCGGCGCTGATGGCGCTGATCGGTCTCGGCGCGGGAGTCGGGCAATATTGGTGGACCCAGGCGTTCCGTTACGCGCCGACCGCGGTGGCGGCGCCGTTCAGCTATACGGCGATGATCTGGGCGCTGCTCTTCGGCTTCCTGATCTGGGGCGACATGCCGACCTCGGCGCTCCTTACCGGGGCGGCGTCCATCGCCGCCAGCGGGCTCTATATTCTCTATCGCGAGACCATCCGCCGCCGCCGTCCCGCTGCCGCGGCGGCCGGTGCGGCGACGCTCGGGACGCCGCAGGCCGCCGGGCGTTGAGGTAGGCTCTCAGCCGGCGCCGCATCGGCCGGGGAGGGCAGGCGGCGGCAGGGCAAGGAGGGCGGACGGCCATGGACGGGAAGATCTGCGTCATCACCGGCGGGACTGCCGGGATCGGGCTGGCGGCGTCGCTCCAGATCGGCGCGCTGCGGCCGGCCCGGATGATCCTGGTCGGCCGCAACCGGCAGCGCGGCGAGGCGGCCGTCGCGCGGCTGCGGCGCGAGGCGCCCGCGGTCCCGGTCGAGATCCGCTACGCCGACCTCTCGTCGCTTGCGGAGGTCCGGCGCGTCGCATCCGAGATCGCCGGTTCGGTCGACCGCATCGACGTTCTCGTCAACAACGCCGGGGCGATCTTCGACCGCCGCGAGACGACCGCGGACGGGCTGGAGCGCACCTTCGCGCTCAACCACATGAGCTACTTCCTGCTGACCCATCTGCTGCTCGACCGCGTGCGGGCGGCCGGACCCGGTGCGCGCATCGTCAACACCGCGTCCGAGGCGCATCGCGGTGCGACGCTCGACGTCGACGATCTCCAGAACGCCCGTCGCTATGGCGGGTGGCTCGCCTATCGCCGCTCGAAGCTCGCGAACATCCTGTTCACCCGCGAGCTGGCGCGGCGGCTGGAGGGCAGCGGCGTCGTCGCGAACTGCCTCCACCCCGGCTTCGTCGCCAGCGAGTTCGGCAACAACAACGGGTTCCTCTTCCGCAACGCCCTTGGCCTCGCGAAGCGTGCGATGGCCATCACACCGGAGGACGGAGCGAAGACGATCACGTATCTCGCCGGCGATCCGGCCGCCGCTGCGGTCAGCGGCCGGTATTTCGAAAAGAGCCGCGAACTGCGCCCGTCCCGTGCCGCGGAGGACGACGCGGCGGCTCGCCGTCTCTGGGCGGAAAGCGAGCGGATCGCCGGGATCGGCTAAGAGCCCACCTCAACCTGCTGAGGTCGGACCTTAGCCGAGGACCTTGCATCATGCGCCGTCACGCCGCCACAGTGCCGCATCGTCGGTCCTATCGGAGGAGGATGCGGTGACCGGTCCGGCAGCGCTGAAGCGCATTCAGGCGGGGACTCTGGAGATATCCTACGAGGAGAGCGGGCCGCCGAACGGCCCGCCGGTCCTGCTGATGCACGGCTTTCCCTACGATCCGCGCGCCTATGACGACGCGGCCGCGGCGCTCGCCGCCCGCGGATGCCGCGTGATCGTGCCGTACCTGCGCGGCTACGGCCCCACTCGTTTTCTCTCCGCCGAGACGCCGCGCTCCGGCCAGCAGGCGGCGCTCGCCGCCGACCTCCTGGCGCTCATGGATGCGCTCGGCCTGCCGAACGCGGCCTTGGCCGGGTACGACTGGGGCGGCCGAGCCGCCTGCATCGTCGCGGCGCTGTGGCCGGAACGGGCGCGGTGCCTCGTGTCGGCGACCGGCTACAACATCCAGGACATCGCGAAGTCGGTGCTGCCCGCGGCGCCCGAGCAGGAATACCGCTACTGGTATCAGTACTATTTCCATAGCGAGCGCGGCCGTGCCGGCCTGCAAGCCAACCGCAGGCCGCTGTGCAAGCTGCTCTGGCAGCTATGGTCGCCGAACTGGCGGTTCGACGACGCGACCTTCGAGCGAACCGCCGCGTCGTTCGACAACCCGGATTTCGTCGACGTGGTGATCCAGTCCTATCGCCACCGCTACGGCTATGCAAAGGGGGATCCGGCGTTCGAGGAGATCGAGCGCCGCTTGGCGGCCCAGCCGCCGATCCCGGTGCCGACGATCGTGCTGCACGGCGGCGGCGACGGCGTCGGCCCGGCCGAGCAATCGGCGCGGCACGCGCGGCATTTCACCGGCTTCTACCGCCGCGAGGTGGTTCCGTCGGTCGGGCACAACCTGCCGCAGGAAGCGCCGGAGGCGGTGGTCACGGCGATCGTCGAACTGCTCGCGGCGACGGAGAGTGACATCGCCGCCCGCTGACGCTCACGGTCTTTCCGGTCTGCCGGACAGCGCCTGCAACGCCTGATCGGCGGCGGTGATGCCGGACTCGAACGCGCCGTGCGCCGTCGAGAAATAGTGGGGATGGCAGGCCTCGCCGGCAAAGAACAGGCGGCCGGCAAGCGGCGCGGCGAGCGTCGCGCGGTCGCCGGCATGGCCGGGCGTGGCGTAGGAGTATGCGCCGCGCGCCCACTCGTCCTGCGACCATCCCGAGGCGGCGAGCGGCGTCAGGCATGCCCTGATCTCGTTGCCGAACAGCCCGGCCAGTTCGTCGCATGCGAAGGCCGCCATCGCCGGCTTGCCGCCCGCCTGCTCCAGGTCGCGCGCGAGCCGGCCGCCGAAGAACGCTTCGATCGTCGGCCTTCCGTGCGGCCGGATCTGGTAGCTCCCGGTCTCGGTGCGGTCGGCCGCGCCGATCAGGAAGCAATTCGCTCCGATCTCCGGCAGGATATCATCCGGCAGCGCCAGGAATAGCTTGTCGTCGGCGCCGAGCGGCAGGCCGTGCGCCGCCGCCAGCTTCTCGGGAGGCAACTCGGGGGCGAAGCGGATCGCGCCGGCGGCGAGGACAGTCGGCGGCGCCGTGATGATCGCTGCGGCCGCCCGGACGGTGCCCGCATCCGTTTCCAGCGCTACGCCCGCGCCGGACCAGTCGATCCGGCGTACCGGCATGCGCAGCCGGACCGGCACCTCGCGCCCGAGCGCGGCGATCAGCGCGCCGTAGCCTTCGACGACCCGCCAGTTGACGCCGCTGTCCTTGTACCGGGCGAGGTCGTGCACCGAGACCCGATCCAGTTCGGCGCCGCTCACCCAGGTGTTGATCGCGTCGAGCATCGCGTTCCAGCGGTTGCCCGGATCGAGCAGCTCGGACGCCGCGCGGTCGGGTTCACCCGATGCCGATGCCCGGTCGAGCCGACTCCAGAAGGCGTTGCGCGTGCGTTGCCAGTCCGCTTGCTCCCGCTCGGGGAGCCCGTGACGGCGCAGCCGCTCGCCCCACGTCGGCAGCGTCTCGTCGACGCTGAAGCCCGTCTCGCGGGCGAGGGTGGTGAGCGGGTTGCGGTCGGCGGAATGCAGCCACCCGCAACCGAGATCGACCGGGATGTCCCCGGCCACCGTCACGGTCTTCGCCCGGCCGCCGACCCGGTCGCGAGCCTCCAGCACGAGCACGGACCGGCCGTGCGCCTGCAACCACCTCGCCGCACCGATCCCCGCCGCTCCGGCCCCGACGATCGCGACGTCAACATCCATGCCGTCCCTGCTCATGGACGTGATCTAGGCCGCGGTCGTGCGCCGGTCCAGCCGCGGAGTAGAGCGAACCCATGAATCGGGGATCGGGGGGATGGAAAGAACGGTTCAACGCAAATGACGCGAAGGTCACGCGACGGTCGCAAAGGAGTGACTTGCGCGCCTCCGGCGCGCTGAAGACTATTCTTTGCGTTCTTTGCGTTCTTTGCGATCCCTTCGCGTCCGTCGCGTTAAAGCGTTCACTTTATCCCCCGATCCCCAATCATCCCCCCGATCCCCGATTCAAACTTGCCGGATTACCCCCGCACCGATGCTTCATGCTCGCCGAGTGCCGGCGTCGGTGGCGGGGTAGCGAGGACGCGCGCGGGGACAGGGGCGCGGAGGCGGTGGCGGAAGACGATGGCGGCGGTGAGGAGGACGACCGCACCGGCCTGATGCGCCGCGGCCAGCGGGATCGGCACGACGAGGAGCAGCGTCGAGATGCCCAGCGTGACCTGCAGCGCCGCGGCGGCGAGCAGCGCATGGCTGGCGCGGCGGGCCGGCGTTGCGGCCGGCAGGAGAAGCTGCGCCGCGAGCCACGTCAGGACGGCCACCGCCGCGGTCGACATCGCGAGCAGGCGGTGGTCGAACTGGACCGCCGGGATGTTCTCGAACCAGTTCCGCCAGAACGGCTCCATCTGCGCGTAGCCGTCGGGGATCCAGCGCCCGTCCATCAGCGGGAAGGTGTTGTAGACGAGGCCGGCGTTGAGCTTGGCGACGAACCCGCCGGACAGCAGCGTGACGAACACCATCAGCACGAGCAGCGACGAGAGATGCCGCAATCCGGCGGCGGAGAGCGTCGATGCGTTCGCCGCCGCCGGTCGCGGCGACAGCAATCCCAACGCCACCCACAGCATTGCCCCATAGATGAAGAGCGCGAGGCCGAGATGCGCGACGAGCCGGTACTGGCTGACGTCGACGCGGTCGGCAAGGCCGCTCTTCACCATGTACCAGCCGACGAACCCCTGGAGCCCGCCGAGGAGGAACAGCGCCGCGAGCCGCGGCCAGAGCCCCGGCCGGATCCGGCCGCGGACCAGGAACCACAGGAACGGCACGGCGAACACGATTCCGATCAGCCGCCCCAGCAACCGGTGCGTGTACTCCCAGAAGAAGATCGATTTGAAGTCGGCCAGCGACATCCCGTAGTGGACGTACTGGTATTCCGGGATCTGCTTGTACTTGTCGAACTCGGCCTGCCACGCCTCATCGGAGAGCGGCGGCAGGACTCCGGTGATCGGCTTCCACTCGGTGATCGACAGTCCGGACTCGGTGAGCCGCGTGATCCCGCCGATCACCACCATCAGGAAGATCATGGCGCAGCACGCGAGGAGCCATGTCGCGATGGCGCGGTCGTTCGCCGCGTGCGTGTCGGCTGCGGCTGCGGCGGCTCTCTGGCGGAGTGAAGTCACGGTCTCGATCCGGTCTTGATCCGCCCGGAAACTGAGCCGCACCGCGGCGCTTGGCAAGAGCCGGGCGACCGGTTGCCGCAGAAGGCCGAGACACGGGAGCAGCCTCGACCGTGGAAGGCGCTACGCTGGATCGAAAGAGGCTATGTATTCCGCCGCGGTCATGATCCGGACGCCGCGCCATGGATCGAGGTCGAGCAAATCCCTGTCGCCGGAAACAATGATCTCTGCGTCGGCGGCCAGCGCAAGTTCGAGATACTGATTGTCCTTGTCATCGCGGCAATCGTGGACCGGTTCTCTCGGCTCGACCCGCAAAGCTGACACCAGCAGCAAGTCCAGTATGTGATCGCGGCGGACAGTCATAATGATCGACTGAAATTTCGGACGTGCAATGACGCGGCGGATCTCCTGCTCTACGGCATCCGACATGCAGATGACGTCATGCACGCGCGCCAGGGCAAGCGCATGATAGGGCAGGGAGTTTCGACGAAGGGCCGCGCTGACGACGATATTAGCGTCGATCACGACGTTCCGCATTGTACGCCGCCAGTTCGGCTTCGATGTCCTTGTCGGTGAGGCCTCGCGCCTCGGCGTCCCGTTGGATCTCGTCGAAAAGCGCCATGAGGGGATCGTCGCTCGGCGAGCCGGGCCGGACGAGCCGGCTCAGCAGCTCTCCGGCGCGGCGCCGTCGTCCCTCGTCGGCCAACGCGGCAGCTGCGTCCGGCGTGACTTCAAGCTCGATCTTGATGGTCGCAGCCATTTCCCCGACTCTTCCCAATCCGCCCCGATCATATCAACTTCCGCCGCGTCGTTCACGACGCGGCGCGCTGCGCCTGTTCCTCGACGATGCGGAAGCGGGCGGTGGCGTTGTCGACCGTCGCCCAGGCGCGCTCGGCCCATTTCTTGTGCGCCTCCTCGTAGGTCGCGAAGGGGCCGTGCCGTTCCAGCGTCGCGCCGGGAGCCGGATTGTCGAATTTCGTGTCGGCGTACTCGCCGCCGATCACCCAGTATTGCTGCGTCATGCCCGATCCTCTCCGATCCGCGCTCCATGCATCGGCGGCCAGCCGGCAGGCTGGCCGCGCACCGCGTCGAAACCTATAGTCGCTCCGACGTTAACGCGCCCTTTTCGTTCCCAGCCCGCGGGCCGACCGCCCTCATAGAACGAGCACCGTCCATGCCCTATGCCAGCCTCCGCGAGTTCATGGAACGCCTCGAACGGGCGGGGCGGCTGGTGCGGGTGAAGGCGCCGGTGTCGCCTGTGCTCGAAATGACCGAGATACACACGAGGCTGCTCGCGGAAAAGGGCCCGGCGGTGCTGTTCGAGACCGTCGTCCGCGAAGACGGGTCCCGCTATCCGATGCCGGTGCTGGCGAACCTGTTCGGCACCGTCGAGCGCGTCGCCTGGGGCATGGACCGCGAACCGAAGCAGCTCCGCGAGGTCGGCGAGACGCTCGCCTTCCTGAAGCAGCCGGAGCCGCCGGGCGGCTGGCGCGAGGCGCTGGACATGCTGCCGCTGCTGAAGACCGTGATGGCGATGAAGCCCAGGACGGTCGGCGGCGGCTCCGCGCCGTGCCAGGAAATCGTGCTGACCGGCAAGGATATCGACCTCGGCGCGCTGCCGGTCCAGACCTGCTGGCCGGGCGAGCCGGCGCCGCTCGTCACGTGGCCGCTGGTCGTCACCAAGGGGCCGGGGACGCGGCGCGAGGACAATTACAACCTCGGCATCTACCGGATGCAGGTGACCGGGCGCGACACGACGCTGATGCGCTGGCTGAAGCATCGCGGCGGCGCGCAGCACCATCAGCGCTGGGCGCGCGAGAAGCGCGAGCCCTTGCCGGCGGCGGCGGTGATCGGCGCCGATCCCGGCACGATCATCGCCGCGGTGACGCCGGTGCCCGACACGCTGTCGGAGTACCAGTTCGCCGGCCTGCTGCGCGGACGCAAGGTCGAGCTGGTCGATTGCCGGACCATCCCATTGAAGGTGCCGGCACAGGCCGAGATCGTGCTCGAAGGGCACGTCTCGCTCGACGAATACGGCGATGAGGGGCCGTACGGCGACCACACCGGCTACTACAACTCGGTCGAGCCCTTCCCGGTCTTCCGCATCTCCGCGATCACGATGCGGCGCGACCCGATCTATCTCTCGACCTTCACCGGCCGCCCGCCCGACGAGCCGTCGATCCTCGGCGAGGCGATGAACGAGGTGTTCATCCCGCTGCTGACCCAGCAATTCCCCGAGATCGTCGATTTCTGGCTGCCGCCCGAAGGCTGCTCCTACCGCATCGCCGTCGTCTCGATGCGAAAGGCGTATCCCGGCCACGCCAAGCGCGTGATGATGGGCGTCTGGTCGTTCCTGCGGCAGTTCATGTACACGAAGTTCGTCATCGTCGTGGACGACGACATCGACGCGCGCGACTGGAAGGACGTGATGTGGGCGCTCTCGACCCGCATGGACCCGGCGCGCGACATCACGATCGTCGAGAACACGCCGATCGACTATCTCGACTTCGCCTCGCCGGAGTCAGGGCTCGGCGGCAAGATCGGCCTCGACGCCACCAACAAGCTGCCGCCCGAGACGCACCGCGAATGGGGCCGCAAGATCCGCATGGCGGACGAGATCGTCGAGGCGGTCACGCGGAAATGGGCGAGCTACGGCCTGCCGGGGTCGGGGAAGCCGATCTGGAAGTGACCGCCGCCGACTCGACTCCGCGCCGTAGTCCGTTGCGGTCTACGGCGTCACGACGGCCAGATACGGCGCGGGCGCCTTTCCGTCGGGGCCGGCGATCGGCGGCACTTGGTGCGCTACCGGCGGCAGCGATTTCAGATAGGCCGCGAGGGCGCGGGCGTCCGTCTCGGTCAAGGCCGCATAGGAGCGCCAGGGCATGACCGGCGCCAGCTCGCGCCCGTCCGGCCGCACGCCGGTCCGCAATGCCTTGACGATGTCGGCCTCGCTCCACCTTCCCAGGCCGGACTCCGGATCCGGCGTCAGGTTTGGCGGATAGAAGACGCCGAAGCCCGGCATCCCGAAGCCAATGTCCGAGCCGGCGAGATGGAGCTTCGAGTCCGGCTTCCCGGCGAGCGCGCCGTTCGTATGGCACCCGGCGCAATCCATGACCGCGGCGAGGTACTTGCCCCGCTTCACGGCGTCCTGCGCCCGAGCCGTCGACGCCGATCCCGCGGCGAGGCAGAATGCGAACGCCGAAATACCCGCGGCGACGAAGATTCTTCTCATCCTTCCCCCTAATGTCGATCCCGGCGCCCGCCCCGTTGCGACGGCACGGACCGCCGGCTTTCTCCTGTCCCGCCGGACTGTCGCGCATCCGTCCGGTTCGGACAAGGGCGGGATGTGTGACGGCCGTCACCGGCTCGGCAATGCCGGGTTCCGCCGCGCAATCCCGCTTGCGGGTCTGGACCCGATGCCTCCGCCGTGCCCATATGACTGGCTGCTTTCGTGCGCCCACAACCCAGGATCCGACATGCCGCCGCATACGCCGCCCGACCCCGACGCGCTCAACATCCTCACCGACCTGATCGGTCGCGCTCGCCGTGCCGGGGCGGATGCGGCCGATGCGGTGCTGTTCGAGGGAACCTCGATCGCCCATTCGCAGCGGCTGGGCAAGGTCGAGAAGCTGGAGCGGTCGGAAGGGTACGATCTCGGCCTGCGCGTCTTCTGCGGGAAGAAGCAGGCGATCGTCTCGTCGAACGACCGCTCGGCCGGCGCCTTGAACGAGCTGGTCGAGCGCGCGCTGACGATGGCGCGCGCCGTGCCCGAGGATCCGTTCGCCGGCATCGCCGAACCGGGACAGATCGCCCGGTCCTGGCCGGATCTCGACAGCGCAGACCCGGAGGAGCCGGCGGCGTCGGTCCTGATCGAGCGCGCCCGCATCGCGGAAGAGACGGCGCGCGCCGTGCCCGGCGTCACCAATTCCGAGGGGGCCGAGGCGAGCTGGGGCCGCTCGATCGTGGCACTCGCGGCGTCCAACGGCTTCGCCGGCTCCTACGTCTCCTCGGGGCACAGCGTCAGCGTCTCGGTGCTCGCCGGCGAGGGCCTGAAGATGGAGCGCGACTACGAGTTCGCGAGCGCCGTCCACGCCGCCGACCTCAAGGACCCCGCCTGGATCGGCCGCAGCGCCGGCGAGCGCGCGGTAAAGCGCCTGGGGGCGCGCAAGGTGCCGACCCAGCAATGCACCGTCGTCTACGACCCGCGCGTCTCGCGCGGCCTCATCAGCCACATGCTGGGTGCGATCGCCGGTCCCTCGATCGCCCGCGGCACCAGCTTCTTGAAGGACAAGCTCGGCAAGCTCGTCTTCGCGCCCGGCATCCGCATCGTCGAGGACCCGCATCGGCCGCGCGGCCTGCGCTCGAAGCCGTTCGACGGCGAAGGCATCGCCAACCGCCGCCGCGCGCTGATCGAGGACGGCGTGCTGACGACGTGGCTGCTCGACCTGCGCTCGGCCCGTCAGCTTGGGCTGGAGACGACCGGCCATGCCTCCCGCGGCACCTCCTCGCCGCCCTCGCCCAGCGCCACCAATTTGTGGCTGGAGCCCGGCGCGGTCACGCCGAAGGAGCTGATCTCCGACATCGCGAGCGGCTTCTACGTCAACGAGATGATGGGCATGGGGATCAACGGCGTCACCGGCGACTACAGCCGCGGCGCCGCCGGCTTCTGGATCGAGAACGGCGAGCTCGCCTACCCGGTCAGCGGCGTCACCGTCGCCGGCAACCTCATCGACATGTACGCCCGCCTCGTCCCCGCCAACGACCTGGAGTTCAAGACCGGCCTCGACGCCCCCACGGTGCGGATGGACGGCCTGACCGTCGCCGGGGCGTAGCGGACTTTCGGCCCGCCACTCCTGCTCGCCATGGACTCCCTCTCCCCTCGCGGGAGAGGGACGGGGTGAGGGGGGCGTTCGTGTTAGCGCTAACATTTTGGACAGAGCGTGCCGGCCGGGCTGTGTGATGCCGGTGCGCTCGGGGCTTTGCTATTCTGCAAAGGTCCTGAATGCCCCCTGTTTCCGTATCCGGCGCCTCGTCAGGGCTCCATCCGCCGTCCGCCGCGGGAATCGCCGCCCGATCCCAGCTTCTTCAACGCGTTACGTGGCATCACTCAACCGCTTTGCGAGTTCACGCTGACCCGCTCGCCTGTTAAATACAGGAGCGGATCGCCCGTAACCCCTTGATCCCTAACGGATCCGGCGCCGAAAAAACAGGAAACGCTCCTGTTCTTGCACCTGTTATTTTCCTGTTCCCGTCCTGTTTTTGCTCCTGATACGGAGCCCGGAACAGATATCGGATTCACGATGTCAAAGAGCGCGGCGCCGGAGCGCCGACGCGCAGTTTATGTCCGATTAGGACAAAAATGCAATGGCGATATCATACTTCGCAAACCCAGCGCTAAAGGGGGAACGCGGCACGTAGCAGACCGATAGCCACACCCCCGGCCCAGAACCCGAAGAACACCATCATCCACTTCCGAGCGGCCTGACGCGGCCCCTTCAGTTCGGGCGGAAGATTCGGCCATTTCACTGCGGACCAATCCGCGGCGAAGTATCCGATGAGCGATTTCCCCGGACGCCGGGGATATAGCGCGCGGTACAACCGGTGCCGGTACTGGGCAGTGAAGTAGGCCATGGGAAACCACGAGATGACACCGCCGAGGCAGCATGCCCCGAGAAGCCACGCCAGCACGGCATCCGTTGTCGGCATCGGTCTTTACCCTTCGGCTCCGACTGTCAGAGTGGCCACCCAACCGGCATGCGTTTGCGAGCCCCCGCATTCTGCGTCATAGAGGCTAACTAGGTAGACTGGCCGGCAGCAAAAAGCCCCGCCGAAGCGGGGCTTATCGCCGCAAGCTCAGCGCGGCGGTTTCGTCAGCCCATCTAGGCGGATCTTCATCGCAGCGGGGGAGACGCGGAACACTCGGGCCAAAAGGTCCGGATTGCTCTGCAATTCCGCCGCTCTCTTCACGAGCATAACCGGCATGAGGATATCGGCGGCCATTCGGTTCGCTTGAACCTCGTGATATCCCGATAACTCCTTGCTCCGGTACATCGTGTCGTCGCTTACGCCGTCTTCGATCAGATCGCGATGCAGGATGAAGTGAGCAATTTCGTGCGCCAGCGTGAA
>DASWRT010000060.1:0-3114 GCA_036403035.1 Allostellaceae bacterium | reverse complement strand
GCCCTTGTGCCAACCGTCGAGCATCGGCCCGCCGGACAGCACGATCGCCGGGATGTTGACGGTGGCCGCGCCCATCAGCATCGCCGGCGTGGTCTTGTCGCACCCCGTCGTCAGCACGACGCCGTCGAGCGGATAGCCGTGCAGCACCTCGACGAGGCCGAGATAGGCAAGGTTGCGGTCGAGCGCCGCGGTCGGCCGCTTGCCGGTCTCCTGGATCGGGTGGACCGGGAACTCCATCGGGATGCCGCCCGCGTCGCGGATTCCGGCCTTGACCCGGTCGGCCAGCTCCAGATGGTGCCGGTTGCAGGGAGCGAGGTCGCTGCCGGTCTGGGCGATGCCGATAACCGGCTTGCCCGACTGCAACTCGCCGCGCGTCAGCCCGTAATTGAGAAACCGCTCGACATAGAGCGCGGTCATGCCGGGATCAGCCGGGTTGTCGAACCACAACTGGCTGCGGCGCTTCACCTTCGGCGTATCGGCCATGACGTTTCCTCGCATTTTCTCTGAACCATTCCGCTCAACCGGCGCGCCGAGCCGTCCCGAAGGACGGCGGCGCTCCCGAGTCCGAAGCTAGGACCACGTCGCCCATAGTGGCAAGCGGTACGGACAGGCTTGCGGAAATCCCGCTGAATTGCCTTATACAAACGCATGATCGCGGCGACCGCCGCTCGACCTCGGAACCAGCAGCACAGGAGAACGCATCATGCGGGTGGCGATCATCGGCCGTCAGGCATTCGGCAAGGCGGCGCTGGAGGCGTTCGCCGCGCGCGGCGACAAGGTCGTCGCCGCCTTCGTCCCGCCGCCCCGCGGCGGCGGGCGGCCGGACGAGCTTGCGGCGGCGGCGGCGGAGCGCGGCATCCCGGTGCACGCGCCGCACAGCTATTCGAGCGCCGAAACGCTCGACACGCTGCGCCGACTCGATGCCGACATCGCCGTCATGGCCTACGTGCTGGCGCTGGTGCCGCAGAGCTTCTGCAAGATTCCGCGGCTCGGCACGATTCAGTTCCATCCCTCGCTGCTGCCGCTGCATCGTGGACCCTCCGCGATCAACTGGGCGATCATCCAGGGACGCACGCGGACCGGCCTGACGATCTTCCGCCCGACCGACGGGCTCGACGAGGGGCCGGTGCTGCTCCAGAAGGAGATCGAGATCCTGCCGGACGACACGGTCGGCTCGGTTTATTTCGGCAAGATCTTCCCGCTCGGCGTCGCCGCACTCCTGGAGGCCGCCGACCTGATCGCCGCCGGCCGCGCCGTCGAGACCGTGCAGGACGAGTCCGAGGCGACGTACGAAGGCTGGGTCCGCGAGAGGGAGTCGCGCATCCACTGGGGAAATCATGTCGGCATCGTTTACGACCTGATCCGCGGCTGCAACCCGGCTCCCGGTGCCTGGACGACGGCGGCGGACGGACGCCGGCTGCATTTCTTCGACGCGCGCAAGCAGATCGCGCCGACCTTCGCGTCGGTGCGGGGCCGGAAGCCCGGAGAGATCGTCGCGGCCGACGAGAAGAGCTTCACCGTGTTCGCGCCGGGCGGCTTCATCGACGTGCTGCGCTGCCGGTTCGAGGGCGGTCCGAAGGTCTCCGGCGGCGAGGCCGGACTGAGCGTCGGCTCGCTCCTCGGCGGCGGCGGCACCTGACCGGCGCGGCGGGAAGGGAGGACGGCACGCGCAAACATCCTGCCCGCCCAGCCGCCGCACCGCGCGCCGTGTCGTGCGTTGCCGCCCCGTCAGGTGACGCATAACTCAATGTACCGATCGAACGGCACAAGATAACCTTGCGGGATAGGAAACGGCCCGGGCCTGCGCAGTCTGTCGCGGCCGCGGTATGAACGCAGGGGCGAACATGCAGGGAGACGCACAACGAATCAGGCGGCCGCGTGCCCGCGCGATGCGGGACTTCCGGCGTAGCCTGATCATCGAAGCGGCACGGCGCGTTTTCGCCGAGCGGGGGCTCGCGGGCGCCTCGCTGCGCACGATCGCGACCGCGGCCGGATGCACCACGGGGGCGATCTATCCCTACTTCTCCGGCAAGGAAGAGATTTACGCTGAGATCCTCAGCGAAAGCCTCGACACGCTGCGGCTCGGCATGGAGCAGCGGGTCGCGGAGGCGGCGGACGACCCCTCGCGCCTACAGGGCGCCGCAGCAGCCTTTCTCGACTATTACCTGCAACGGCCGGTCGAGATCGGCCTGTCGCTGTACCTCTTCGACGGCGTCCGGCCGACCGGCCTGACGCCGCAGCTCAACCGCGAGCTGAACGGCAAGCTGATGGCGGCGATTCGGATCATCGAGGGGCTGATCTGCCGCATTGCCGGCGGGATGACCGGAGAGGAGGAGCGCAACGAGGGTGCGATGCTGTTCTCGTACCTCATGGGGCTGACCATCGTCCATCACACCGGACGCACCCGGGTCGTCGAACGCACGAGCCCGCAGCTTCTCACCCGGCACATGGGCCACCTCATCGAGCGGTTGCAGCAGGCGGCACAGTCCCAGCATTGTTGAATAACATTGTTATTACCACATTACAGTGTTATTCTCCCCGATGGTTGGGGAGAACGATGGCCATCGCGAGCGCACCCGGCAGTCGACCGGCAAACGACAATGCCGATGACATCACGGATGATGCGCCTGCCGTGCGGGACGCCATGGCCCGGATCGAGCAGGACGGCTACGTCGCCGTGGAGCGGGTGTTATCGCCTGTACGGATCGCCGCCGCACGCGACGGCCTCCTCTACCGGAACGAGTTCCGGACAGTGCGCGGCGCGGACGCGATCCCACGTCACGGGGTGAATCCCAACATCGAGGCGCTGCCGCCGCTGCTCCCGGACCTGCTCGGCTACAGCGTTCACCGCCGTTCATGGGGCATGTCCAAGGCATGCATCCGCGGCGCCTGATGGAACGGGCGGAAGAGAGTTGAGGGGAAGCGGGCTGGACCCGCCGCAATCGCAGCGCGGACCATCGGCGAGGCCGGCACTCCCGGCAGGCCGCACCGCAGCCCGCATCGGGCGGCAGCATCTTACGGCAGGAGGACACAGGCGATGTCAGGCGATCATGTCGACCCGCGATCGGCGGCCTGGATTCTCCGGATGACAGCAGCGAACGATGCGATCGGCGA
>DASWRT010000059.1:0-2508 GCA_036403035.1 Allostellaceae bacterium | reverse complement strand
AGAGCTCCTTGATCAGGCGGTAGTCGAGTTCCCTCGCCCATTTGCGGGTCAGGAACGCGACGATGGCCGGGCGGCCTTGCAGGAACTCGGCCCGGTTCCGCCAGGAGCTGTCGATCGTGTACCCGAGAGACACGCGCTCCGGATCGCATGAGTTCCAGCTATCCTCGGCGGCGCGGACCTTTTGGACCGCGGTTTCGAGCGTGAACGGGGGCACAGGCGGACGGCTGTCGGACATGGGGTATCCCTACGAGCGAGAGTTGAGGGACTGGCGAGCCGTCGCCGCCCGTCACGACGAGATCGCCCGCAACGCCCTCGCGGGTGTCCGCCACGCGGTCGCCGTTACGGCTCGGCTGCGACGAGTCCACGCCTACGGGGCTACTCCGAGGAACTCATGATCTGCACGGGTTCGCCGAGCTGGCCGGGCAGGCCCGGCACCACGACCAAGTACCGGCGCTCCGCCGGAGCCACGTCCCTCACGAGCTGCCGGATGGGGCCGACCGCGTTCACGATCGCCGCGCCGGCCGCATTGGTCATGAAGCTGGCCAGCGCCTCCAGCGCGCCGCCGCCGTCCGCGCGGCTCGACAAGGCGAGCACGTAGGGGCGCCTCGGCTCCAGGCCGGTCGCCGACGCTTCCAGCACCTGCACCAATCCTTGATCGAACAGCGTGACGCTGGTCGGCGCCTGGGCGCCGGAGCCGGTTTCGCGGCCGGGCGGCAGCAGAGTGAAGTGCGCGGCCTGCCCGGCGACGCCGAGCGGGCTCAACCCATCCGTTCCCGCCCTTTCCGATACGGCCGCCATGCCGCCGGGCAGGCCTTCGCCCGGCCGCAGCCCTCTCATCCCCGTGCCTTCGGGCACCGCATCCGGCACGTAGTTCACGGCTTGCGGCGCCTGACCGATCGGCACCGTCGCGATCACCGTGTTGCTCAAGGCATCGATCGCGATCATTTCGTCGTCGTTCTCCAGCCCGACATAGACGCGTGAACCGTCGCCCGAAGGCCAGATGCCGTGCGGGAGCTTGCCGACCTGGATGGTCGCGACCTTGCTGAAGTCATCGGTGCGGAACACCTGCACCTCGTTCAGCCCGCCTACGGTCACATAGGCGAACTGGCCGCGGGCGTTGCGCACGAAGTTGACGTGGTTCGTGATCGGTCCCGTATCGAGCGTCTTGAGTATGGAGAAGGGCGGCCGCGCGTCGAACACCTGCGCCTTGCCGCTGTCCTTGAGCGTGAACCAGACCTGCGATCCGTCCGGGGTCGCCGCAATGTTGGGACAGAACGGGCTTGCCTGCTGAACCTTGCCGACGATCTTGTGGTCGGCGACGCTGATCACGTCGGTCTCGGGGTTGAACGACGAGCACACGTAGCCGTAGACGCCGTCGGGCGAGAAGATCTGCATGCCGGGCCCGTTCGGCACGACGATGCGCGTCTTTTCCTCGAAATTGGTTCCGTCCAGCACGGCGACGTAGTCCTCGCCGCGGACGGTGACCCAAACCTCCCTGCCGTCCGGCGTGAAGAACGCCTCGTGCGGCGAGCGCCCGACATAAGTGACGTGCTTGACCGCGTTGGTCGCGGTGTCGATGAACGTGATCGAGTTCGAGCCGATCGAGACGACCGCGATCGTGCGGTGGTCCGGCGAGAAGCCCATTCCATGCACGAGCAGCTGTCCGCGATACAGCGGGCTGAAGTTCATCGGGCTCGGGTCGCCCAGGCGGACCACCCCGAGCAGCGTGTTGTCCGCCGGGTCCACGACGGAGACGGTGTTTGAGAACTGCTCCGCCGCATAGATGCGGTCGCGATGGCTGATCGGCGCATCCGGGTCGGACGCCATTCCCGGCGCCTGTCCCGCCCAAGCGGACGGGATCGACGCCAGGGCCGTCATCGCCAGCAATGTCGAGACTGCGCGCTTCATGTCAGGGGTCCCGGCGGACGTGCGTCGGGGGGCGGGAGTTCGGCGGTCCGCCGGTGACGTCGGCCGGCGAGACCTGGGTCGGCGGAGGCGGGTCGCCGAGGACGAGCCGCATCGCCGCGATCTCCTGCTGCTGCGTCACGATGATCTCCTGCGCGAGGCGCCTGAGCTGCTCGTTGCGGCCATAGCGCAACTCGGCCACGGCCATGTCGATCGCGCCCTGGTGATGCGGCGCCATCATCGCGACGAAGTCCCGGTCGACGTCGCCGGACGGCGCGATCTCCATCGCCGCCATCATCCTGGCCATGCTTGCATCGTTCTCGGCGAGGAACGGCCGCTCGTCGGCGGCGAACGCAGCGGCGGCGCAGGATGCGGCGCCGGCGAGGCCGAGCGCAAAGACCAGGGACGTCAGGCGGAACAGCGGGGGAGAAGCGAGCATCGTCGATCCTTCGCGAGGGTTGCTGCCGTTGGGGACATGGACGCGCGCCGCCGAGGCGAAAGACGGGCCGCGTCGATCCGCGGCCCGGGAGTTCGATGCCGTTCGCGCGCCGCGGCTTCTCCCTACCTGTTCCTGATGAAGGCGAGCAGCTCCTCGTTCACCCT
>DASWRT010000058.1:0-2271 GCA_036403035.1 Allostellaceae bacterium | reverse complement strand
AAGCTGCATCCCGTGCAGGCCGCCTTCATCGAGGAGCAGGCCGTGCAGTGCGGGTACTGCATCAACGGCATGATCATGCAGTCGGCGGCCTTCCTTGCGAAGACGAAGAAGCCGAGCGAGGACGACATCAGGCAGGCGCTCGCCGGCAATCTCTGCCGCTGCGGCACGCATGCCCGCATCCTGCGCGCCGTGAAGCGCGCCGCCTCGAACACCTGACGAGGGGAGGGAACGATGTCCTTCGATTCCATCACCGCGACCCGCCGCGACCTGCTGAAGGGCGCCGGCGCGCTGATCGTCGGCTTCGCACTCGCCGAGCGCATCGCTCCGGCATCGGCGCAGCAATCGACCGCGGGCGCTCCGCCCTTCTTCCCCAACGGCAAGACCGTGGCGTCCGATCAGGTCGACGGGTTCCTCGCGATCGGCCAGAACGGGCGGGTGACGGTCTTCTCCGGCAAGGTCGATCTCGGAACCGGTGTCGAGACGGCGCTGACGCAGATCGCCGCCGACGAGCTGGACGTGCCGCTCGACCACGTCGCGATCGTGCAGGGCGATACTGCGCTGACGCCCGACCAGGGGCCGACCTACGGCAGCCTCTCGATCCAGGTCGGCGGCGTGCAGATCCGGCAGGCGGCGGCGACCGCGCGCCGGATGCTGCTCGATCTGGCCTCGCAGAAGCTCGCCGTGCAGCCGGCGGACCTGACCGTGGAGGACGGCATCGTCAAGCCGAAGAGCGGCGGCGGGCAGGGAGTCGCCTACGGCGACCTGATCGGCGGGAAGACGTTCCAGCTCAAGGTCGACAAGGAGATCACGACCAAGGACCCGGACGCCTTCAAGTCTGTCGGCAAGCCGGTGCGGCGGCTCGACATCCCGGACAAGTGCCTCGGCCGCTTCACCTACATGCAGGATTTCCGCGTCGACGGCATGCTGCACGGCCGCGTCGTGCGCCCGCCGGGGATCGGCGCCGATCTGCAAAGCGTCGACGAAAGCTCGGCGCAGGGCATCCCCGGCGTGGTGAAGATCGTCCGCGACGGCAACTTCCTCGGCGTGGTCGCGGAGAGCGAGTGGGGCGCGATCCGGGCGTCGCAGGCGCTGAAGGCGACATGGTCGGAGTGGAAGGGGCTGCCCGAGCAGAGCCGGCTCTGGGAGTACGTCCGCGGCACCAAGGTCAACAAGGACGACGTCACCAGCAACACCGGCAACGTGCAGGACGCCTTGCCGAAGGGCGCGAAGCGGATCGACGCGACCTACGATTTCACGATCCACACGCACGGCTCGATCGGGCCGTCCTGCGCGGTCGCCGAGATCAAGGACGGCAAGCTGACCTGCTGGACCGCCTCGCAGATGAACCACAATTTGCGCTTGCAGCTCGCCGCGATGCTGAAGATGCCGCCGGAGGACGTGCGGTGCATCTATGTCGAGGGCTCCGGCTGCTACGGGCGCAACGGCCACGAGGACGCGGCCGGCGACGCGGCGCTGCTCGCCCGCGCCGTCGGGAAGCCGGTGCGCGTGCAGTGGATGCGCGCCGACGAGCACGGCTGGGACCCGAAAGGCCCGCCGACCCTGATCGACCTGCGCGCCGCGCTCGACGCGAACGGCGAGGTCGTCGCCTGGGAGGGCGAGTTCCTCATCCCGGAAGGCGCCGCCGGCAACGTGCCGCTGGTCGCGGCGAGCCTCGCCGGGCTGCCGCACGAGACGGCGATGGCGCCGGGCAACATCATCCAGGACTCGCAGATTCCCTATGCGGTCCCGAACGTCCGGACGGTGTGCCACCGGCTTGCCGAGACGGTGTTCCGCCCGTCCTGGATCCGCACGCCCGGACGGATGCAGAACACCTTCGCCAACGAGTCCTTCATGGACGAGCTGGCGGCGGCGGCCGGGGCCGACCCGATGGAGTTCCGGCTCAAATACCTGAAGGACCCGCGCGGGATCGAGCTGCTGAACCGGCTGGCCGCGCTGGCGAAGTGGGAGAAGCGCGCCTCGCCGCAGAGCGGGGCCAATGCAGGCGGCGATGTCGCCCGCGGGCGCGGCATGAGCTACGTGAAGTACGAGCTGAACCGGACCTATGTCGGCGCGGTCGCCGAGGTCGAGGTCGACCGCAGGACCGGCGCGATCCGCGTGCCGCGCTTCTATGTCGTCCAGGATTGCGGGCAGATCATCAACCCCGACGGCGTCCGCAACCAGGTCGAGGGCAACGTCATCCAGACGGTCAGCCGGGTCCTGATGGAGGAGGTGACGTTCGACCGCTCGATGGTGACGAGCCTGGACTGGTCG
>DASWRT010000057.1:0-13951 GCA_036403035.1 Allostellaceae bacterium | reverse complement strand
CACCCGACGCACGTACCGGGCGCGCGGTTCTCAGGGCGCCAGCACCTCAATCAGCGCCCGCCCATATTTCGAGCGCAATTCCTCGACCGACACCGTTCCGTCATGGTCGGGATCGGCCTTCTGGAAGCGCTTCTCGACCTCGGCGAGCCATTCGTTCTTGTCCACCGTGTCGTCCTTGTCCGTGTTCACCGTGCGGAAGATGGTCTCGCGCAGCTTGAGCGCGCGTTCCAGGCGTGTCCGCTGGGCGTCGTTCGCCCGGTCCAGCCGGGCGCGCAGCGGCGCCTGATACTCCTGAAGCGTCAGCGTGCCGTCATGGTCTTTGTCCAGACGGTCGAAGCTGGCGGTGGCGTGTGATTTCGCCTCGTCCAGGCTGATCGTCTCGTCATTGTCCTTGTCGACCGACCGGAGCAACCGGCTCGCCCGGTCCTGATGCGGTTGCGATTTGGCGGCGCTCTGGGCAGCCTCGGCGGATTGCCAGACGGCGGCGCTCAGGATGAGGCCGAGGCCGATGGCGGCGGATCGGGAAAGTCCGGTCATGGTGCGCCTCGCGTGATGTCGGTCGTTCCGAGGATAACGCCCCGCCGTCACGCAATCTCCTGTTCACTTGCCCCTGGCGATCATCCGTCCCGGCCGGAGCGCCGCTTTGGTTCGGGCGGGGCGATACGGCTCGCGAGCGCGTTGAAAAAGCATGAAGACCACCCTCGTCATCGGTGCGGCTGCGCTGTGCGCTGCCGCCGCCGCGTTACCGGTCGGCGCGCAGCCGCCGCAGCAGCAGCAGCCGGAACCGCTGCACATCTACGTGCACTACACCGAAACGTCGCCGAAGACGTTCGATACGGCGGTCAAGGTCGGGCTGCTGCTGATGCAGCAGGGATTCGACATCGTCGATGTCCGGCCGGTCGAGGCGGAGATGCGGCGCACGACGATACGCTACTTCTACCCCGACCTGCGCGACGATGCCTACCGCCTGAAGGATCGCGTCGAGCATCTCCTCCAAGCGCAGGGCGTCGCTCACGAACCGGTGCGCGTCCAGGACTTCACGCGCTACAAACTCAAGACGCCGCCGAACTCCTGCGAACTCTGGTTTCAGACGCAGTAGCGCCAAGCGCTTGTCGCGGAACCGAAGCGGTTGTGATTTATTCCGAAATGGTCATAAGATCGGAGCAGCGACAGCGGCGCAACGGAGCCACGGCAGTGCCGCCGTCTCGCGCCGCATGCCGGTGCTCTTTGACATCGTGAATCATATTATGGCCGGGAGTCGCGACGGTTCAACCGGGCGATCGGACGGCGGCGGCTCCGCTGCCGGAACGAAAAACAGGCGGATAACAGGAGAAAAACAGGAAATTAACAGGCGCAAGAACAGGTGGGTTTCCTGTTTTTTCTGAGCGTGTTTCTTTTTGAATCAACAGCTTGGTCGCCGTCGCGACCTGTATTATCAGGTTCGGGCGCTTCCGCGCGGTGTCACCGCCCGATGCCGTCGCGCCCGTGCCGGGATCTGCCGTGCCGGCCTCCTCCGTTTCACGCCTCCTTGCGGCAGACATAAATGCAGTTCTGCGGCCGCGGCGAGCCGACCAAGTCGACGCGGGCGAAGCCGGCTTCCTTCAGCATCTCGCGCGCGCGGTCCTCCCCCCACACCGCGCCGAGGCCGGCGCCGCCCTCGGCGAGCGAGACGGGCATGCAATGCATCAGGCTGATGCCGTAATAGAGCGGCGCGAACGGGTTGCCGAGATTGCCGTCGACCCGGCTGGAGAAGCGGAAATCGATCATCAGGAAGACGCCGCCGGGGGCGAGCGCGTCGCGTATGCTGCGCAGCACGCCGGCGGGATCGGCCTGATCGTGGATCGCGTCGAACGCGGTGACGAGGTCGAACTTCGGCTCCGCCGGCAGGCGCGTCACGTCGCGCACGGAGAACGCGACGTTGGCGAGGCCCATCGCGTCCGCCTCGCTGCTGGCGTGCGCGATCGCGTCCTCGCCGATGTCGTACCCGGCGAAGCGCGACCGTGGGAACCGGGCGGCCATCAGGTTGAGCGCATGTCCGGTGCCGCAGCCGATGTCGAGCGCGGCGATCCCGGCGTCCAGCCGCGCCGTCAGCCCGTCGACCGCGCCGAGGAAGCCGTCGATCAGATGCTCGTCGTAGATGCGCCGCCACGTGTCGTCCATCGTCTCGGTGAATTCCGGCCGGTAGACGGAATAGGGCAGGCCGCCGCCGGTGTGGAAGCGCTCGGTGATCTGCGGCAGCAGCCGCCCGAAATGGTTCAGCATCCGGCTCTGCGGCGCGAGGTTGCGCGCGCCGCCGCCGGTCAGCGCCGCGGCATGCTCCGGCGGCAACGCATAGGTATCGGCGGCCGCGTCATAGACGAAGACGCCGCCGGTCGTCATTCCGCCGAGCCATTCCCGGACGTAGCGCTCGTTCAGTCCCGCGCGGGCGGCGAGGTCGCGGCAGGTCGCCGGGCCCGCCGCGGCGGCGGCCTCGAACAGGCCCGTGCGATAGCCGATCTCCACCATCTGGGTCAGCATCGCGCCGGTATAGATGTCGAGGAGCCGACGGGTGAAGGGCGGAGGGCCCGGCTGGTTGATCTGCTGCGGCATGACACCCTTTACGAGAGGCGTGAACTGCGATGACGTCGGCTGAGCGGGTGGGCGGCATTGTACACGCCTCGCGAAGCCGTTCCAGACACTTATGCCGCCGAGCGCGCATGCTCGCTTGATGTACGGCGCGGCATGCGGTGTCCGTGTGGTTGTTGTTTCTGTACCCTGAATAGGGGAAATTCAACTTGCAACTTTCAGTTACCGGGGTGCACTATATGTATCTTAGACGAGTGTGAGCGCCGAACTGAGGCCGTCGTGTCATGCCGGGCCTGTCCATCCCTGTTCCGTCGCCCAGGCCGGGTTTCCGCACGGCCGCCTCCTTCGTGACGGATGCGCTGCGCTCGGCGATCCTGTCGGGGGTGCTCCTCGACGGCGAGCCGCTGCGGCAGGACGAGCTGGCGGCGGCGCTCGGCGTCAGCCGCATGCCGGTGCGGGAGGCGCTGCGCCGGCTGGAGGCGGAAGGGCTCGTCGACTTCCAGCCCCATAAGGGCGCCGTCGTCGCCGAGCTGTCGGCGGATGAGATCGACGAAGTCTACGAAATGCGCCTGCTCGCCGAATGTCTCGTGCTCCGGCTGTCGATCCCTCTTCTGACCGAGGAGGATTTCGACCGCGCCGCCACGATCAGCGGCGAGATCGAGGTCATGGATGATTTCGTACGCTGGAGCCAGCTGAACCGGCGCTTCCACGAGACGCTTTATGCCGGCGTCGCCCGCCGGCGCCTCCGGGCGCTGATCTCGGCGCTCAACGACGCGGTCGACCGCTACCACCGTATCCTGCTGGTCCAGTCCGACTATGCGGGCCGCGCGCACGACGAGCATCGGCAGATCCTCGCGGCCTGCCGGCGCCGTGACGTCGAGGCGGCAACCTCGCTGCTGTCGGTGCACATCTCGGCGGCGCGCGATGCGCTGATCGGACTCCTGCGACACCACCGGAATGGCGCCCGCCGCTGCGGCGGCCCCGCCGTCGGCGTGCCGCCTGCGGCGCCGCCGCAGCGGCAGGCGTCACGCCGCCCTGGTGAGGATCCGCTCCCGCGGCAGCCGTACGCAGACGAGCGTGCCGCGCCCCGGTTCGCTCTCGATCGCCAGCCGGCCGCCATGCAGCTCGACGAGCGTGTTCGCCAGCGGCAGCCCGAGCCCGGTGCCTTCGTAGCGCCGGTTGAGCTGGCTCTCGATCTGCCGGAACGGTTCGAGCGCGACCGGGATGTCCTCCGGCCGCATGCCGATCCCGGTATCCTCGACCAGGATATCGAGGGTACCGGATGAGGCGAGGCGCGCCGCGACCGTGACGCTGCCGCCGGCCGGCGTGAACTTCACCGCGTTCGACAGCAGGTTGAGCAGGATCTGCCGCAGCCGCAGCGCGTCGACCAGGATCGGCGGCAGGTCGGGCGGGATGTCGACGGAGAGCCGCACGCCGCCCTCCTTGGCCTTCGCGGTCAACAGCCGCTCGCAGTTGCGGACCGCATCGGCGAGGTCGGTCGCCTCCTCGTGCAGCTCCAGCCGACCGACCTCGATCTTGGAAAGGTCGAGGATGTCGTTGATGAGATCGAGCAGGTGCCGCCCGGAGCGCAGGATCTCGCCGCCGTAGTCGCGGTAGCGGTTCTCGATCGGGCCCATCATGCCGTGGGCGATGATCTCCGAGAAGCCGATGACCGCGTTCAGCGGCGTCCGCAGCTCGTGGCTCATGTTGGCCAGGAACTGCGACTTGGTGCGGTTCGCGGTCTCGGCCTCTTCCTTGGCCTGGCGCAGTTCCTCCTCGGCGCCGCGCCGCGCCGTCACGTCGCGTCCGACGCTGATGATCTCGCGCGGCGCCCCGGTGTCGGGGTCGCGCACCAGGCGGAGCGCAACCTCCAGCCACACGTACCGCGCATCCTTGCGGCGGGCGCGGTAGGTGAGGGTCAGCCGGTCGGCGCGGCCGTCGCGGAGCGTCGCCATCGCCTCCTGCACCTGCGACAGGTCGGCGGGATGCAGCAGGCCGTAGGACGGGCCGCGCAGCAGCTCCTCCGGCTCGTAGCCGAGGATCTCCCGCGACGAGTGCGAGGCGTAGACGGGGCGGCCGTCGAGCGTGCGCCGGATGATGAGATCGGTCGCGTGCTCGGCGAGCAGCCGGTAGCGTGCCTCGCTCTCGCGGAGCGTCGCCGCGGCCCGCCGGCGCTCGGCGGACCGGCCGACCGCCAGCGCGATCGTCAGCAGGCCGAGACCGGCGACGAGGAGGATGACGCCGATCAGCGACGCCCGGAACCGTTCCAGGCTGTCGGCCTGCCGGCTCAGCAGATCGAGCGCATGGTCCTGGGATTCGGCAAGCCGGGCCTGCACGGCCTCCGTCGCATCGCCGATCCGGCGGTCGGCGAGCGCGAGCACGACCGGTGATGCCGGCGGAGCGCCGGGGCCGAGGCCGCGCTCCAGCCAGTGCCGTACGTCCGTCAGCGCCGGATTGGCGATCGCGTGCACCGCGGAGGCGCCGACGAGGTTGTCGAAATTGTAGCTCTGCCGCATCGCGGCGAGTCGCGACTCGGCGTCGGACAGCCGCTCCGCTACGTTCGTTCCGGCGGCATCGGACGGCGCCAGCCGGGCGATGCGCAGCGCGAGGCGAAGATCCTCAAGGCCGTCCGCCACCGAAACGATCGCCCGCTCCTGGGCGAGCACCGTGGGCGGCAGCCCGGCCTGCACCGCGCCGACCGCGCCCTGCACGTACCAGACGACCGCCCCGGCGACGAGAAGCACGGCGGCGCAGAGGGCGAGCGGCAGGGATCGCGCTGCGCGGACGCAGGTCCGAAGCGGGCGGAGAATGATGAGAGCCGGCGGAAAGCGCACGGCTGGTCACCCGTCCAGCATCCCGGCTTCCCGGTAGAAGCGTTCCGCGCCGGGATGCAGCGGCAGCGAAATGCCGCGCAACGCGTTCTCGCGGCGTATCTCGTGACCCTTCGGGTGGCCGCCGTCGAACAGCTTCCTCGTCCGTTCCGACCACAGCGCGCGGGTGATCTCGTAGCCGAGCCGTTCGTCGAGATCGGCTCGGACGACGAGCTGCGCTCCGACCGCGATCGTCGGCGTGCCCGGCGTACCCGGATAGGTGCCGGCGGGAATGACCGTCCGGCTGTAGAAAGGCAGGCGGTGCAGGAGCTGGTCGGCCGGCGGCCCGTCGATCGGGATGAGCGTGAACGGGGTGCGTGGCGCCGCCTCCAGCAGCGTCGCGATCGGCGCGCCGGCAACGATGAAGAAGGCGTCGAGCCGCCCTTCCGCCATCCGGGCGATCCCGAGATCGGGCTTGACGTACTCGGTGACGAGATCGCCTTCGGCGAGGCCGAACGCGTGCAAGACCTCTCGTGCGTCGTCGAGCGTGCCGGAGCCGGGCTCGTCCAGCGACACGCGCTTGCCGCGCAGCGCGGCGACCGACGACATCCCCGCGCCGCGGCGCACGACGAGGTGCAGGCTTTCCGAATAGAGCGTCGCGAGCACCCGCAGATCGCGCGCCGGCTCCTCCCCCTGGAAGCGGGCCTTGGCGTTGTAGGCCCAGTCGATCACGTTGCTCTGCGCGAAGCCGATCTCGATCGTGCCCGCGCGCAACGCCTCGACATTGGCGACCGAGCCGTTCGACGCCTGCGCGACGGCAATCGCGCCGGGGATGCCGCACGGCGATGCATTCCCGCAATCGGCCGGTCCGCTGCCCCCCGACAGCCCGGCGGCGATCAGCGAGCCGATGGGATAATAGGTCCCGCCGACGCCGCCCGTGCCGATGCGCAGCACCACCGGTTCCGCGGCAGGCGCGCCGCCGGCGCACGGCGCGGCTGCCGCTCCGGCCAGGGTCAGCGCGGCCGCGGCCACAACCTGCCACGTTCCGCCCCTGCGTTTCCGCCCGCCGTGCCGCAAAGCCGTCTCTCGATCAGAAGAATCTCCGACCGTACTATCGGGCGGCGGACGTGAACACATCGTTAGCGTAAATCGGACATACGGCGGGAAGCCGGCGGCGCCCGGCGACCGCCCCACTCTTCCGCTCCGGATAAGATCCAAGATCCGGCGCATCGCGGGCTCGGAGTGATGCCAATGGCAGGCGAGGCGGACGAGGGCGATCCTCGGGACGCAGTCGATGCGATCCTCGACGGGGCGATGGCGGGCGACGATCTCGGCCCGGTGCTCGCCGTTGCCGGCGCGGCGCTGTGCCGTGCCGGCGTGCCGATCGTCCGCGCGAGCCTCGGGATGCCGGCGATCGATCCGACCATCCGCGGCCTGAGCTGGGTCTGGTGGCGCGACGACGGGAGCGGCTGCGGGGGCGCCGGACAGGTGGAACTGGTCGAGACGCTGCACGGCCCGGAAAGCGACGAGGCGTTCCGTGCCGGCCCGATCCACCACATGCGGGAACGGGACCTGACCACGTGCCGCTGGCGGCTCGACGGAACGGCGGCGACCGCACCCGATACCGAGTCCTTTCCCCTGTTCTCGGAACTCGGCCGCCGGGGCGTGACCGAGTTCGCGATGCGTCTGGTGCCGTTCGGTACCGGCTCCTTGATCGGGGCGGCGTTCGGGATCGCCACCGACCGGCGCGGCGGCTTCACCGATGCCGACCTCGCCGCCGCGGACCGGCTCCTTCCAGCGCTGGCGCTGGCCGCTTACCGGATGGCCTCGCGCGGGTCGCGACGGCGGCGCTCGGCGCTTATCTCGGCGGCGCGACAGGACTGCACGTCCTCGCCGGGGAGATCCGGCGCGGCGGCGGTCGGGTCGTGCGCGCCGCCGTCCTGCTGGCCGATCTCCGCGGATTTACCGCGCTCGCCGGGCGAGCCGATCCGGCTGATGTCGTCGGCTGGCTCAACGAGCACTTCGACGCGATGGGCGATCCCGTCCTCGAACGCGGCGGCAAAATCCTGAAATTCCTCGGCGACGGGTTGCTCGCGGTCTTTCCGGTCGCGGGTTCCGGAGCGGAGATAGAGGGGGCTGCCTGCACGCTGGCCCTTGCGGCGGCCGAGGACGCGCTGGCGCGCAACGCCGCGCTGAACGCCGGCCGCGCCGCTACGGGCGGGCCGACGCTCGGCCTCGACGTCGCGCTGCATTTCGGCGAGGTCGTCTACGGCAATACCGGCACGGCGCGACGCCTCGACTTCACCGTGATCGGGCGCGTCGTCAACGAGGCGAGCCGGATGGAGCGGCTGTGCGACGCGCTCGGCCGGCATCTTCTCCTCTCGGCCGACTTCGCGCAGCGGTGCGGCGTCGACGCCGGCCGGGGATGCTCGCTGGAGAGCCTGGACCGGCACGTTCTGGCCGGCGTCGGCGAGCGCGAGCTGTTCGCGCCGGCCGCTGCCTCCGCAGCAGGGGAACCACGCGACTCATGTTTGGGTTAGCTGGTAAGGCACTGCAAAACGGGAGAACCGCGATGGCCGGAACAATGGACAAGATCAAGGGCTCGATAAAGGACGCCGTCGGCGGAGCGACCGGCGACACCAAGACGCAGGCGGAAGGCAAGACCGACAAGGCCAAGGGCGACGTCAAGAACGCGGCCCACGATGCGAAGGAAGGCGCGAAGGGCGTAGCCGACAGCCTTAAAAAAGAATAAGTGATCGCCGCCGAGTAGCGGCGCCATCCAAGATGAGAGGGCGGCCCGTGCAGGCCGCCCTTTCTCGTATGGGCTGTCCCGTCGTGCCGGAGCGGTCCGGCCGATCAGAACCGCGATCTCAATTCAACGCCGAAGCGGTGGTTGCGGATGAAGTCCGGCGGCTGTTCGCGAATTGGCGTGTCGGCCGGAAGCTCGCTGAGAGTCGGACGGATGGTGCGGGAACTCTCGCGGCGATTGTCGGTCCGGTTCGGTTGTGCCATCGCAACCGGCGGGTTCGTAACGGGCTGTGTGCGGACCGTCGGTGCGTTCGCTGCCGCCGCGTCGCTCGATCCGGTAGGCGCGTTCACCGGCGGGTTCAGGTGCAGGTCGAGCGGCGGCTTCGGTGTCGGAGCCGGCACGGTATCGAGGGCGACCCTCGACAATCGGCCTTTCCGGTAGGCGCATTGCGCCTTCAGTGGCGCCCAGCCGCCGGATGCGTCGTCGCGGCCGATTCCGTTGATCTCGACCTTCGTATCCGGCGCGTTGCCGTGCGCAGCGGACCCCTTCTCCTTGACGACCGAGGCGCTGTGGTCCGGCGCGGTCCATTCGATCGCCTCGAGCTTGCCGTCGGCGCGGGCGCGATCTTCGGCGTCGACGAGGCAGGCGGCGACGAGTTCGGGTACGCCCTTCTTCGCATACTGCTCGACGCGGTGACGGCGCGCGGCGGGATCGGCGGCCTGCGCCGCCATGACGCTCATGCTCGTGGCGGCTGTGATGCACACGGCGGCAGCAAGAAGATGGCGGTAGATCCTCATCTCATCTTGCAAACACCCGTTTTCCCGTGTCGGGTTCCGGCTCGAACGGCCGGTCCGGGTGCATGAAGAACGCGAACCCCGCGCCGGCCAGCAGCAGCGCGACCGAACCGGCGAAAGGCAGCGTCCAGCTTCCGGTCGCGTCGAGGAGCCAGCCGAAGACGACCGGGGAGATGATTCCGGCGAGACCGAAGCCGAAATTCATCATGCCGCTTGCCGTTCCGGCGTAGCGCGGCGCGATGTCCATCGGAATCGACCAGATCGGCGCGACGACAAGCTCGGCGAAGAAGAAGGCGAGCGACAGGCACACCGCGACCGTCGCGAGATCGCGCACCAGCACGACCGGCAGCAGGAAGACGAAGGCGCCGAGCAGCCCGGCGACGATGACGTTGCGCCGCGCCGCGGCAACGTCGCCGCTGCGCCGAAGGATCAGGTCGCTCACCATGCCGCCGACCGTGTCGCCGACGACCCCGGCGAAGAACACGCCGGAAGAGAACAGCGCGGAACTCTTGAGGTCGAGGTGGAACTGCTTGAAGAAGAACGACGGGATCCAGCTGAGGAATAGCCAGAGAGTCCAGCCGTAGCAGAAATCGACGGCCGTCACCGGCAGCATGCGGCGGGCGAGCCGCCGCCAGGGCGTTACGCCGCGCGCGCTGCCGCCTTGACCGTGGCGGGTCGGCGGCGGCAGGCGTGCAAGGTCGGCCGCGGTGACGGCGCCGTGGTCGCGCGGGTTGTCGCGGAAGAACCAGACCCATGCGGCCATCCAGACGAGACTCAACACGCCGAGCACGAAGAACGAGCCGCGCCACGACAAGGCGGCAACGAGCGCGGCGATCAACGGCGGCGTCACCGCGTTGCCGAGCCGCGCGAAGGAGTGGGTGATGCCCTGCGCGAAACCCCAGCTCCCTTCCGGCGTCCAGGCCGCCATGGCCCGCGTCGCCGTCGGGAACGCCGCACCTTCGCCGAAGCCCAGCGCGAGCCTTGCCGCGAACAGCGTCGCGAGGCCGCCGACCGCGCCCGTAGCGACCGTCGCGGCGCAGACGGCGATGCCGCAGAGGCCGAGCGTCCGGCGCGCGCCGAGCCGGTCGCCGATCCAGCCGCCGATGATCTGGAACAACGCGTACGGGTACGCGAAGGCCGAGAAGGCGAAGCCCAGCTCGGTGTTGCTGAGCCCGAGATCCTTCTGGATCAGCGGCGCCGCCGTCGAGATGTTCACCCGGTCGATGTAGAAGATCAGGTACATCAGGCAGAGCAGCGCGAGCACCTTGCCCGGTGTCGTCAGCGCCGCGTCGACACGGCGGCGTAGTGCGGATTCGCTCGCGGGAGTGCCGCTCATGATGCCGCCGGCCGAGTCTCGCCCTTGATCTGGGTCCGGTGCAGGATGCGCCGCGTCGCGGCGTCGAACGGATCGCGCCGATGCATGGTGCAGCGATTGTCCCACAGCACGACGTCGCCGACCCGCCATTCATGTTTCCAGGCCAGTTCGGGGCGGGTCGCGCAGCGCCAGAGCTCGTCGAGCAGGGCTTCCGATTGGTCGAGCGGCAGCCCGTCGATGTACGCGTTCCGGCGGCGGCCGAGATAGAGGACGGGCCGGCCGGTTTCCGGATGGGTGCAGACGATCGGGTGGCTGGTTCCGGGCGATGCCCGCGGGTCGTCGGTCGCCGTCACGCCCTCGCGCAGGTAGCCGCCGCTGTTGTAGGTGCCGTCGTGCTTCAGCGTCCGCCCCGCGACGCGTCGGCGCAGATCGTCGGACATCGCCTCGTAAGCGCCGTACATGTCGCAGAATCCGGTGTCGCCGCCGGCCGGCGGGACCTCGATCGCGTAGAGCATGCTCGCCTTCGGCGGTTCCGGCAGGTACGACATGTCGGTGTGCCAGACCGCTTCGCCCGCGCCGAGGCTGCCGATCGGCGCGCCGTCGGTGCCGAGGACGTTCGAGACGACGTAGATCTCCGGGTAACCCTCGACGAAACGGCGCCCGGTCTCCTGGACCGGGGCCCAGTCGAGGTCGCCGAAGCGGCGGCTGAAGGCGACGAGGTCGGCATCGGTGAGCGTCTGCCCGCGGAACAGCAACACCTGATGATCGAGCCAAGCCCGGTGGATCGCCGCGAACAGGACATCGTCGACTTGGCGTAGATCGACGCCATGTATCTCCGCGCCGAGCGCGGCGCCCGTCGATACGACCTCGATCGGGGCACGGTGAGCAGCGGCGTTACGCTGCGCCTGCACCGCCCGTGCGTCCAGACCCTTCGTTCCCATGCCGGCCGGCTCCTGACTTGCGCGCTCAACCTGTTTGTCCGGGGAGAGTATCACCCGGCCGAAGGGCCCGCCACTGACCGCGACGCCGGAGTTCCGCTCCGGCAGCGCTGCCGGGGTTTCGCATCGTCGGGCTTGATTTTGTTGCCGATACCCGGATTAACTCGCGCATTGGTGGTCGCCAGGGAAGAGCGGCCCCTCGCTCGGCAGGGAGGATGACGTGATACGGAAACCCGCAAGTACCTTCGCGCTGACCGCCACCGCTTTGGCGCTGCTCGGCGCCGCCACCGTCGCGTCGCCGGCCCGCGCCGAAGACGACACGATCACGCTCGGCGCTGCGGTGTCGCTGACCGGAAGCTATTCGACGCTCGGGAAGAATACCCAGGACGGGTACGATTTCGCCGTCCGCCGGCTCAATGAGATGGGCGGCGTCAAGATCGGCGGGAAGTCTTATAAGTTCGCCGTCAAGTACTACGACGACGAATCGACCTCGGCGCGCGGTGCTCAGCTCGCCGAACGGCTGATCGCGCAGGACGGCGTCAAGTTCCTGCTCGGCCCGTACAGCTCGGGCCTGACCAAGGCGATCGCGCCGGTCACCGAGAAGTACAAGGTCCCGATGGTCGAGGCGAACGGCGCCGATCGCGACCTCTTCCAGAACGGCTACAAGTACCTGTTCGCGGTCTTGTCGACGTCGGACCAGTACGTCTCCTCGGCCGTCGACCTGTTGGCCGAGACCGCCAAGGCGGCGGGCAAGGACCCGGCCGGCATGAAGGTGGCGGTCGCCGTCGAGAACGATCCGTTCTCGCAGGACGTGCGCGACGGCGTCGCCGAAACGGCGAAGAAGTACGGCATGAAGCTTGTCGTCGACGACAAGCTCCCGCGCGACCTCAACGACATGACGGCGACGCTCACCAAAGTCCGGGCGCTGAAGCCCGATCTGCTTATCGTCTCCGGCCACGCGAAGGGCGCGGTGCTCGCCGTGCGCAGCCTGTCGGAGAGCAAGCTCGACCTGCCGATGGTCGCGACGACGCACTGCGACGCGGCGCAGATCGCCGAGAAGATGGGCAAGCCGGCCGAGTATTTCCTGTGCGGTTCGCAGTGGGACCGGACGCTGAGCTATAAGGACAAGTGGTTCGGCACGGCCGACGAGTTCGCGCAAGCCTTCGAGAAGGTCTACAACTATCCGACGAGCTATCAGGTGGCCGAATCGGCTGCCGGCGTGCTGGTCTTTGCTGATGCGATGGAGCGTGCCGGGTCGACCGATCCTGAGAAGGTGCGCGATGCCCTTGCGAAGACCGACATCATGACGTTCTTCGGGCCGGTCAAGTTCGACGAGACCGGCAAGAATCCCGCCAAGCCGATGGTGCTCTACCAAGTGCAGGACGGGCAGTACAGGGTCGTCGCCCCGACGAAATGGGCGGCGGCGAAGTTCCGCTACCCGATGCCGCCGTGGTCGCAGCGTACGGCGGAGAAGTGAGCGTTCCAGCGGAGGTCGCGTCCGTGAGTCGCTCCTCATTCCCTCCCCCGCTTGCGGGGGAGGGGCAGGGTGGGGGCTCTTCGTATCCGTATCGAGCGAGCGGTGGGTTGGCCGCCGACGCGTTGCTCCCACCCCGACCCTCTCCCGCTTGCGGGGGAGGGGGCGTTATCGGCGCGGCCTGACCCGATGCTCTCCAACCTTCTCCTCCTCGTCGATGCGCCGGAGCTGGCGCTGCAGCTGCTCGTCGACGGGTTGCTGGTCGGCGCGGTGTACTGCCTGCCGGCCTACGGGATGGCGCTCGTCTGGGGCGTGATGAACGTCATCAACGTCGCGCAGGGCGAGTTCGTGATGCTCGGCGGCTATGTCGCGCTGTACCTGTTCATGCACGGCGTCCATCCGCTGTTCGGCGTGCCGGTCGCGGCGGTGCTGCTGTTCGCGGTGGGCTGGCTAGTGTACCGCGCGGTGATCGTCCGGATCATCGACCGCGACCTCTTCGTCTCGATCCTGGCGACCTTCGGCATCAGCATCTTCCTGCAGCAGGCCGCCAATCAGGCGTTCAGCGCCGACGTGCAGAGCGTCGACGCCGGCCTCGGCAGCACCTACCTGATGGGCGGCACGATCGTCGTCGCCAACATCAAGCTGGTCGCGGTCGCGGCGGCGGCGCTGCTCGCGCTGGCGCTCTATCTGTTCCTCAAAGGTTCGCGGCTGGGGCAGGCGATCCGCGCCACCGCGCAGAACCCGCGCGCGGCGCGCATCCTCGGCGTCGACACCGACCGCGTCTATGCGACGACGTTCGCCTTGAACGCGGCGATCTGCGGCGCGGCGGGCGCGCTCGTCGTGCAGATCTGGGTGATCCACCCCTATATCGGCCTGCCGTACACCGTGCGCTCCTTCATGATCGTGGTGGTCGCCGGGCTCGGCAATATCCCAGCCGTGATTGTGTCCGGCCTTTCGCTGGGCGCGGCCGAGCAGTTCGCCGGATTCCTCCTCGGCGCCGAATATCAAGCGGCCTTCGTCTTCTCGCTCCTGGTCGTCATCCTGGTCTGGCGCAACGCGATGCTCGCCCGGCAGCGGAAGTACCTGCGATGACGGGCGTGGTGGGCGGCGGCGTGCCGCGGATCGCGCTCGTCACGGCGCTGCTGGCGCTCGCCGCGGCCGGGCCGCTGCTGTTCCCGAACTACGTCACCCAACTCGCGCTGCTCTGGATGATGGTCGTGCTCGCCCTGACCTGGGACCTGATCGGCGGGCAGATGGGGTACAACAGCTTCGGCAACATCATCTTCTTCGGCATCGGCTGCTATGC
>DASWRT010000056.1:0-3143 GCA_036403035.1 Allostellaceae bacterium | reverse complement strand
GCATCCAGGGCGAGGTTGAGCTTCAGGACATTGACGTGCGGCTCGCCAAAGATGCCGAGCGTCCGGCCCTGGGTGTTCTCGGCGACGATCTGCCGGACCCGGTCATCGGAGAGGCTGCGCGCCTTGGCGACGCGCGGAACCTGAAATGCGGCGGCGGCCGGCGAGATGTCGGGGTCGAGGCCGCTGCCGGACGTCGTGACGAGATCGGCGGGAACCGGAGAGGCGGCGTTCTCGGCCTTCAGCTTCTCGACGTCGCCCTGAACGCGCTCGACGAGCGCCTTGGAGGTCGGTCCGGCGTTCGATCCTCCGGAGTTCACCGCGTTGTACGGCGCCGGGACGGTCTTGGTCGGGTCGTTCGGATCGGTGTCGGTCGTCGCCGACGGACGCGGGTGGAAGTATTTGTCGGCAGCGAAGCCCTGGGCGATCAGCTCGGAGCCGATCACCCGGCCGTCCTTCTCGACCAGACTGCCGTTCGCCTCGTGCGGAAACAGCACCTGGGCTATCCCGGTGAGGACGAGCGGATAGGCAAGGCCCGTGATGATCGTCAGCGCGACCACCATCACGAGCGCGGGACGAAGTTCCTTCAGCATAGCGTCTTTTCCTTTACGCGAGGCCGACGGCGTTGACGAGGAGGTCGATCGCCTTGATCCCGACGAACGGGATGACGATGCCGCCAACGCCGTAGATCAGCAGGTTGCGGCGCAGCAGGTGCGCGGCGCCGACCGCACGGTATTTCACGCCCTTGAGGGACAGCGGGATCAGCGCGACGATGATCAGCGCGTTGAAGATGATCGCCGACAGGATCGCGCTCTCCGGCGTCGCCAGATGCATCACGTTCAACGCCTGGAGCTGCGGGTAGAAGGCGAGGAACATCGCCGGGATGATGGCGAAGTACTTCGCGACGTCGTTGGCGATCGAGAAGGTGGTCAGCGCGCCGCGGGTCATCAGCAGCTGCTTGCCGATCTCGACGATCTCGATCAGCTTGGTCGGGTCGCTATCGAGGTCGACCATGTTGCCGGCCTCGCGCGCCGCCATCGTGCCGGTGTTCATCGCGACGCCGACATCGGCCTGGGCGAGGGCAGGCGCGTCGTTGGTGCCGTCGCCGCACATCGCGACCAGCTTGCCTTTCGCCTGCTCGTCGCGGATCAGCTTCAGCTTGGTCTCCGGCGTGGCTTGGGCGAGGAAGTCGTCGACGCCGGCCTCGGCGGCGATCGCCGCGGCGGTGAGCGGGTTGTCGCCGGTGATCATCACCGTGCGGATGCCCATCTGGCGGAGCGCCGCGAAGCGCTCGCGGATGCCGCCCTTGACGATGTCCTTGAGGTGGATGACGCCGAGCAGGCGCCCGTCCCGCGCCACCGCGAGCGGCGTGCCGCCGGACTTCGCGATCCGCTCGGCGATCGCCTCAAGCTCGCGCGCGGCGGGGGAGACCGCTGCCGCCGGCTTGAGCGCGGCGACGGCGGCGGAACCGCGCCGAACGTCGACGGGAGCGCTGCTCGCCTCGACATGCGCCAGGACCGCCTCGACGGCGCCCTTGCGGATCGAGTGCCCCTCGACTTCGACGCCGCTGATGCGGGTCTGCGCCGAGAACGGGATGAAGTGGGCGTGCAGATCGGCCATGTCCCGGCCGCGGATGCCGAACTTCTCCTTCGCGAGGACGACGATCGAGCGGCCCTCCGGCGTCTCGTCGGCGAGCGATGCGAGCTGCGCCGCGTCGGCGAGGTCGCGTTCCGACACGCCGGCGAGCGGCAGGAACTCCGTCGCCTGCCGGTTGCCGAGCGTGATCGTCCCGGTCTTGTCGAGGAGCAGCGTGTCGACATCGCCCGCCGCCTCGACGGCGCGTCCGGACATCGCCAGCACGTTGAAGCGCACGAGCCGGTCCATGCCCGCGATGCCGATCGCCGACAGCAGCGCGCCGATCGTCGTCGGGATCAGCGTGACGAACAGCGCGACCAGGATGAGGATGCTGACGGCGCCGCCGGCATAGGTCGCATAGCTCGGGATCGTCGCTACGGCGAAGACGAAAATGATCGTCATGCCGGCGAGCAGGATGTTGAGCGCGATCTCGTTCGGCGTCTTCTGCCGCTGCGCGCCCTCGACGAGTGCGATCATGCGGTCGAGGAAGGTCGAGCCCTGGGCCGCGGTGATCCGCACTTTGATCCAGTCGGAGATCACGGTCGTGCCGCCGGTCACCGCCGAGCGGTCGCCGCCGCTCTCGCGGATCACCGGCGCGGACTCGCCGGTAATGGCCGCCTCGTTGACCGAGGCGACGCCCTCGATCACCTCGCCGTCCGAGGGGATGATGTCGCCGGCCTCGACCAGCACGACATCGCCTTTCTTCAGCGAGGTCGCCGGCACCTGGTCGTAGCGGGAGGAATCCGGACCGTCGGACAGGCGTTTTGCGACGGTTTCGGTCTTCGTCTTGCGCAGGCTCGCCGCTTGCGCCTTGCCGCGGCCCTCGGCGACCGCCTCGGCGAAGTTCGCGAAGATGACCGTGAACCACAGCCAGACGATGATCTGGGCCGCGAAGCCGAGATGCCCGCCGCCGCCGCCCGTCGCGAGATCGCGGAGGAACAGCAAGGTGGTGAGCGCGGCGACGATCTCGACGCAGAACATCACAGGGTTGCGGACCATGATCCGCGGATCGAGCTTCCTGAAGGACTCACCGATGGCGGGCACGAGGATCGCCGGATCGAGCATCGTCGTGACCGACGCGCCGCCGCGGCTGCGGATTTTCGTCTCCATGGGGATTGTTCCCGTTCAGTAGAGGGTGCCGGCGTTCATCGCGAGGTGCTCGGCCACCGGGCCGAGCGCGAGCGCCGGGAAGAAGGTGAGCCCGCCGACGATGAGGATGACGCCGACGAGGAGACCGACGAAGAGCCCGCCATGCGTCGGGAAGGTGCCCGCCGACGCCGGGGCTCGCTTCTTCGCGGCGAGCGAGCCGGCGACCGCGAGCATCGGCACGATCATGAGGAAGCGGCCGATCAGCATCGCGAGCCCGCCGGTCGTATTGTAGAACAAGGTGTTGCCGGAGAGCCCGGCGAAGGCGCTGCCGTTGTTTCCCGCACCGGAGACGTAGGCGTAGAGCGCTTCCGAGAAGCCGTGTGGCCCGGCATTCGCCATTGCCGACGTGCCCGGTTCGACGA
>DASWRT010000055.1:0-10084 GCA_036403035.1 Allostellaceae bacterium | reverse complement strand
CGCGTCGTCGTGGATGCTGGAAAATCTCGGCCCGCTGATGCTGGTCAAGGACCCGCGCGCCGGCTTCCGCATCGATCTGAAGCTCAAGGATCTGCGGCTCGCCAACGAGATGGCGTTCGCGCTCGGCGTGCCGCTGCCGGGTACAGCGCTGGCGACCAGCCTCTATCTCGAAGCGCGTGCCCACGGCGAGGGGAACAACGGGAATCAAGCGCTCTATCGCGTTTACGACCGCCTCGCGAATCAAGCCGACAAATAGGGCAAGCCGACAAGTAGGGAAGGAAGAGGAAATGCCGGAGAAGCCGCGGCTGGGGTTCATCGGGATCGGTCTCATGGGCGAGGCGATGACGCGCCGGCTGCTCGATCGCGGCTGGTCCGTCGCCGTCTGGAACCTGGAGCCGGAGCGGCTCGACACGGTCGTTCCGCACGGCGCTGTCGCCGCGCCAAACCCGGCCGCCGTCGCCGAGGCGAGCGACGTCGTGCTGATGTGCGTCCTGCATACCGAGGCGGTCGAGAACTGCGTCTACGGACCCGGCGGGATCGCATCGATCGGACGGAAGGGCGAGGGCAAGATCCTCGTCGACCATTCGACGATCCACCCGCAGGCGACGCGAGACATGGCGGCGCGGCTGCGGCGCGAGGCCGGTATCGGTTGGGTGGACGCTCCGGTTTCGGGCGGTCCGCCTGCGGCGCGCGACGGCACGATGACCGTGATGGCCGGAGGCGAGGCGGAAGACATCGAGGCGATCCGGCAGGTGATGGCCGACCTCGCCGGCAACTTCACGCATATGGGACCGGCCGGCGCCGGGCAGACGACCAAGATCATCAATCAGGCGATCGTCGGGACCGGCTACGTGCTGATGGCCGAGGCGCTCGTCCTCGCCGAGGCCGCCGGGATCGACGCCGCGCGCCTGCCGCAAAGCCTCGCCGGCGGTCACGCCGACAGCAACCTTCTCCGCAAGCTCTTCCCGCAGATGCAGCAGCGCGCCTTCGACCCGCCGTCGAGCTTCGCGCGCCAGCTTCTGAAGGACATGAAGGCCGTGAAGGCTTTCGCGCACGATCTCGGGCTGGAGCTGCCGCTCGTCGAGGAGGCCGGCGAGCGCTATGCAACCTATGTCGGCCAGGGCAACGAGATGAAGGACTCCGCGTCGATCGTCCGGCTTTACGAGCAGCAGAAGCGGAGCGCGACGTGAGCGGCGGGGTACAAGCTGGCGACGCCGACGACGGCGCGTTCGAGATCGTCGATCCGCATCAGCATTTCTGGGACCTGGAGCGCAACTACTATCCCTGGCTCAGCGACCCGGAGCAGATCCCCTTCCGGTATGGCGACTACTCGGCGCTGAAGCGAACCTACCTGCCGCCGGACTACCGGAGCGACGCCGGCCGGCGCTACCGGGTGGTCAAGACGGTCCATGTCGAAGCGGAGTGGGACCGCACCGATCCGGTCGCCGAGACACTGTGGCTGGAGTCGGTCGCGGCGGAGCACGGGCTGCCCAGCGCATGCGTCGCGCATGCGGCGCTCGACCACGAGGATGCCGCGGACATCCTCGCCGCCCATGCCGCGCGGCCGCTCGTCCGCGGCATCCGCCACAAGCCGCACGCGGCCGCCTCTCCGGAGGATGCGCGGCGCGGCGCGGCGGGGTCGGTGGACGATCCGAGATGGCGGTCGGGCTATACGCTCCTCGGGCGGCACGGTCTGTCCTTCGACCTGCAGACGCCCTGGTGGCATCTCGACGCCGCGGCCGAGCTGGCGCGCGATTTTCCCGCGACGCAGATCGTCATCAACCATACGGGCCTGCCGAGCGACCGAAGTGCGGAAGGGCTCTCGGTGTGGCGTCGCGCGATGGAGATCGCCGCCGGTCAGCCTCATGTCGCGCTGAAGATTTCCGGCCTCGGCCGGCGCGGGGCTCCGTGGACGATCGGGGCAAACGGGCCGGTGATCCGCGACGCCATTGCGATCTTCGGCGTCGACCGCTGCATGTTCGCGAGCAACTATCCGGTCGACAAGCTCGCGGGACCGTTCGAGACGATCTTCGACGGGTTCCGCGCGGCGGTCGCGGACCGGCCGGCGGCGGACCACGAAAAGCTCTTCCGCGACAACGCCGTGCGCTTCTATCGGCTGTGAAGCCGTCGTTTAGCCGCCGCCGCTTTATCCGCGAAGGATGTCAGGACTTAGCCAGTTGCAGCCGCCGCGCGTTTACCCGTGCGAAAATCGTTTGGGAAGCGTCATGGCCCGCAGCATACCGATCAGCATCATCCTATTGTCCATTCTCTGTCCCTCGGCGACGTGGCCGGTGGCGTCGGATGCGCCGCGCTGGCGCGTCAGGATCACCGTATCGTCGCGCGAGGCGCTGAACCATCCGAAGCCTGTCGCGATCGAGGACCTCGCCCGGCTATCCGCGCCGCCCAACGTTGCGAAGCTCGATGCCGACTATGCGAAGACCCGCATCCCGGCATTCCCCAATCCCTACAAGCTGAAGGAAGGCGACATCGTCCGCATGACCGGCTGGGTTAATTCCGTCGCTGCCGAGGCCGGTGGGGCTTATCTGTTGTCGCTGTCTCCGGGGCAGGCGCAAGGCGGTGTCTGCGTCCTCGCCGAAATTCCCGATCCCGATCGCCTGTCGCGGGAGGCGGAGAACGTGTTCGCGTCTCCCGACCCCGCGGTGAAAGAAGCAACCCCGCTGACGCCGCTCTACCGCGACGCTCGACGGACGGTCGTCGGCTCGCTCCTGGAAGACGCGCCGCCGCAGGACGGAAAGAGCGTCGCCATAGCGCCGACCGCGGTGAGCGTCGTCGGCCAGCTTTTCTATGCCGGAGAACCGCTGCCGACGGTTGCGGGCTGTCGCTCGACCGCCGCATGGGAGATCGCGCCGGTGACGGAGTTCAGGGTGGCTCGCCCCGGCGCCGCTCCGAGCCCTGCCGCGAATAACGGCTCGAAAGCGCCCGGAGGAGCTGCGCAGCCGCCGCGCGGCGTCGGCGCACGCTGAAGCGGACGGGCGGCAGTCTGCGCCTCCCATACGCTTTTATTGCCTGCGATGCCGAAGATGCGGGTATGAAAGGGGCTGCGCGTCCAAAGTCCGGCAGGGCGTGAACAGGGAGGAGGGCGATGAACATGGCGACCGCCGCACCGGAGCCGCGCATTGGACTGGTGATGGGGGACCCGTGCGGGATCAGTCCTGAACTCACGGCCCGCCTTCTCGCCGACGAGGAGATCGTCGACGCGGCCGCCATCCTGGTCATCGCCGATGCCCGTGTGCTCTCGGCCGGGGCGAAGGTCGCGGGCGTCGACCTCGATCTTCCGTCGGTGAAGCGCGCCGAGGATGCGGACATCGCTCCCGGCCGGCCGGCGCTTCTCGGTCTCCAGCATCTCGATCCCGCGTCGGTGCGCGTCGGCGAGGCGTCGGCGGCCGGCGGCGGATACGCGCTGGAGAATTTCAGGACCGGGCTCGGCCTTGCGCGCGACGGCGTCGTCGATGCGCTCTGCTTCACCCCGTTCAACAAGCAGGCGCTGCGGCTCGCTGGTAACCCGTTCGAAGACGAGATGCAGTTCGCCGCGCATTTCCTCGGCTATGACGGGCCGCACGGCGAGTTCAACGTGCTCGACGCTCTCTGGAACGCACGCGTGACGAGCCATATCGCGCTGAAGGACGTGAGCGGCCTGCTGACCGCCGACCGCATCCTCAACGCGCTCGACCTGACTGACCGCTCGATGAGAGCGGCCGGCTATGCCCGGCCGCGCATCGCCGTGGCGGCGCTCAACCCGCACGCCGGGGACGGCGGCAACTTCGGCCGCGAGGAGATCGAGGTGATCGGTCCCGCGGTCGAAGAGGCGAAACGCCGGCAGTTCGCGGTCGACGGACCATTCCCCGCGGACACGGTGTGGCTGCGCGCCCGCGCCGGCCAGTACGACGCGGTTCTGACCATGTATCACGACCAGGGGCAGATCGCGATCAAGCTGATGGGCTTCGACAAGGGCGTCACCGTGCTCGGCGGATTGCCGGTGCCGATCGCCACCCCGGCGCACGGCACTGCCTACGACATCGCCGGCAAGGGCGTTGCCAATCCCGAAGCGACGCGACGCGCCTTCCGCATTGCCTGCACAATGGGTGCGGCGCGGCGCGCGGCGCAATAGACGGCGGAGAACGTCGGTGTGCGCCTTCGTCAGGCGCCGCCGAGCGTGGTCCCCTTGTGCAATTTACGGCTTGCGTGCTTCCCAACATCCGTCGCTAAGTCAGCCAAATCCCTGGCTGAGCATCCAATCGATGGCTCCGATAATCGTTTCGGCTTGATCCTGAAGGTTCCCTACAACAACTCCCAGCGCGTCTACCGGAACGTTCGTGATCTCCTGGGCCGCCAAGTAGCAGCGGCGGCCTTCCACGATCACGACGGGATTCAACTTTATGTCCGGGGCGCTCGAAAAAGGTTCCGCGATGGCGAGCGGAACGATTACGCGGCGATCCCATCGGCGCATGTGACCTGACTGAACGACGACGAGATACGGATATCGCGTGCGAGATTTCCCGGTGTTTCGATGGACGTCAAACTGCCCCATCAAGAGTTCCAAACTCGTCCGCGACCGTCACATCATCGCGGTTGAACTCGTTCCAGAGTTCCATCGTCCGGTCCATCCGCTGCTGGATGGTCTCCCGCTCGATTTGATCGATCTCCCGCCGCAACGCAGTCTCGGCGATCTCGGAAAGGTTCAGGCCATGACGTCGCGCCTGCGCCACGACATCCTCGCTGATGCTTAGGTTGACAGGTTTCTTCACTGCGGTCATGCGCACGCTCCAGGCTCTTCATGCGCATCCTCCGGCAAGACTCTCCCACTGTCAATGTCAGCGATGCGCTATGGCGATGCAGATGCTGTGCTTGTACGGCGCCTTGTTCGCCGCCGTCTTTGCCCTGATATGGCGTGAGCCGCCGAAAGCGCCGACGCTCAATCTCTGGGATGAGTCGCTGGCATTCGGCGTTCTCGGCATGGCGATGCACACGGTGATGCGCCTGCTGGCGTGAGCGTCCGGTTGCGCCGCGTCTCCTGAAGCGACGGCGGCGAGTTCGTTCTCGACGGAAGCACCATCACTCCTGGGCGGGAGACGTAGCGCCGACGAGCAGCTCGTACATCTCCGTCGCATCCCCGGCGCGGCGCAGGCGGGCCGCAACGTCGCGATCCCGCAGACGCCGGGACACGCAGGCAAGCGCCTGAAGATGCTCGTTCGTGGCGTTCGCCGGCACCAGCAGCAGAAAGACGAGGTCCACCGGCCGCTCATCCACCGCCTCGAACTCGACGGGGCGATCGAGACGGGCGAAGAGGCCGATGAACCGGTCGAGCCCGCCGATGCGCGCATGCGGCAGCGCGATGCCGCCGCCGACGCCGGTCGACCCGAGCTGCTCCCGCTGAAGCAGTGCGTCGAGAACGGTTTCCTGATCCAGGTCGGGCACGTCTGCGTGGCGGACGCAATCCTTCAGCACCTGCCGCTTCTCGACCGCCCGAAGGTTCGCGACCACTCGATCCGGCGTGATAAAATCGGCGATGTCCATAGGGTGTCTCTATCTCCGCCCTTCGTGCGCCGATCGCGCAGCCGATAGCCACCGACGCATCCCCTCCCGCTTTTTCCGGCCGACATCGGAATGCGGACGCACTCCGGCTTTCGGCCGCCGTTCAGGGTTGTTCTTCATGAACGCGCAGGCGGTATCCGACGCCCGCTTCCGTCAGAATGTGCTGCGGCTGTTCGGGGTTCGTCTCGATCTTCTGCCGCACGTGCCGGATATAGATCCGGAGATACTGCACGTCGGTCTCTCCGCCCCAAACCTCGCGGAGCAGGAACTGATGGGTCAGCACCTTGCCGGCATGCGCGACGAGCAGTCTCAGGATGTCGTACTCCTTGGGCGAAAGTTTCACCTCCTCGCCGTCGACCGTCACGATCCGCCGGACGAGGTCGACGGTAAGATTGCGGCTCCGGAAGATCGGCCGCTCGCCCTGCACCTGGAGGCGGTGCCGCAGCGCCGTGCGCAGGCGCGCGACCAGCTCCTCCATCCCGAACGGCTTCGTCACGTAATCGTCCGCACCGAGATCGAGCGCCTGTACCTTGCCGGCCTCGTCGCCCCGGCTGGAGAGCACGACGATCGGCACCGTCGAACCGCCCTGCCGTACCTTGCGGATGATCTCGATCCCATCGACGTCGGGCAGTCCGAGGTCGAGGATCACGACGTCGGGCCGCTCGCCGCCCCGCAGCAACCGCTCGAGCGTTTCGCGGCCTGAGGCCGCCTCGAGAATGCGATAACCCTGGGCGGTCAGGCCGGTCCGCAGCAGGCGGCGGATCGGCGGCTCGTCGTCGACGACCAGCACAGTCACGGGGCTTGCGCCGGTCATGCCGCGGCGCCCAGTTCGGTCTTGCCCGTCGTCGCGGGCAGCGTGACCGTGAACACGGCGCCCGAACGGTCGTGCCGGTTCTCCGCCACGATCGAGCCCCCCATCGCTTCGACGAAGCCCCGGCAGATCGCGAGGCCGAGACCCGTGCCGGCGCGCTGCCGGTCTCCCGTTTGCGCACGGAAGAACTTGTCGAAGATACGCTCGATATCCGCAGGCGGAAGCCCCGGCCCTTCGTCCGTGATGCACAGGCAGACCCGGCCGCCGCCACCGCGCCATGCATGCACCGCGATCAGGGAGCCTTCCGGCGAGTACTTGGCGGCATTGTCGAGCAGATTGAACAGCACCTGCTCGAACAGCACGGGATCGATCTCGATCATCGGCAGATCGGCCGCGAGATCGACCTCGACCCGGTGTGCGCCGAGGATCTTCCCGGCGCGCCGCAACGCACCGCCGAGAACCTCTGCGAGATCGACGGCCGCGCGGTTCGGCACGATGGTGCCGGACTCCAGACGCGTCATGTCGAGCAGGTTGGCGATGAAGCGGTTGAGGCGCTCGGCCTCCTCCTGGATCGTTTGGACCAGCTCGCCCTGCGCGGCTTCGTCGAGGATCGCCCGATAGCCTTTCAAGGTGGTCGCGGCGCCGAGGATCGAGGTGAGCGGCGTGCGCAGATCGTGCGAGATCGAGGTGAGGAGCGCACCGCGCAGCCGCTCCGTCTCGGCGACGAGGCGCGCCTTCTCGACATCCTCCGCGAGCTGGATGCGCTCGATCGCGAGGGCCGCCTGATCGGAGAGCGCGTCGAGTAGCCGGCGCTGATCGGGCGTCAGAAGCGGACCGGACCGGTCGCTGTCGATGCCGATGACGCCGACGGCGCCGCGCCCGGTCCGCATCGGCAGGAACAGCCGTTTGGCTCCGGGCAGGGTATCGGCCCCGCGCCCCGCCGACCGGTTGTTCTGCCACGCCCATTTCGCGGCGGCGACATCGGCGTCGTCGAGGACGTCCTCCGGCGGATAACCGGCCCGGACTGCGACGGTCTCGCTTTCCGGCAACAGCAGCACGACGCGCACCTTCAGCATCGAGGCAATCTGGAAGGCGGTCGCCCAGAGCAGGTCGTCCATCGCGGCGATGCCGGCGAGCTTGCGGCTGAAGAGATAAAGGTCTTCGGTCGTCTTTGCGCGCTGCCGGGCGGTGACGGCCTCGGCACGGACCCGAGCGGTCAGGTTGCTCGCGATCACGGCGACGACGGCGAAGAAGAACAGCGCGACGACGTTCTCGGGATCGGCGATCGTGAAGGTGTAGAGCGGCGGCAGGAAGAAAAAATTATAGGCCAGCACGCTCGCGACGCACGCGTAGAGCGACGGCCAGAGCCCCCAGGCGACGGCGCTCACCAGCACCGCCGTCAGGAAGACCAGCGCGAGATTGGAGACCGCAAGCACCTGCTGCAGCAGCAGCCCGACGCCGAGCGCCACGGCGACGACGCCGGTCGCCGCGGCGTAGGGCCTGATGTCGAAGGCCTCCTGCCGTGTCCTTGTCTCGACCGATTTCGACGGCAGCTGTTCGTTCTGCTCGTGCCCGGCGATCACATGGACGCTGATGCCGCCGGCGCAACGGATGAGGTCTTGCGGAACCGAACCGTGCAGGAGTTCGGACCATCGGGACCGCGCCGACTTGGCGACCACGATGTGCGTGAAGTTGTTCGCCTCCGCATAGCTGACGATATCGGCGGCGACCTTCCGCCCCGGAATCGTCACGGCGATTCCGCCGAGCTTCTCCGTCAGGCGCAGCGTGTCGGCGATGCGGTCGCGTTCGACCTCGGACATGCGCTGGGTCTGCGACGTCTCGATGTGGATAGCCGCCCACGGCGCCCGGAGGCGATCGGCGAGGCGCCGGGCGTAGCGCACCAAGGCGCCGCAACTCGGATCCTCGCTGACGCACACCAGCACGCGCTCGCCGGCCGCCCAAGGGCCCGGGATGGCGTGCGCCCGCATGTAGGTGACCATCTGCTCGTCGACGCGCTGCGCCGTCCGGCGCAGCGCGAGTTCGCGCAGGGCCGTGAGGTTGCCCGGCTGGAAATAGTGCCGGACGGCCCGTTCCGCCTGCTGCGGAACGTAGACTTTTCCTTCCTTCAGCCGCTGGATCAAATCCTCCGGCGTGAGATCGATGACCTCGATATCGTCGGCGCGGTCCAGGACCGAGTCGGGTATCGTCTCGCGAACGCGGATGCGGGTGATCTTGGCGACGACGTCGTTGAGGCTCTCGAGGTGCTGGATGTTGACGGTGGTATAGACGTCGATGCCGGCGTCGAGAATCTCCTCGACGTCGAGATACCGTTTCGGGTGCCGGCTGCCGGGCGCGTTCGTGTGCGCCAGTTCGTCCACGAGGACAAGCGCCGGCCGTCGCGCCAGGATGGCGTCGAGGTCCATCTCGTCGAGCCCACACCCCTTGTAGTCGATCCTGCGGCGCGGGATTACCTCAAGGCCGGCGAGAAGCGCCCCCGTCTCTTGTCGCCCGTGCGTCTCGACGACCCCGATGACTACGTCGACGCCGTCGCGGCGCTTGGCTTGCGCATTCGACAGCATCTCGTACGTTTTCCCGACGCCGGGCGCAGCCCCGAGGAAGATCTTCAAACGGCCACGGCCGCTCTCCTGGGCCGCCTGCTGCAGCAGGGCTTCCGGAGACGGACGGCTATCGCGGTCAGGACGATCGTCGCTCATCTGTGGCGCTCTGACGCTGGCGTCGGACGGTTTTCCGGATATGCCCGCCTTCAGGCGGACGCATGCGATATCCGGCGCGAGATTCCGTCATAATATATTGCGGGTGTGCGGGATCCTTTTCGATCTTTCGTCGCAGCGCGCAGATCGCGACCCGCAAATACTGGATGCGGTCGGCACGTGCCGCTCCCCATACCGTTTCCAGGATCTCGCGATGCCTCAGGACTTTCCCGGCTTTCTCGACGAGCAGGCGCAGAACCTCATACTCGATCGTCGAGAGACGCACGCCGCTGTCGCCGACGTGCACGCGGCGCTGGACAAGGTCGACGGTGAGATCGCCGGATACGAATACCGGCGTCTGGCCGCGCGAGCGGACGGCACGGCGCAACGCGCTGCGCACGCGCGCGGTAAGCTCACGGATGCCGAAAGGCTTGCGGACAAAATCGTCGGCGCCGCCATCGAGCGCGGCAATGGTCGTGTCCTCGTCGTCGCGCACGGAAAGCGCGACGATCGGCAGTGTCGGAGAGACCTCGCGCAGAGTGTGGATGACCTCGAAGCCGTCGACGTCCGGAAGGTCGAGGTCGAGGATCAGGAGGTCCGGCGCACGGTCCACGACGCGCCGGAGCGCTGTGCGGCCGTGCGCAACCTCGGTCACGCGGTATCCCGCCGCCGTAAAGCTCCTGCGGAGGTAGAGCCGGATGGCCGGATCCTCGTCGATTACCAGGAGTTGTGGGCTGCCGCGGGACATGCCGACACCGTGCGGACGAGAAGGGATGCCGATGCCCACGCTGGGTGGCGCTGATCGGCGTAACGCAGGCACACCAAGTCTATGCCGGGCAAATTCCGCAACTACCTGCCCGCTGCTGCCGCATCCAGGGCGAGGTTGAGCTTCAGGACATTGACGTGCGGCTCGCCAAAGATGCCGAGCGTCCGGCCCTGGGTGTTCTCGGCGACGATCTGCCGGACCCGGTCATCGGAGAGGCTGCGCGCCTTGGCGACGCGCGGAACC
>DASWRT010000054.1:0-4751 GCA_036403035.1 Allostellaceae bacterium | reverse complement strand
GGTCAGGTGATCAGCGAGGATCTCGGCATCAAGCTGGAGAGCGTCACACTGGAGATGCTCGGTCAGGCCAAGCGGGTGCGGATCGAGAAGGAGAACACGACGATCGTCGACGGCGCCGGTCAGAAGACGGACATCGAGGGCCGGATCGGCCAGATCAAGGCGCAGATCGAGGAGACGACGTCGGACTACGACCGCGAGAAGCTGCAGGAGCGTCTGGCGAAGCTGGCGGGCGGCGTCGCGGTGATCCGCGTCGGCGGCGCCACCGAGGTCGAGGTCAAGGAGAAGAAGGACCGCGTCGACGACGCGATGCACGCCACCAAGGCCGCGGTCGAGGAAGGCGTGGTCGCGGGCGGCGGCGTCGCGCTGCTCTATGCGTCCAAGGTGCTCGACTCCTTGACGCCGGCCAACAACGACCAGAAGGTCGGCATCCAGATCGTGCGCAAGGCGTTGCAGTCGCCGGTGCGCCAGATCGCCGAGAACGCGGGCGTCGACGGCTCGATCGTCGTCGGCAAGCTGCTCGACAAGAACGAGGCGAACTGGGGCTTCGACGCGCAGAGCGGTCAGTATGTCGACATGGTGAAGGCCGGCATCATCGACCCGACCAAGGTCGTGCGCACGGCGCTTCAGGACGCGGCGTCGATCGCCGGCCTGCTGATCACGACCGAGGCGATGGTCGCCGAGAAGCCGGAGAAGAAGGGGCCGGCGATGCCGGGCGGCGGCGGCATGGGCGGCATGGGCGACATGGACTTCTGATCGATCGCCAGATCCGAAGTTAGCGCTAACATGCCTGAGGGGCCGCGGTCTTCCGCGGCCCCTTGTCGTTCCAGCGGCGAAAAAACCTTAAGCGTTTTGGCCGACGCGCCTATCCTCTTGCCCTCTGAGGGTTCAGTTCTAGGGATTCGTCGCATGGGACAGTTCGGAGTAGGGCAGCCGGTCCGCCGCAGCGAGGACAGACGCTTCATCACCGGCGCGGGCCGCTACACCGACGACATCGCCCTGCCCCGCCAAGCCTGCGCCGCGTTCCTGCGCTCGCCGCATGCCCATGCCCGGATCGTCCGGATCGATACCGCCGCCGCGGAGACGGCGCCCGGCGTGCTCGGCGTCTTCACCGGCGCCGACATAATCCGTGACGGCTTGGGCGGAATTCCCTGTCTCGTGCCCCTGGCCAACCGGGACGGCTCTCCGGCGAACATGCCTCCGCGCGGCTGCCTCGCGACGGACCGCGTGCGGCATGTCGGCGATTCCCTGGCGCTCGTCGTCGCCGAGACGGCGGCGCAGGCGAAGGATGCGGCCGAGTTGATCGCGGTCGAATACGACGTGTTGCCGTCGGTCACCGACACCGCGGCGGCGATCGAGTCCGGACGGCCGCTCGTCCACGACGACGCGCCCGGCAATCTCTGCTTCGACTGGGAAATGGGCGACCGAGCCGGCACCGATACTGGCCTCGCCGCAGCGCGCCACACCGTCGAGATCACGCTCGTCAACAACCGTGTCGTGCCGAACTCGATGGAGCCGCGCGGCGCCCTCGGCGCCTACGATCCGGGCGAGGACCGCTATACGCTCTACACATCGAGCCAGGGCTCGCATTTCCTCCGGGAACAGCTCGCAAAGCACGTGCTGCGTATCCCGGAGAACCGCATCCGCGTCGTGACGCCGGACGTCGGAGGCGGCTTCGGCATGAAGATCTTCCTTTACCCCGAGCAGCCGCTGGTCCTCTACGCCGCAAAGAAGCTCGGGCGGCCCGTCAAGTGGATCGGCGAGCGCGCGGACGCCTTCATCACCGACACGCATGGCCGCGATCACGTCACCAAGGCGACGCTCGGTCTCGACGAGAACGGGAAGTTCCTGGCGCTCAGGATCGAGACGGTCGCCAATCTCGGCGCCTATCTCTCGAACTACGGGCCGTTCATCCCGACGCTCGCAGGGTCGGCGATGCTGGCCGGCGTCTACACGACCGCGGCGGTGCATGTGTCGGTCAGGGGCGTGTTCACCCATACCGTGCCGGTCGACGCCTATCGCGGAGCGGGACGCCCGGAGGCCGCCTATGTCGTCGAGCGGATCGTCGACGCGGCGGCCCGCCAGATCGGCCTTCCGCCGGCCGAACTGCGGCGGCGCAACTTCATCCGGCCGGAGCAGATGCCCTATCGGACGGCGCTCGATCTCGTCTACGACAGCGGCGACTTTGCCCGGAACATGGACGACGCGCTGCGCGCCGCTGGCGCCGACGGGTTCCCGGCGCGCCGTGCCGCGGCGCGAGAAGCGGGCAAATATCGCGGCCTCGGCTGCTCGACCTACATCGAGCAGTGCGGCGGCGGCGGGGACGAGATGGCGGAGCTGCGCTTCGACCCGTCCGGCAGCGTCACGCTGCTGATCGGCACGCAATCCTCCGGGCAGGGACACCAGACCGCCTACGCGCAGGTCGTCGCCGACCGGCTGGGCGTGCCGTTCGAACAGGTCCGCGTCATGCAGGGCGACAGCGACGCCGTTTCCTTCGGCCGCGGCACCGGCGGCTCTCGTTCGCTGCCGGTCGGCGGGGTCGCCGTGCAGAACGCAGCGCAGAAGCTCATCGACAAGGGCAGAAAGATCGCGGCGCACCGGCTGGAGGCGGCGGACGCGGACATCGAGTTCGTCGACGGCACGTTTCGCATTGCCGGCACCGATCGCGGCATCGGCATCGCCGCCGTGGCGCAGGCCGCGTTCGATCCGGCGATGCTGCCGCCTGACCTGGAACCGGGCTTCGCCGAGAAGGCTCACTTCACGCCGCGGGCTTCGACCTATCCCAACGGCTGCCACGTCTGCGAGGTCGAGGTCGATCCGGACACCGGCATCGTCCGCATCGTCCGTTTTGTCGTCGTCGACGATTTCGGCACCGTCGTGAACCCGTTGCTCCTGGAAGGGCAGGTGCATGGCGGCATCGTGCAGGGCATCGGCCAAGCGCTCTGCGAAGGCGTCGTCTACGATCCGGAGTCCGGGCAGCTCGTCACCGGATCGTTCATGGATTACTGCATACCGCGCGCCGAGGACGCCCCGGCGATCGAGTTCAGCTACAACGTCGTGCCCTGCACGACCAACCCGCTGGGCATCAAGGGGGCCGGCGAAGCAGGCGCGATCGGGGCGCCGCCCGCGGTGATCAATGCGGTCGTCGACGCGCTGAGCGATCTCGGCGTGCGCCACGTCGACATGCCGGCAACGCCGCAGCGGATCTGGCAGATCATCCGGGACCATCACCGACAGGCGGCGGAGTAGCATGGACATGACCGACCTCACCCCCCTCCTCGCCCTCGCCCGCACCGCGGCGCTCCGCGCGGGAGAGGCGGTCATGACCGTCTACCGCGACGGTTTCGAGGTCCGCCGCAAGAGCGACGCCTCGCCCGTCACCGAGGCCGACGGGCTCGCGGAGCAGGCCATCCTCGCGCTGCTCGAAGGCCACGAGTCCGCGATCCCAGTCATCACTGAGGAGCGCGCCGAAATCGAGGGCCTGCCGGTCGAGGCGCCGCCCCGCTTCTGGCTAGTCGACCCGCTCGACGGGACGAAGGAATTCATCAAGCGCAACGGCGAGTTCACGGTCAACGTGGCGCTGGTCGAGCACGGGCGTCCGATCCTCGGCGTCGTCCACATCCCGGCGCAGGACCTGACCTACGCCGCCGCGGGACCCGGCACGGCGACGCGGCAGCGCGGGGCGGACGGCACGCCGGAGCCGATCGCCGCTCGCCGCCCGCCGCCGGAAGGCATTACCGTCGCCTATAGCCGCTCGCATGCCGACCAGGGGAAGCTGGACGCCTTCCTCGCCGATTACGTCGTGCGGGAGCACAAGGTCGCCGGAAGCGCCCTGAAGTTCTGCGTCGTGGCGGAAGGCGTCGCCGACCTTTATCCGCGGCTCGGCCCGACGATGGAATGGGACACCGCCGCCGGACAGGCCGTCCTGGAGGCGGCCGGCGGCTCGGTCACGACGCTCGACGGCGCACCCTTCCGCTACGGCAAGCCGGGCTTCCGCAATACCGGCTTCGTCGCTCGCGGGCTGCCGAAAGCATAATCAGCCATAATCAGCCCACGGCGCGCTGATCGAACTGGAGCGCCGCAAGCCGGGCGTAGAGGCCGCCCTGGCGGACCAGCTCGGCATGGGTGCCGGTGGCGACCACCCGGCCGGCATCGATCACGACGATGCGGTCGGCGCGGAGCACCGTCGCCAGCCGGTGCGCGATCACCAGCGTCGTCCGGCCGGCGGACAGCCGCTCGATCGCCTTTTGGACGAGGTGCTCCGACTCGGCGTCGAGCGCGCTGGTCGCCTCGTCGAGCAGCAGGATCGCGGGATCGCGCAGGATCGCGCGGGCGATCGCGATCCGCTGCCGCTGCCCGCCGGAGAGGCGGACGCCCTTCTCGCCGAGGAACGTCGCGAAACCGTTCGGCAGCTCGTCGAGGAAAGACGCGGCGCCGGCCGCCTCGGCGGCGGCGCGGACTTCGGCGTCGCTCGCCTCGGGCCGGCCGTAGCGGATGTTCTCCCAGGCGTCGGCGCCGAACACGACCGGCTCCTGCGGCACCAGCCCGATGCGCCGCCGCGCCTCGCGCGGATCGGCCTCGCGCAGATCGACGCCGTCGAGCCGGACGCACCCGGATTGCGGGTCGTAGAAACGCAGAAGCAACTGGAACACCGTCGTCTTGCCGGCGCCGGACGGTCCGACCAGCGCCACCGTCTCGCCCGGTACGACCCGCAGGCTGAAGCCGGTCAGCGCCGACCGGTCGGGCTGCGCCGG
>DASWRT010000053.1:0-6593 GCA_036403035.1 Allostellaceae bacterium | reverse complement strand
GGCCGAAGCCCTACGGCCTGATCGGCACGTTCGAGCCGCTGATCCCGCGCGAGCTGCGCCTGGAGGTGACGGAGCGGATCGACGCCGACGGCGACATCGTCCGCCCGCTCGACGAGGCCGAGGTCGCCGCCGCCGTCCGCGAGCTGATCGCGGCCGGCGTCGAGTCGCTCGTGATTCATTTCCTGCACGCCTACATCAACCCGGCGCACGAGCGGCGGGCCGCCGAGATCGCCCGCTCGCTCTGGCCGAACCGCTACGTCACCGCCGGCCACGAGGTGATGTCGGAGTACCGCGAGTTCGAGCGCGGCGTGACGGCCGCCGTCAACGCGTCGATCCAGCCGGTGCTGCACCGCTACATCGACCGGCTGGAGCGCGAGCTGCGCGAGCGCGGCTACGGGCACGACCTGCTGGTGATGCAGGGCAACGGCGGCACCGTCTCGTCGAAGCTCGTCGCGGAGGCGGCGGTTCATACCGTGATGTCCGGCCCGGCATCGGGCGTGATCGCGGCGGCCTACACGGCGGTGCAGGCCGGCTTTCCCAACGTCGTCACCTACGACATGGGCGGCACCAGCACCGACGTGGCGCTGATCCAGGACGGTGTCCCGCTCGTCTCCTCGGAGCTGGAGCTGGAATATGCGATGCCGATCCACGTGCCGATGGTCGACGTGCACACGATCGGCGCCGGCGGCGGCTCGATCGCGCGCGTCGACGACGCGGGCTTGCTCCAGGTCGGGCCGGAGAGCGCGGGGGCCGTGCCCGGCCCGATCTGCTTCGGCCGCGGCGGCACGGCGCCGACGATCACCGACGCCAATCTCGTGCTCGGCCGGCTCAACCCGGACCGGCTGCTCGCGGTCGACAACCCGGTGTCGCTCGATCATGTCCGCGCGCGGCTCGCCGAGACGGTCGGGGCCAGGCTCGGGCTCGACGCCGAGGGCGCCGCGGCGGCGATCCTGCGCATCGCCAACGACCGCATGGCCGGCGCGGTCCGCATGGTGTCGCTGGCGCGCGGGCACGACCCGCGCGACTTCGCCTTCTTCGCCTTCGGCGGCGCCGGCCCGCTCCATGCCGCGTCGATCGCGCGGGAGCTGGGCATCCCGACGCTGCTGATTCCGGCGCGGCCGGGCCTCACCAACGCGCTGGGCTGCGTCGTCGCCGACCTGCGGCACGACTATGTCCGCACCGTCAACAAGCCGCTCGCGCTGCTGGAGCCGGACACGGTGCGCGCGGTGCTGACCGGGCAGGTCGAGGAGGGAAGGCGGACGCTGGAGCGCGAGGCGGTCGAGATCGAGCGCATCGAAATCCTGCACAGCGCCGACATGCAGTTCCAGGGGCAGAGCCACGTGCTCAACGTGCCGCTCGCCGATGCCGGCGTCTCCCGCGAGCAGCTCCACGACGCCTTCGCCGAGGCTTACTGGAACCGCTTCCAAGTGACTCTGCCGGAGATCCGCCCGGTGCTCGTCAACCTCCACACCGCCGTCATCGGCAAGCGCCGCCCGGTCTCCCTGGAGGCGCTGATCTCCGGCGGCGAGCGCACGACGCTTGACGCCGCGGTCGCCGGCCGCCGCCGCGTCTGGTTCGCCGAGGGCGGCTGGCGCGACACCCCGGTCTACCGCCGCGACGCCCTGCCGCTCGGCGCTGCGTTCGCGGGGCCGGCGATCGTCGAGCAGTTGGACGCAACCTGCGTCATCGAACCCGGCGACCGCGCCCGAGTCGACGCGCTCGGGAACCTAATCGTCAGCGTGTAAGCCATACGAGCGACGATCGCGCCTGCCCGGCCGCAAGAACCCTCTCCCGCCTGCGGGAGAGGGCAGGGTGAGGGAGTACTCTTTTCATTTCAACAGCTTCCGGCGGAGTTCGCCGGCGATCGGCCCTCACCCCGCCCCTCTCCCGCGAGCGGGAGAACGGTGGAGCGGCGCGCGCCTATCCGCGTCCCGACGACTCGGCGGCTTTGCCGCGCCGGCCGGGCTGGCGTCCCGTGACCATCTCCCTGAAGCTCACCCCGGACAGCGACAGGAACTCGCCGCACCAATGATCGATATGCGTGCGCGGCCACTCCGGGTCGCCGCGCGCATCGGACCGTGGCGGCTGGCGGCGGCAGAGCCGCCAATGGTCCGACAGGCCGTTATCGTACCAGAAACGACACCTCCCGCAGCGCGGCGCATCGTCCGTCATTCTTGCTCTCTTGACGTCGGACGGAATCCCATCTTGCACGATCGTAAGGACACGGATCAATTCAGCGTGACGTTGGCCGGTTAATAATGATTTAGGCCCTGAGAAAGTCGACTGCCGCTAAGATAAGCCGGCCTCTCGAAGCGGAGGGCGAGGAGTAGCGGAGCGCGATGGGGGAAGTTGCGGGAGAAGGTCTGCGCGCGTCGGCGTCGTGGTCTGGGCGCGCGGACGATGCAGGTTCCGCCAAACGATTGCAGCGGCGGCTGGTCTGGATCTACGTCCAGGGCTCGCTGGCTGCGGTTTTGGTCACGCTGCTGCTCGTGCTGCTCGGGCTCGAGCTTACGTTCGGTCAGTGGGTGGGCCTCCTGAGCATCACGCCGCCCGGCGTCGCTCTCTACGTGCTCGTCGACATCTACGTGATCGGCCGACAGTTCCAGCCCCTCGGCGCGGCGCTGTCGCGGCTCGACCGTGGCGAGCCGCCGACGCGGGAGCAGGCGTCGGCCGCTCTGGTGCGGGCCTTGAACCTGCCCTTCTACTCGTTCGTCCGCGTCACGTTCCTGCATGGACCGATGGCCACGGCGCTTACGCTGCTGGGCCTGGGCGGACTGAACTGGTTCTTAGGGATGGGCTATGCGCTCTGGCAGGTGCTGATCTTAGCGGCGACGGTGCTCTTCTTCGCGACGCCGACGCACGCGATCCTGGAGTACTTCGCGATCTCGCGCGACATCGTCGCGCCGATCGTCCGGCTGGTGCGCGATGCGGACGCGAGCATCCTGCCCGATCAGCAGCGCAAGCTGGTGGCGATCCGCCTCCGCACCAAGCTGCTTTACCTCTCGATCTTTGTCGCCGCGCTGCCGCTCTTCTTCTTCGCGTTCTCGGTCGTCTTCAAGGTCGATAGGCTCATCCATGACCTCGGCGTGCAGGCGACGGCCGCCGACCTTCTGCCTCTCTGGCTGTGGGTCGGCGGCGTCGCTGCGGTGTGCATCATCGGTGCACTGGCCATGTCGATCCTGACCGCCGCGGAAGTGTCGCGCTCGGCCGCGACCCTGATCGACGCGATGCGCAGCGCCGAAAGGGGACGGCTCGACATCGATCTGACCGTTGCGACGACGGACGAATACGCCGACCTGTTTCGCGGCTTCAACCTGATGATTCGCGGCCTGCGCGACGAGGTCCGGCTTCTTGAGGTGACGCACGACCTCGCCGGCGAGCTGAAGCTGGACGCACTGATCCAGCGGATCATGGGGGCGACGACCGACCTGCTCGGCGCCGAGCGCAGCACGCTTTTCCTCTTCGACCCGAAGACCGACGAACTCTGGTCGCGCTATGCCGCGGGGCTCACGATGCGGGAGATCCGCATGCCCTCCGGTTCCGGCATCGCCGGCGCGGTCTTCGCCACGGGGCGGCCGGAGAACATCCCCGACGCCTACGCCGACCCGCGCTTCAACAGCGAGGTCGACCGGCGCACCGGGTTCCGCACGCGAAGCATCCTCTGCCTGCCGATCATCAACAAGGCCGGCGCCCGCATCGGCGTGATGCAGGTCTTGAACAAGAAGTCGGCCGACCGCTTCACCGAAAAGGACGAGTCGCGCCTTCGCGCCTTCGGCGCGCAGATCGCGGTGTCGCTGGAGAACGCGCAGCTCTTCGACGAGGTGCTGAGCGTCAAGAACTACAACGAGAGCATCCTGAAGAGCACGTCGGACGGGATGATCACGCTCGACAACGACGGCGCCGTGGTCACGGCAAACGACGCCGCGCTGTCGATCCTGAAGCTCGTTCGGGAGGATTTCGTCGGTCGTCCCGCCGAGTCCTTCTTTACCGCCGACAATGGCTGGGTGATGGCGGCGATCGACCGGGTTCGCGAGACGGGCGAGCGCGACATTTCGATCGACGCCGCGCTGAAATGCGGCAGCGACAACGTCTCGGTGAACATGACGGTCCAGCCGCTCTTCGGGCTGAGCGGCGAGCGCATCGGGTCGATTCTCGTGTTCGAGAACATCACGGCCGAGAAGCGCGTGAAGGCCACGATGGCCCGCTACATGAGCAAGGAGGTCGCCGACCAGCTTCTCGCCGGCGGCGAGGCCGAGCTCGGCGGCAAGGCGCAGATCGTCACGATCCTGTTTTCCGACGTGCGCCATTTCACGACGCTTTCGGAGGCGCTGGGCGCCCGCGAGACGGTGGCGCTGCTGAACGAGTATTTCGCCGAGATGGTGGATGTCGTCTTCCGCTATGGCGGCATCCTCGACAAGTACATCGGCGACGCGATCATGGCCCTGTTCGGCGCGCCGTTTCCCCGGCCGGGCGACGCCGACAACGCCGTCGCGGTGGCGAACGGCATGCTGCTGACGCTGCGCGAGCTGAACCGGCGGCGTTTCGCGGCCGGCAAGGAGCCGCTCGACATCGGCGTCGGCATCTGCACGGGCGAGGTCATCGTCGGCAATATCGGCTCGCCGACCCGCATGGAGTACACCGCGATCGGCGACAGCGTGAACCTCGCCTCCCGCCTGGAAGGCGCGAACAAGTATTACGGGACCAAGATCCTGGTCAGCGAGTCGACCCTTCGCGCGATGAAGACGGCGACGCCGTCGCGCGAGATCGACCTGATCAAGGTCAAGGGAAAGGACCGTCCCGTCGCCGTCTACGAGGTGCTCGGCTACCACGACCGCGAGACCTGTCCGGCATTGCCCGACATGGTGTCGCATTTCCAGACGGGCTTGGCGGCTTATCGCGCCGCGGATTGGAACGGCGCGATCCGGGCGTTTGAGCGGGCGCTGCACTGTCACTCCGCAGATGCGCCGAGCGAGATGTATGTCCGGCGGTGCCGCCATTACCTCGCCAACCCGCCTCCGGCCGGCTGGGACGGCGCATGGGTGCTGACGGAAAAATAAACGGCGCCGAACGTTACGGCTTCTTCGCTTTGCGCTTCTTCGGCTTGTGCTGCGCCGCGGGCGCTATCAGCACCGTCGGATGTGGCCGCCGCTGCTCGCGCTCCAGCGCGTCGGCTTCCGCTTCCAAGTTGATTGCGTGGCGTTCGAGCCAATCGCCGTCATCGAGAATTGTCCGCGCGAGACGCCGGCACTTTTCGGCGCGGTCTCGAAGCGCCTGCGGAGGCTGGTTCATGCTTTCCTCGACGGTGCAGATCAAGCAACCGGCGGAACGATACCAGCACGGAGCGTCGGGCCGCCGTTAAATGGCGCTGTGGACAGGGAGGAACCTGGGGATAAACGCCCGCGAGCCCTACTGCGGCGCGCAGGGCGCCCATCAATACCGGTATTATTAGGCGCTCTTAAGTTATCATGGGGCAGTGGTCGGCATCCGCGCATTCCGGACGCGCCGCCGGCACACATCCTTAAGTATTGGAAATAGAGGCGCAAATGGACCATCAGGAAAGCATCCCGGCCCGCGGCGCCTTTCTCTTCCTGTCGATCGACCTGGTGAATTCGACCGCGTATAAAGAAATCGAAGAGCGCTGGCCGTTCGTCATTCACCGGTTCTACCTCAGCGCCTCCGAAGAAATTCGGTCGATTTGTCCGCGCTTCCAGACCTGGAAGTATATCGGCGACGAGGTTGTCTTCTGGCGTCACGTCCGCGCCGAGGACGACTTGCCGGCTCTCGTCGCCGGAGTGCACGGCGCCTGCGAGCGAATTCGTTCCGCGCTCGACCGGCTTGGCGAGCAATACCCGATTCGGACGCGCAACGTGATCGGCGCGAAGGCCACGATGTGGATTGCGGCGGTCGAGTACGTCCGCAACGACGAGACGCTCACTCGTACCGACACTCACGGGATCAACAACCGTCTGATCCGGGAACACCACCTGTCGACGTTCGGAAGGGGCGGCGGAATCGGTGAGGCGAGGAACCTCGTCGATTTCATCGGCCCCGAGATCGACATTGGTTTCCGGATATCGAAGTTTGCGCACAACCGATTCCTGCTTGTCAGCGCGTCGCTGGGATATCTGCTGTTGCGCAACGACCCGGACGGAACCGGCATGGCGGCGCGGGCGCGCATCGTCGGCTTCGAGAAGCTGAAGGGCGTTTGGCGGGAGCGTCCTTACCCGATCATCTGGTACTGCCCCGATTGGGACAACGCGCCACGCCTCTTCCAATATGACGAACCGTTCGACGCTACCTGGATCGCCCGCATTTGCGAGGGCGCCACTCGGCCGCTTTCCCTTCTGGAGAAAGTGCTGGACGATACCAACCACCTCGACCGGGCGACGACGGTCGCGAAACTGATAGCGGGCGGATAGGCGCGCCGTAGGGTCGTCCGGAACCGAGGCCGATCACGCGAGCCGCCGCACCGGCACGCCTCCGCCGCTCATATCGGATCCCAACCGGTTCTGCGTCCGCCTTCTGCGGAGTGGCCGCCGAGCGCTTCCCACGCATGTCTAATCACGGCAGCGGGAAAAGGTGGTGCGATAACC
>DASWRT010000052.1:0-4073 GCA_036403035.1 Allostellaceae bacterium | reverse complement strand
TCAGTGCCCACATAGGCACCGCCGCCTGCGCATCCCTTACCCAACTTCCAATCCGACGATGTCAAACAGCAGGGATCCCGGAGGATCCATTCCCGCCGGCGCCTCTCGGCGGCGCGGGGGAGCGGGCTTCTACACCCGCCTCACCAGCCTGTCAACCGGCCTTGCAGACCAACCGACCGACCGACCGACCCAACCGCTCTACCCCGCCCCCGAAACCGGCAAGCACCCGACCATCGCCGCCACGCGCGGCGCCGACCATGTGCTCTCGATGTGAAGGGGCCGTCCGAAACGGCCGGAGGACCTATATAAACCCGCCTGCTCGCCTCTTCAAGAGGCCGCCGACCGGATCCCTACAGGGCCGCTGAGCAACTCGCGCCGTCAGCGGCGAGGCCCGATATAGGAAACGCCACCACCCCATGTCCAGCCCCTTGTTGCATTTTCTTTGCACCCCTTTGCGATGCCTTGCCCCCGCCATCCGGAAGACACCTCGATCAGAGAGACGGCATCGAGCAGGAAAACTCAGCATCAGCCGGACGCCCGGCCGCACCGGCGAGGAGTACCGGTGGGGAATACCGGCCTTATAAGCAACCTCTCCGAAAGGTGCAGGTCCTCATTACGTTTTCGCTCTACGTCCGGTTGCGAGGCGGCAAAGCACCAGTGTTGCCGGAAGCACACAGAATGTCGAAAATTCTCATAATACACTGCACCGGGTTGACGTAATATTTTCATCATCTCAATACTCCCGATTGAAGACGCGATCCCTGGAATGCGTGACCCGCAACCCAGCCAAAACCGAAACGCTTCGTTCTCGTGCGGAAAAGACGGAGTCCGATGGTCAGGCAGCATACCAAGGGGGAGGGTCGGCCGATCGGATCGCGGCGCCGGAAGTATCTGCACCGGACTCCGGCAACAGGGGGCAGGCAAGCGTCGGGCGGAGAAGGCCTCTCAAGCCCGGTCATTGCCGATACATAGGAGATAATGGATGCAACGACGCGTACCTCGTGTTTCCGCAGCCGCACTGTTGTGCGCCGCTGCGGGTATTGCGTTCGCTCCGGGCGCTGCCCGCGCGGACGAAGTAACCGATCTGAAGGCGCAAGTTCAGCAGCTCATGGGCCGCATCCAGCAGCTCGAGACCAAGCAGACCACGCTGGAAACGCAGCAGAGAACGGCACCGGCGGCGGCTCCGGCCAACGTCGTGACCGGCGGTGACTTCCCGGGCTCGTTCAAGCTGCCTGGCACCAACACCTCGGTCCAGATCAGCGGCTACGTGAAGGGCGACGTCGCGTACGACTTCGACGCGCCGACCGCTGGCGGCGCGCGCGGCGACTTCGTGGATCCGACCGCGATCCCGCTCGACGGGACGCCGGCGTCGAAGCGGCGCGGCCAGTTCTTCCTCGGCGCCCGCGAGTCGCGCTTCGGCATCGATTCGCGCACGCCGACCGACTGGGGCGATCTGCGCGTCTTCATCCAGGCCGACTTCTACGGCGCGGGCGGCAACGAGCAGCAGACAAACAGCTACGGCCTCCGCCTCCGCCAAGCCTACGGCCAGCTCGGTCCGCTGCTCATCGGCCAGACCTACTCGACCTGGATGGACCTCGACACCTATCCCGAAGAAGTCGAGTTCAACGGTTCGACCGGCGCCGCCTACATCCGTCAGCCGCAGGTCCGCTACACGCAGAAGCTCGGCGCCAGCAGCTCGCTCGCCGTCGCGATCGAGAACCCGGAAACCGACGTCGTCTTCGTCAGCGGCGGCGATACCCATATCGATCCGCTGCCGGACTTCGTCAGCCGCTTTACGACGGACCTCGGGCCGTTCCATTGGTCGGTCTTCGGCATGGCCCGCGAGCTCCGCGCCGACAACGGCGCCGGCAGCAAGGCATCGGCCTTCGGCTGGGGCCTCGGCACCGGCGCCCAGTTGAAGACCGGGATCGGCGCCGGCGGCAAGGACAACTTGTTCGTGAACGTCAGCTTCGGCGACGGCATCGGCCGGTACCAGCGCGACGCCGGCGGCCAGGGCGCGGTGTTCAATCCCGCCACCAACACGCTGGCGACCCAGTTCGCGATCGGCGGCTTCATCGGCTATGCGCACTTCTGGAGCGACAAGTTCCGGTCGACGGTCGACTACGGCCAGACCCGAATCGACAACAACCTGACGTTCCAGGACCCGACGGCCACCAACAAGGACCTGAAGACGGTCCACGCGAACCTGTTCTACAGCCCGATTCCAAAGGTCGATCTCGCGATCGAGTACATCTGGGCCCGCCGCGAGGTCGAGAGCGGCGCGCACGGCACCGACAACCGCCTCCAGTTCGGCGCCTATTACCGCTTCTAGTCCAGTCAGGGTCGTTCGCGACCCGGGCGAGAAGGGCCGGCCGCTCGCGGCCGGCCCTTTCTTCTTTGCACCGTCCGCCGCGGCAGATGATGCATCGCTGCCGTCGCGAACAATGCCGGCATGAATGACTCCCGCCCGGCGCGGGGTCCGAGCGTCGCCCGCCCGGCACCCGTCGAGGACCGCACCCCGACGCTATAAGACCAGGGCCGGCGGCATCATGGATAGCGCGCGGCGTGGATCAGCCGCCCGGCCGAGAAGGCGGCGGCGACGCGCGGGAGGTCCGGATCGGACGCGTCGACGACGATGACGTCGCCGCGCAGGCCCGGCTCAATTGCGCCGCGGTCGGTGAGGCCGGCCGCCGCGGCCGGACCGCTCGACACCAGCGCCCAGGCGCCGCCGAGCGGCATCGCAGCCTCGCGCATCAGCCTGAAGGCGGCAAGCAGCGGCGCCGGATAGAAATAGTCGGACGCGAGCACCGACGCGATCCCGGCCCGGACCAGATCCGCCGCCGCGACGCCGCCGTTGTGGCTCCCGCCGCGGAGAACGTTCGGCGCCCCGGCGACGACCGCGTCTCCGGCATCGCGCGCCGCGCGGGCGGTCGGGAAGTTCTTCGGGAACTCGGAAACCCGGCAGCCGAGCGCCCGGTAAAATGCGCGGAGATCCGGCGTATCGTCGTCGTGCGAGAGCATCGGCACGCCGGCCGTACGCGCCGCCGCGGCGAGCCGCTCGACGGCGTCTGCAACTGCGTGCCGCCGTTCCAGCACCTCGCGCGCCAGGGTCCCGACCGCCTCCGCCGACAGGCCGGTGCGGTCGGCGATCTTCTGGACTTTCGTCGGGTTGCCGAGCGAGGCGCAAATGTCCGGCGTATGATCGTTGAAGGCGAGCAGGTCGATCCGGCCGGCGGCGAGCCATTCGGCGGCTTCGTCGACCGCCTCGATATTGTAGGTCTCGAAGCGGAGATGCAGTCTCGTGTCGACCGCCAGCCCTTGGCGGCCGCGCTGCGCGTCGAGCGCCGCCGCCACCGCCAAAAAGCTGTCGCGGCCGCGCAGTCCGGGCTCCCAGGACCACGTGACGCCGTGAAAGGCGGTCGTGATGCCGTTCGCGGCCATCTGCCGGTCGGTCTCGGCGAGCGCGATCGCGACCGGCATGTGCACGCCGGGCCGCGGCATCATCTGGCGTTCGAAGGCGTCGCCGTGAATGTCGACGATGCCGGGCAGTACGAGCAGGCCGTCGGCCCGCACCGTGGCGTCCGGGCTGCCGGCCGGGGCGGCGATGCATCCGCCGGCGAGGTCGATGTCCGCTACGCCGAGCGTGCCGTCGCGGCGCAGCACGCGGCCGCCGGCGATACGGAGGCGGGACGGTGCGGCAGCCGGCGCGCTCCGCAGCAGGTCGTCAGGCAGGAAGTCCTTCGGCGGCACGCTGAGTTCCGTTCAATCGGTCGGCATCAGCCCGGAGTTCTAGCAGGCAGCCGCGCTGCGTTGCACGCCGGGATGCCGCTCCCTGGGAGAGATCCGGGTCAGGATTGCGCGATTCGATGTCGATTCCATGACGGACCGTCGTCCGCGGCGGATCGAGCCGGCGACAGTCCGCCGGTGCCTCTCGCGACAGCACGAAGCAGCCCGCCCCAACGCACTCCACGTGCAAGGAGGCGAGCCGCAGCGTCCGGAAGGGATGCGGCTTCTGCGCTCAGTATTCCCGGTACGGCAGGAACTTGCCGCTCATCGTGATCCTGATCCGGTCC
>DASWRT010000051.1:0-23156 GCA_036403035.1 Allostellaceae bacterium | reverse complement strand
CAGATGAGGTCGGCGGACCGGCGTCCGCCAAGGAATTCCCCGCCCAGCTCGTGATCGCGGTAGGCTCGTGCGGCACGGTCGCGGCTTGTGACGGCATAACAATAGACACAGCCATGCGGGCACGTGTCGTAGGCGCCGATGTCGCGGGACTCGGCGCAACGGCAGCCGACGCGGTTGCCCTTCTCCCGGTTTGAAAACGGCCAGCCGGCGATGTCGCCGAACCGGGCGACATCGATGCAGCGCGCCTCGCCGAGCGGCGGAACGAGCAGTTCGGGCTGCGAACAGAGCGTCGGCCGGATGCCTCGTTCGGCAGCGATGCCGCCCAGCGCCGCCAGCAGTTCCCGTTTCTCCTCTTCGCCGTCGGGTGCGCGCCAATCGAAGCCGTGGCGGGACGCCGCGCGGTCGAGGTTGCGCCGCGTCTTGCGGTAGATGTTCGCGACGGAAAGGACGACCTCGTCAATGGCGCCGGCAAGCGCGTCGGCGAGCCGCGCCACCGTCTCGCGATGCCATTCCGGCGGGGTCAGCGAGGTCACGAGGACGGGATCGTACCGCCAGACCACGGCGCGGGGACCGAACCGCGCCGCAAGCTCGCGGATCTGCGCGACCGCGCGCTCCGGGGCGATCACCGAGCTTTCGAGCGCCCGCGGGTAGGCGGTCGCGGTGAACTGCACGATGAAAGGCGCGCGGGCGCGGATCTCGTCGAGATCCGGAGCAAGCGGCGCGATGTTGCGCGTCCAGAAGACGAACCCGTCGACCTCGCCGGCGCCGAGCGCTACCGTCGACGGCGGCCCGCCATAGGGATTGGCGACGCGGCAGAACCCGGCGCGAAGCCGCGCCATGAACCAGTCGGCGTAAAAGGCCGGAATGTCCGTCCGATAGCTCGCCGAGACGATCAGGATGGCTCTCCCGTACGGTTAACGCCTGGTTTACGGGTGCCCGGTAGTTTCGCCGGAAAGGGCCGCGCGGGCGCTTGCGGAAACCTCTCGCACCGCCGTTGCAGGCGTTCGGGCGCCGCCCATATATAAACCCGTCATTTCAACAGGGACTACCACCGGTCCTAACCCAAGGAGGTCGCAGCGGTGCCTCGTGGGCTGCGCGATCTTGCTGCAAAGAAGAGGTGAGCATGAGCAAAGTCATCGGTATCGACCTCGGGACGACGAACTCCTGCGTCGCGGTCATGGAGGGCAAGACGGCCCGCGTGATCGAGAACGCGGAGGGCGCACGCACGACGCCATCGATGGTCGCCTTCACCGAGGGCGGCGAGCGGCTGGTCGGCCAGCCCGCCAAGCGTCAGGCGGTGACCAACCCCGAGAACACATTCTTCGCGATCAAGCGCCTGATCGGCCGGCGCTACAACGATCCGCTCGTCGCGAAGGACAAGGACCTGGTGCCCTACAAGATCGTCTCCGGCGAGAACGGCGACGCCTGGGTCGAGAGCCGCGGCAAGAAGTACGCGCCGTCCCAGATCAGCGCCTTCATCCTGCAGAAGATGAAGGAAACCGCCGAAGCCTTCCTCGGCGAGCCGGTCACGCAGGCGGTCATCACCGTCCCGGCCTACTTCAATGACAGCCAGCGTCAGGCGACGAAGGATGCCGGCAAGATCGCCGGCCTCGAAGTGCTCCGCATCATCAACGAGCCGACGGCGGCGGCGCTTGCCTACGGCATGGAGAAGAAGGGCAGCGGCACGATCGCGGTCTACGATCTCGGCGGCGGCACCTTCGACATCTCGGTGCTTGAGCTTGGCGATGGCGTGTTCGAGGTGAAGTCGACGAACGGCGACACGTTCCTCGGCGGCGAGGACTTCGACAAGCGCATCATCGACTATCTCGCCGACGAGTTCAAAAAGGAGCAGGGCATCGACCTGCGCAGCGACCGCCTCGCGCTGCAGCGCCTGAAGGAAGCGGCCGAGAAGGCGAAGATCGAACTCAGCTCGTCGATGCAGACCGAGGTCAACCTGCCGTTCATCACGGCCGATCAGACCGGTCCGAAGCACCTCAACATCAAGCTGACGCGCGCCAAGCTCGAAGCGCTGGTCGACGACCTGATCCAGCGGACGATCGAGCCGTGCAAGGCGGCGCTGAAGGATGCCGGCCTCAAGGCCTCGGAGATCGACGAGGTCGTCCTCGTCGGCGGCATGACCCGCATGCCGAAGGTCATCGAGGCGGTGAAGCAGTTCTTCGGCCGCGAGCCGCACAAGGGCGTCAACCCGGACGAGGTCGTGGCCATCGGCGCGGCGATCCAGGCCGGCGTGCTGAAGGGCGAGGTCAAGGATGTCCTGCTGCTCGACGTGACCCCGCTGTCGCTCGGCATCGAGACGCTGGGCGGCGTGTTCACCCGGCTGATCGACCGGAACACGACGATCCCGACGAAGAAGTCGCAGACCTTCTCGACCGCCGAGGACAACCAGACCGCGGTGACGATCCGGGTGTTCCAGGGCGAGCGCGAGATGGCGGCGGACAACAAGCTGCTCGGCCAGTTCGATCTGGTCGGCATCCCCTCGGCGCCGCGCGGCGTGCCGCAGGTCGAGGTCACGTTCGACATCGACGCCAACGGCATCGTCCAGGTCTCGGCCAAGGACAAGGCCACCGGCAAGGAGCAGCAGATCCGCATCCAGGCATCGGGCGGCCTCAACGACGCCGACATCGACCGCATGGTGAAGGACGCCGAGGCACACGCCGTCGACGACAAGAAACGGCGAGAGCTGGTCGAGGCGAAGAACCACGCCGAGGCGCTGATCCACACGACCGAGAAGACGATCCGCGAGAACGAGGGCAAGATCCCTGCCGGCGACCGTCAGGCGGTCGAGGCCGCGATCCAGGAGCTGCGGAGCGTTACCGGCGGTGAGGATGCCGACGCGATCAAGGCGAAGACCGAGGCGCTGGCTCAGGTGTCGATGAAGCTCGGCGAGGCCATGTACAAGGCCCAGCAGGGCGGCGGCGATGACGCCGGTGCCGGACCGGCGGCCGGTGGCGCAGCCGGCGGCGGTGCGCAGGGCAGCGGCGGCCACGCCACCGACGACAAGGTGGTCGACGCCGACTTCGAGGAGGTCGACGACCAGAAGAAGAGCCGCTCGGCCTAAGCTGGCCGTGCGTCTCCCACGAGCGACGACATGCCCCCTTTCCGCTTGCCGGAGAGGGGGTTTCGCTCGTGAGGCTGTCGCCCGCGGGGAATACGACTGATGGCAAAGCAGGATTATTATGCCGCGCTTGGCGTCTCGAAGACGGCCAGCGCCGACGAGATCAAGCGGGCCTTCCGCAAGCTCGCGATGCAGTGCCACCCGGACCGCAACCCGGGTGACAAGGAAGCGGAGCATAAGTTCAAGGAGCTGAACGAGGCTTACGACATCCTGAAGGACGAGCAGAAGCGCGCCGCGTACGACCGCTTCGGCCATGCCGCCTTCGAGAACGGCGGCGGCGGGCGCGGTCCCGGCGACTTCGGTTTCGGTCCGGGCTTCGGCGCCGGCTTCGCAGACATCTTCGACGAGATGTTCGGCGAGTTCATGGGCGGCCGGCGCGGCGGTCAGGCGTCCGGCCGCGGCAGCGACCTCCGCTACAACCTTGAGATCTCCCTTGAGGAGGCGTTCAAGGGCAAGCAGACGACGATCCGCGTGCCGACGCTCACGGCGTGCGAGAGCTGCCAGGGCAGCGGCGCCGAAGCCGGGTCGAAGCCGGTCACCTGCTCGACCTGCCACGGCGCCGGCCGGGTCCGGGCGCAGCAGGGATTTTTCACGATCGAGCGCACCTGTCCGTCGTGCCAGGGCGCGGGCCGCGTCATCGACAATCCGTGCCGCTCCTGCGGCGGCCAGGGCCGCGTCCAGAAGGAGAAGACGCTCTCCGTCAACATACCGGCCGGCGTCGAGGATGGGACGCGCATCCGGCTCGCCGGAGAGGGCGAGGTCGGGGTGCGCGGCGCCAATCCGGGCGACCTCTATATCTTCATCAGCGTCGCGCCGCATCGGCTGTTCCAGCGCGATGGCGCCAACATCTTCTGCCGCGTGCCGATCTCGATGGCCACGGCGGCGCTCGGCGGCACGATCGAGGTGCCGACGATCGACGGCAGCCGTGCCCGCGTGACGGTGCCGGCGGGCACGCAGTCCGGGCACCAGTTCCGGCTCAAGAGCAAGGGCATGTCGGTGCTGCGCTCGCCGGCGCGCGGCGACATGTACATCCAGTCCGTCGTCGAGACGCCGATGAACCTGACGAAACGCCAGCAGGAACTGCTGCGCGAGTTCGAGAAGGCCGGCGAGGAGGGCAAGACCAGCCCCGAGAGCGCAGGCTTCTTCGCCCGCGTGAAGGAGTTCTTCGATGACCTCCGGGAATGACGGGTGAGGCGGCGGGCTCGACAGCCGCCATTTCAGTGACAAGTTGATGGGGCATAGCGGGCGTTACCTCGGGCAACCGCTCGCATGTTCCCATGTGGTAACGAGACTTGAAGTGCCTCGCGACATTCTGGATTCCCGTACCGCCTACTCGCGCGCCAGCCGCACCTTCCATTGGACGACGCTGGCGCTTGTGGCCATCGCCCTTGCGATCATCTGGACGGTCGACTTCTTCCCCAAATCCTGGGACCAGCCGCTCGTCACGCTGCACCGCTCGATCGGACTGACGATCCTGGCGCTGACGATCGGACGCCTCGTCTACCGGCCGTTCGCCCCGAAGCCGAAGCTGCCGCAGAACCTGCCGCAATGGCAGATCGCCGCCGCGCGTCTCGTGCAGTGGCTGCTCTATGCCGTCCTGCTGATCGAGCCGGTGCTGGGCTGGGTCCAGTCGGGCGCCCGCGGGCGCTCGGTCGACCTCTTCTACGTCGTGCATCTGCCGGCGCTCGTCGGCGAGGATCGGGCGCTGGCGCGACAGCTCCTTGAGGTCCACGAATACGTAGCCTACGCGCTGCTCGCCCTCGTCGGGCTCCACGCCGCCGCCGCGCTCTATCATCATTACGTCGTTCGCGACGACGTGCTGCGGAGCATGCTGCCGCGGATACGTCCGCATTCCGCGTGAGCGGCCCGGTCGCGATCCTTTTATCACCCCTTCGCTTCCGCTAAGGTCGCCGCCCTCGATAACCCCGGCGGGACGACTCATGACTAGACTGGCACGGATCTTCGCTCTCGTTGCCGCCTTCTGCCTGATAGGAGGAGCGGCGGTGAGTGCGGCCGATCTCGAAAACACCCTGTACATGGACGTGCCGGCAGGGCGCGTCGTCATCGAAATGCGCCCGGACCTTGCCCCCAACCACGTCGCGCAGATCAAGGAGCTGACGCGCCGCGGCTTCTATGACGGCGTGCCGTTCCACCGCGTGATCGACGGCTTCATGGCGCAGACCGGCGATCCGACCGGCACCGGCACCGGCGGCTCGGGCAAGAAGATCAAGGCCGAGTTCAATTCCGAGAAGCACGTCCGCGGCACCGTGTCGATGGCGCGGTCGCAGGACCCGAACAGCGCCGACAGCCAGTTCTTCATCTGCTTCGCGCCGTCCCCCTTCCTCGACGGCAAGTACACCGTCTGGGGCAAGGTCGTCTCGGGGATGGAGTATATCGACGCGATCAAGAAGGGCGACCAGGCCCGCAACGGCACCGTCCGCGACCCCGACCACATCGTCAAGATGCAGGTCGCGGCGGACGTCGAGAAGAAATCTTAACCAAACCTGAGCTATCAGCTTTCGGCCGTCGGCTCTCAGCTCCGCAAAGCTGACGGCCGATGGCTGACAGCTGAGAGCCTTCGCCCATGAAATCCTGGCTCGCCTCGCTCGCGGTCTATCGCGATCGCCGCATCCTGGCGATCCTGTTCATGGGGTTCGGCAGCGGCCTGCCGCTGGCGCTGACCGGGTCGACCCTGTCGATCTGGCTCAAGGAGGTCGGCGTCTCGCTGACCGCGATCGGCCTGTTCGGGCTGGTCGGCATCGCCTACACGTTCAAGTTCCTCTGGGCGCCGCTCTTCGACCGCCCCCTGCCCTACGTCACGCACCGGCTCGGGCGGCGGCGCGGCTGGGGGCTGTTGCTGCAGATTGCGCTGGCCGGCGCGATCTTCGCGCTGGGCACGGTCGATCCGGCCGCCGCCCCGGCGCGGGCCGCCGCGCTCGCCGCGCTCGTCGCGTTCCTCTCGGCCAGCCAGGACATCGTGATCGACGCGATGCGCGTCGAGCTGCTCGCCGACCACGAGCAGGGCGCGGGCGCCGCCGCGACGCAGGTCGGCTACCGCATCGCGATGATCGCGTCGACGGCCGGCGCGCTGTTCCTCGCCGCCGCCGCCGGCTGGTTCTGGACCTACGCGGCGATGGCCGCGGGCATCGCGATCGGAACGGCGGCGCTGCTCTCGATGCGCGAACCCGTCTCGGTCCAGCAGCGCCTCGCGCCCGGCGAGAACTGGTTCGCCGTGATGGTGATCCAGCCGTTCGCCGATTTCCTGCGGCGGCAGAGCGCGGCGGCCGGCAGCAGCGACGGCCGCGATGGCGGCGCAGCCTTCCTCTGGTCGGCGCGGCGCGCCTTCGTCGTCCTGATCTTCGTGATGCTGTACAAGCTCGGCGACGCGATGGCCGGGCACATGTCCGGGCCGTTCTACATCACGCTCGGCTTCTCCAAGGAGGAGATCGCGAGCATCACCAAGGTGTTCGGCGTCGTCGCGAGCATGCTCGGCATCGCCGCGGGCGGCTCGGTCGTCTACCGGCTCGGGCTGATGCGCGCGCTGCTCGCCTGCGGCGTGACGCAGGCGCTCGCCAACCTCCTGTACATCGCCCAGGCGCATGCCGGGCACGATCTCTGGATGCTGACGGTGACGATCGGCGCCGAGAACTTCGCCGCCGGCATGGGCTCCGCCGCCTTCGTCGCCTACCTCTCCAGCCTGTGCAACCGCGCCTTCACCGCAACGCAGTACGCGCTGCTCTCGGCGCTGGCGACGGTCGGCCGGACGACGCTTTCGGCGTCGGGTGGATGGCTCATCGACCAGTTCGGCTGGGTCCAGTTCTTCCTGATCAGCACGGCTTCGGCGCTGCCGGGACTGCTGCTCCTGCTCTGGCTGATGCGGCACGGCGGCGCGCCCGCTTCCGCGGGCGCCGCCACCTCGGCGGGACCGCCGGACGCGTCCTCCGCCGCCCCGGCCGCCTGACCGGGGCAGCGACATCGTTTACGCGGCGGCTCCCGGGTCTCTATCGGCCGACAAATTCTCGAAGTGCCCGTTGCCGAACCCGGTGCCGATGGTGAAGACGCCCCAGCGGACGGCATCCTGGGCGAAAGGAAGCTCGCTCAGCCCTTGGAGGCGGGCCTTGGTCCGGTTGCTCCTGTCCGTTCAACAACCGCGCCCGTGCCTTGATCTCCCGCGCCGGACGGACGTCTCGGCATCTTCGGCGTTATCGAGGCATGCATCGATCTCCGTTCGCCGCCCTGTTCGGCTGCTGCGTCGTCGTTCTTGCCGCGACCGGGTGCAGCGGCAGCGCGGTTGAGCAGAAGCTGCCCGAAGCCTTGCGGGGTCCGCCGCCCAAGGCGGCGCCCGGCGATGTCGGCGGCGTGGTCTCCTACGAGCCGCTGGCCAGCTCCGGCAGTTCGTCGCAGCCGGAGGAGGACGCGGCGCGCGTCTGCCGCCGCTACGGCCTCAAGGAGCCGGAAACGCTCGGCAAGACCGACAACGGCGATACGGCGAAGCTCTATTATTCCTGCAAGTAGGCCCAGGGCCTGGGACGAGTTCAGGCCGCCAGGGGGCGCAGACGCACGCGGCTGAGCAGCGCCGCGACGCAGCAGGTAACGAGGACCTCGGCCAATGAAAGCACCGATTGCTGCGGCAGGGCCGCCACCGTCACCGTCGCGCCGGCAGCCGCCAGCATCTGCGCGAAGCCGAGCAGCGCCGAGGCGGAGCCCGCGATCCGCGGGAACGGCCCCATGCCGCCCGCGAGGCAATTCGGCAGGGCGATCCCGAGCCCGATCCCGAACACCATCATGGGCGCCAGGATGCCCGGCGCCGAGGGTTCGAGCAGCGCGGCCGGCAGCATCGCCAGCGCCCCGGCCAGCGCCACCATGACGCCGATCCACACCATCCGCTCGATCGGCACCCGCGCGTTGAGCCGCGCCGTGACGACCGCGCCCGCCATGTACGCGCCGGTCGTGAAGATCGACAGCAAACCGTAATGGTCCGGCGGAACGCCGAGCCGCTCGATGAAGATGAACGGGGCCGCCGCGATGTACGCGAAGAGACCGCCGATCAGGAAGCTGCCGCAGAGGAGATAGGCGAGATACTCGCGGTGCCGCAGCAGCATCGCGTAGTTGGCGGCCATCCGCGACAGGCCGGTCGCCTGCTCATCCGGACGGAGGTTGGTCTCGCCGAGCCCGCGCCACACCGCCAGCAGCAGCAGGGCGCCCAGGATCGTGAGCAGAACGAAGTTCGCGCGCCAGCCGAACCAGACATGCATGTGCCCGCCGAGCGTCGGCCCGATCGCCGGGGACAGCGCCGTCGCCGCGGCGATCCAGGCGAGCACGCGCGCCGCGCCCTCGCGGCCGTGCACGTCGCGCACCACGGCCCGCCCGAGCGCCGGCCCGGCGCACGCCCCGAGCGCCTGGACGAACCGGGCCGCGATCATGACGTCGATCGTCGGCGCGGCGGCGCAGGCGATATTTCCGACGACGTAGAGCGCGAGCCCGCCGAGCAGCACGACCCGGCGGCCGAACCGGTCGGAGAGCGGACCGTAGACGAGCTGCCCCACCGCGAACCCGACGAGGAAGACGCTGAGCGTCAGCTTCACGCGGTCGGCCGTCGTCGCGAGGTCGACGGCGAGCGCCGGCATCGACGGGGTGTAGATCGAGATCGAGAAGGAGCCGACAGCGGCGAGCGCGGTGAGGAGCACCGTGACCGGCGCCGAATCGGGGCGGAACATGAGGCGAGCATAGAAGCATGCCGTAGCACTGCAACCGCCAAGACAAGCGCCGGTCATATGGATAGCTCGCGGTGAGGAACAGCCCCGCTCCGCCGGAGAGGGGGCGGCAATGCGGGCCATACCCTGCCGCACCGAACCGCCCTACGATGCGGGCCGCGGACAAGGGTGGCGGGGATGGGCGGCGTAAGGCTCGACGACGACATGGCGGTGCTGCTGGCCGGCGCCGGCGGACCGGCGGCCGCGACGGCGGCGCGGCTCGTCGTCGCGACCGCCGAGCTGCTGGGCGCGGCGGATCTCGTCGCGGTCGAGAGCGCCCACATCGACGGCTGCCTCTATCACGGCGATTCCGGCGTGCTCTTCGCCGAGCGGCTCACCGCCGGAGGCGGGCGGGTCCGGGTGCCGGCGACGCTTAATGTCGGCGCGCTCGATCTGCTGCATCCGGAGCGCGTCCGCTACGACGCCGCGCGCGCCGCGATGGCGCGCCGGCAGATGGCGGCGTACGAGGCGCTGGGCTGCCGGCCGACCTGGACCTGCGCGCCCTATCAGGCCGGGCACCGTCCGCGGCTCGGCGCGCATGTCGCCTGGGGCGAATCGAACGCCGTCGCCTTCGTCAATTCGGTGCTCGGCGCGCGCACCAACCGGCTGGGCGACCTCCTCGACATCTGCTGCGCACTGACCGGCCGCGCGCCGAACACCGGCCTGCACCTGACGGAGAACCGCCGCGCGGCGCTCGTCCTCGACGTGAGCGGCCTGTCGTCGGCGCTCAAGGAGAGCGAGGCGTTCTACCCGGTGCTGGGCTCGCTCGTCGGGCGGATCGCCGGCTCGGCCGTGCCGGCGATCGCCGGCCTGCCGCCGGGGGTGCCGGAGGATCGGCTGAAGGCGCTCGGCGCGGCGGCGGCGTCGAGCGGCGCGGTCGCGCTGTTCCACGCCGTGGGCAGCACGCCGGAAGCGCCGACGCTCGACGCCGCGCTCCAGGGCGGCGGCGGGTCGCCCGGCGAACGGATCGCAGTGACGCCGGCGATGGTGCGCGAGGCGCGCGACGCGCTTTCCACCGCGGCGGCCGGCACGGGCGCGCGGATCGACGCCGTCGCGATCGGCAGCCCGCATCTCTCGCGTGCCGAGTTCGACGCGCTGCGTACGCTCGCCGCCGGCATTCCCCGCTTCGCCGTGCCGTTCTACGCCTGCACCAGCCGCGCCGTCTGGCAGGATCTGGAACGGGACGGCGAAGCGGCGGCGCTCGCGGCGAAGGGCGTCGTGCCGGTGATCGACACCTGCGTCGTCGTCGCCCCGGTGCTGCCGGCCTCGTCGGGCGTCCTGATGACCAACTCCGGGAAGTTCGCCTACTACGCACCCGGCAACACCGGCTATGCGACGGTCTTCGGCAGCCTTGCCGACTGCGTCGCCTCGGCCGCAAGCGGCGTCGTGCGGCGCGAGGAGGCGCTATGGGCATGACGGCGGAACGCGGCGCGGAGGCGGCGGCGGCGATGCGCGGGCGGGTGCTGATCCCGGGCGAGGCAACGGGTCCGGTGCTGCGGCTCGACGACCCGCTGAGCTTCTGGGGCGGCGTCGACCCGGCGACCTCGGCGGTCGTCGACGTGCGCCACCCGCAGCACGGCGTCCGGCTCGCCGGCGCGATCGTCGCGCTGCCGGCGACGCGCGGCTCCAGTTCGGCGAGCAGCGTGATGCTGGAGCTGATCCATCGCGGCATCGCCCCCGCCGCCCTGATCATGGGCGAGGTCGACGCGATCCTGCTCCTGGGCGTGCTGGCGGCGCGCGAGATGGGTTTCGGCGGACTGCCGGCGCTTCAGCTCGCGCCGGAGATGCTGCCGCTTCTCCCGGCGACGGCGCGCATCGACGCGGACGGAACGATCCTCGCCGCTGGTCAGCCGTAGCGCAGCAGCAGGTTGCGGTTGCGCTTGAGCCATGCGCGGTGCGGCTCGCTGCCCGGCGCAAGATCGGCGACGAGGCGCCAGAAGCGCGGTCCGTGGTTCATCTCGACGAGGTGCGCGACCTCGTGCGCGACCACGTAATGCAGCACCGGTTCTGGCGCGAGGATCAGCCGCCAGGAGAAGGCGAGGTTGCCGTTGGCGGCGCAGCTTCCCCAGCGGCTCTTCGTATCGCGCACGGTGACGCGGCCGACGCGGCGGCCGATGCTGGCGGCGAGCGCCTCGGCGCGGCGCGCCAGTTCCTCCTGCGCCGTCGTCCGGAGGAAGTCGGCGACTCGCCGCGGCACGTGCGGCGCCTGCCCGAACACCTGGATCTCGCCCGTCGCGAGCCGTACCGGCGGCGCGCCGCGCGCGCCGACATGGCGGATCCGATGCGGGATGCCGAGGATCGGCACCTCGCTGCCATGGACGAACGGGATGCGGTCGGGGATCGCCGCGAGCCGTGCCTCGACCCAGCCGCGATGCCGCTCAAGGAACGCGAGAGCGGCGCCCATCGGCATCCGCTCGGGCACCACCAGCTCGACCCGGTCATGCGCGCCGTCGACGCGGATCGCCGCGCGACGCGCCCGCGGGCTGCGCCGCACCTGAACCGGCACGCCGGCGACGGCGAGCGGCGGCGGCTCCGGTACGGCAGGCTCGACCGTCACGGTGCGGCGACGCGGTGCCGACTCGAAGAGACGCCGGAAGATCATGCCGTTTGATACCGCGCGGCGGCCGGCCGAGCAACGGGCAGCGCTGGCAGGGCGGCAATGGCGGCTGCGACGGTGCGCCGCCGAACCTTCACAAGATTGTCGCAATCCGGCAATTTGGGCCGGACTAGAACGACAACGCTCGCCCGGCACAGTTCGCGCGCGGCGACCTTCAGGGGGGAACCGGATCATGCTCAGGACGACCTCGTTGCTTGCCGCGACGGCGGCGGTGGCGCTCGCTCTCGCCGCGACCGGCGGGAGCCGCCCGGCCGCCGCGCAGGGCGCCGCCGGCAGCCCGATCGAGTTGCAATGGTGGCACGCGATGACCTCGGTCAATGGCGACCGGGTCAACAAGCTCGCCGAGGATTTCAACGCGTCGCAGACGGCCTACAAGATCGTCCCGGTGTTCAAGGGCACCTACGCCGAGACGATGAACGCCGGCATCGCCGCATTCCGCGCCGGAAGCGCGCCGCACATCATCCAGATCTTCGAGGTCGGCACGGCGACGATGATGGCCGCCAAGGGCGCGGTGAAGCCGGTCTATCAGATGATGGCGGACGCCAAGGAGCCGTTCGATCCGAAATCCTATCTGCCCGCGATCACCGGCTACTACAGCACGGCGGACGGCAGGATGCTATCGCTACCGTTCAACGCCTCGACCGCGGTCGCCTTCTACAACAAGGACGCCTTCCGGAAGGCGGGGCTCGATCCCGAGAAGGCGCCGAAGACCTGGCCGGAATGGTTCGACGCGGCGAAGAAGCTGCGGGCGTCGGGCATGAGCTGCGGCTTCACCGCGGGCTGGATCACCTGGACGCAGATCGAGGAATTCAGCGTCTGGCACAACCTTCCGATCGCGACCGAGGCGAACGGCCTCGGCGGCACCGGCGCGCAGATCAAGATCAATGGTCCGCTTCAGGTGAAGCACATCCAGACGCTCGCGGAGCTGCAGAAGGACAAGACCTTCGACTATGGCGGCCGCACCACCGAGCCCGAGGGCAAGTTCACCAGCGGCGAGTGCGGGATGATCCAGACCTCGTCGGGCTATTACGGCATCGGCAAGGCCAACGCGAAGTTCGATTTCGGCGTCGCCGAGCTGCCCTATTATCCCGATGCCGCGGGAGCGCCCCAGAACACGATCATCGGCGGCGCCAGCCTGTGGGTGATGGGCGGCAAGAAGCCGGAGGAGTACGCGGGCGTCGCGAAGTTCTTCAGCTATCTCTCGCAGACGCCGGTGCAGCGCGAGCTGCACGAGGTGACGGGTTATCTGCCGATCACCAAGGCGGCCTACGAGGCGACCAAGGCGAGCGGCTTCTACGAGAAGAACCCCGGCCGCGAGGTGCCGATCCAGGAGCTGACCAACAAGGAGCCGACCGACAACTCGCGCGGCCTGCGCCTCGGCAACCTCGCCCAGATCCGCGACGCCTGGGCCGAGGAGCTGGAGACCGCCTTCGCCGGCAAGCAGACGGCGCAGCAGGCGCTCGACGACGCGGTGAAGCGCGGCGACGCCGTCCTGCGCCAGTTCGAGAAGACGGCGAAGTAAGAAGTAAATAGAACCGTAAGGGAGATCGGGGGGATGGCTGGGGATCGAGGGGATGAAGTTTAGCTTCCTCGCGACGGCCGCCGAATGCCTCCCTCTCCCGCCCGCGGGAGAGGGTCGGGGTGAGGGGAGTTCCCTTTTGTCTTCGATGGTTATGACGGAGCCTGCGGGGCACCGGCCCTCACCCCTGCCCTCTCCCGCAGGCGGGAGAGGGAGTTCTGGGGGTACTCCTCATCCCCCCGATCCTCAATCATCCCCCCGATCCCCGATTCACGTTCCCTTCTTCCGATCCTCGACACCATGCAGCGCCGGGTGATCTTCCCCGGCGCGCTGCTGCCGTACCTGCTGCTCCTGCCGCAGGTCGCGGTCACGATCGTCTTCTTCTTCTGGCCGGCGGGACAGGCGGTCTGGTACTCGACGCGGCGCGAGGATCCGTTCGGGCTCTCCTCGGTCTTCGCCGGGCTCGACAACTTCACCGACATCCTGACCGACCCCGGATATCTGCACTCGCTGGCGATCACGGCGGTGTTCAGCGTCGCGGTGACGGTGCTGGCGCTGGTTCCCTCGCTGCTGCTGGCGGTGATGGCGGACCGGGTCGCGAAGGGGCGCGCCGTCTACAGCACGATCCTGCTGCTGCCCTATGCGATCGCGCCGGCGATCGCCGGCGTGCTGTGGCTCTTCATGTTCCAGCCGTCGCTCGGGATCGTCGCCTACTGGCTGCACCGCGCCGGCATCGACTGGAATTACGTGCTCGACGGCAATCAGGCGATGCTGCTGGTGATCCTCGCCGCGGCATGGAAACAGATCAGCTACGACTTCCTGTTCTTCCTCGCCGGGCTGCAATCGATCCCGAAATCGGTGCTGGAGGCGGCGGCGATCGACGGCGCGAGCCGCAACCGCCGCTTCTGGACTATCGTGCTGCCGCTGCTGTCGCCGACGACCTTCTTCCTGCTCACCGTCAACATCGTCTACGCCTTCTTCGAGACGTTCGGCGTCATCCATAGCGTGACCGGCGGCGGCCCGGCGAAGGCGACCGAGATCCTCGTCTTCAAGGTCTGGTACGACGGCGTGGTCGGGCTCGATCTCGGCGGTTCGGCGGCGCAGTCGGTGATCCTGATGGCGATCGTCGTCGCGCTGACCGCGGTCCAGTTCCGCTACGTCGAACGCAGGGTCCATTACTGATGGAAGAGGCCGCGGGCAGCGGGACGGGTCGCCGTCGGATCGACTGGCTGCCGCACCTCGTGCTGGTGCTGGGCGTGCTGATCGTCGCCTTCCCGATCTACGTCACGTTCGTCGCCTCGACGCTGACCTCGGCGGATATCCTGAACGCGCCGATGCCCCTGCTGCCGGGGCGGCAGCTCGTCGCGAACTATCTCCAGGCGCTGACCGGCGGCACGGTGCTGACCAGCAACCAGGGCGTCGGCCGGATGATGGCGAACAGCCTCGTGATGGCTCTGGGCATCGCGGTGGGCAAGATCGCGATTTCGATCCTCTCGGCCTATGCCGTCGTGTTCTTCCGCTTCCCGCTGCGCCCGGTCTTCTTCTGGATGATCTTCGTCACGCTGATGCTGCCGGTCGAGGTGCGGATCGTGCCGACCTACAAGGTCGTCGCCGATCTCGGGATGATCGACACCTATGCCGGACTCACCATCCCGCTGATCGCGTCCGCGACGGCGACGCTGCTGTTCCGGCAGTTCTTCCTGACGATTCCGGACGAGCTGGTCGAGGCGGCGAAGATCGACGGCGCGGGGCCGCTGCGCTTCTTCTGGGACACTGTGCTGCCGCTGTCGCGGACCAACATCGCGGCGCTCTTCGTGATCCTCTTCATCTACGGCTGGAACCAGTATCTCTGGCCGCTGCTCGTCACCAACAGTCCGACGATGGCGACGATCGTGATCGGCATCCGGCAGATGATCGGCGTCGGCGACGCGCTCACCTCCTGGGGCCTCGTGATGGCGACGACGATCCTAGCGATGCTGCCGCCGGTCCTCGTCGTCGTGCTGATGCAGCGCTGGTTCGTGAAGGGCCTGGTCGAGAGCGAGAAATAGAGCGATGGCGCAAGTCAGCCTGCGCGACGTGCGCAAATCCTACGGCGGCACGGCGGTGATCCACGGCGTCTCGTGCGACATCGCCGACGGCGAGCTGGTCGTCGTGGTCGGCCCGTCCGGCTGCGGCAAGTCGACCTTGCTGCGCATGGTGGCGGGGCTGGAGGAGATCACGTCCGGCGAGATCGCGATCGGCGGCCGGGTGGTCAACGCCGTCGAGCCGAAGGACCGGGACATCGCGATGGTGTTCCAGAACTACGCGCTCTACCCGCACATGACGGTGTTCGACAACATGGCCTACGGGCTCCGCATCCGCGGGCTGTCGAAGGCCGAGATCGGCGACCGCGTCGCGAAGGCGGCGGCGATCCTGCAACTGGAGAAGCTGCTCGCCCGCAAGCCGCGTCAGCTCTCGGGCGGGCAGCGGCAGCGCGTCGCGATGGGCCGCGCCATCGTCCGCGACCCGCAGGTCTTCCTGTTCGACGAGCCGCTCTCCAACCTCGACGCGCAGCTCCGCGTGCAGATGCGCGTCGAGATCAGGAAATTGCAGCAGTCGCTCGGCACGACCTCGATCTACGTGACGCACGACCAGGTCGAGGCGATGACCCTCGCCGACCGGCTGATCGTGATGAACGGCGGCGTCGCCGAGCAGATCGGCCCGCCGATCGCGCTCTACGAGCGGCCGGAAACCGTGTTCGTCGCCGGCTTCATCGGCTCGCCGTCGATGAACTTCCTGCCGGCAGTAATGGACAATGGCGCGCTCGCCCTCGCCGGCGGTGCCCGCATGCCGCTCCCGCCCGACATCGTGGCCGACCTGGGCCGGGAGGTGACGGTCGGCCTTCGGCCGGAGCACCTCGCGGTGCACGGCGAAGGAGCGCAGTTCACCATCCGCGTCGAGTTGGCCGAACTGCTCGGCGCCGACACCATCGTCCACGGCTCGGTCGCGCCCGGCGCGCCGCCGCTGCTGGCCCGGCTGCCCGGCACGGTGCGCATCGCGGCAGGCGACACGGTGCCGCTCGCCGTTGCGCCGGAGCATATCCACGTCTTCGACCGCGCGAGCGGGAGACGGGTATAAAGCCGAATTCTCAACCCAATTAGGTGATAGATAACTGTAGGGACGGCCCTTGGGCCGCCCGCGTCGCGGCGACGCCGCGCTGCGCTGCATAGCACACACGGGCGGGGCAAGCCCCGCCCCTACGTTACATTGGGACGTCGTTATGAATTCTTATTATTTACGATGCTTTATTTAGTGCCGAGCAGCCGCCTGTAATGCCCGGCCGCTTCCGCGTTGAAGCAGACGAAGATCACGCGTTCGATCGTATCGTCGGCCGTGAGGAACGCGCGGGATTCAGCGACGGCGATCTCCGCGGCCCGTCCCGCCGGGAAGCCGTAGATGCCGGTCGAGATCGCCGGGAAGGCGATGCTGCGGATTCCGCCGGTCGCGGCGGCGAGCGCGAGGCTGTTGCGGTAGCAGGAGGCCAGCAGGTCCTCCTCGCCGTGCCCGCCGCCGCGCCACACCGGGCCGGCCGTATGGATGACGAACCGCGCCGGCAGGCGGTAGCCCCTGGTGATCCGCGCCTCGCCGGTGGGGCAACCGCCGATCGTGCGGCACTCGGCAAGAAGCTCCGGCCCGGCGGCGCGGTGGATCGCGCCGTCGACCCCGCCGCCGCCGAGCAGGCTCGTGTTGGCGGCATTGACGATCGCATCGACGGCCAGCTTGGTGATGTCGCCTTCGGCGATATGAAGCCGCGTGACGATTGTCATGACGGTCCGGCCTTATCCATTGACGGTTTATAAAGTGTCGGCTGTAGAATACTCCCTCACCTTGCAGATTCATCGCCCAGAAAAGCAGGTCGCACCATGCCGACGAAGAACGCCCCCGGGCGAAAGAGAGCAGCACGCGCATCCGCATCCGCCGAGACGAAAAAGGAAACGGGTTCCCCACGTTCGGCTGCGGCGACGGCCGGCAGGTCCGATGTGCCGACGCAGGCGGCGCCGGCCCGCAAGAAGATCAGCCTCGCCTTCCAGGGCGGCGGCTCGCATGGCGCCTTCACCTGGGGCGTCGTCGACCGCCTGCTCGAGGACGAGCGGATCGAGATCGAAGGCCTCGTCGGGACCAGCGCCGGGGCGATGAACGCGACGGTCACCGCTTACGGGCTCAGCAAAGGCGGACCCGCGCGGGCGCGGCAGGAACTCGCGAACTTCTGGAAGAGGATTTCCGATGCCGGGCGGAAAGGGCCGTTGCAGCCCTCCTGGCTCGACAAGATGATGGGCACCGGCGGCCTCGAATTCTCGCCGATGTGGCACATGCTGGACATGGTGTCGCGGCTGATGTCGCCCTACCAGCTCAACCCGTTCGACCTGAACCCGCTGCGCGACGTGCTGCTCGATGTCGTCGACTTCGAGTTCATGAAGCACCAGAACACGGTCAAGCTGTTCCTCTGCGCGACCAACGTGCTGACCGGCCGGGTCAAGGTCTTCCCGCACGAAGAGCTGTCGGTGAACGCGGTGCTCGCCTCCGGCTGCCTGCCCTTCCTCTTCAAGGCGGTCGAGGTGAACGGCGAGCATTACTGGGATGGCGGCTATATGGGCAACCCGCCGCTCTTCCCGCTGATCTACGAATGCGAGTCGCGCGACATCCTGATCGTGCAGATCAACCCGATCAACATTCCGGAGGTGCCCACCGAGGCGCCGGCGATCTTCGACCGCATCAACACACTGTCGTTCAATTCGAGCCTGATGCGCGAGATGCGGGTTATCCAGTTCGTCAGCCAACTCGTCGACCAGGGCGACAACCGGCACAAGCGCGTGCTGATCCACACGATCGACGCCGAGGACGTGATGGCACGGATGACGGTGTCGAGCAAGATCAACTCCGATTGGGATCACCTGATGCGTCTCTACGGGATCGGCCGCGAGCGCGCCGAGGCGTTCCTCCGAATGCATTTCGACGACCTGAACGTCCGGTCGTCGACCGACATCGCGGCGAAGTTCCTCTGAGCAAAGACTGAAGACGCCGCCGGGGGCGGGGGATGAGTTTCCGCCCCCCGCCCCCGGAGCTTTCCCGACCGGTGCCTTTCGGCCGCAGGCGAACGACGACGGCGTCAGCTTCCCAGGCGATTGCCCGGCAGCGCGTCGCCCTTCATCATCCCGTTCGCGTTGAGGCCGGTGCCGGCGAAGTTCGGGCCCCAGACATGGATGTCGAGGCACATCGGCTCCGTCTGCTGGAAGGCCGGCACGGCAATGCAGAAAGTATCGCCGTCGATCCGCCAGTACTGGCGCGTCACCGCCGTGTATCGGTTCGCCGGCGGATCCCACGCCCGCACGAGCGCCGTCCCGTCCGGCTGTAGATAAGCCTGGAACATCACCGTCAGCAGCGACGACGCGCCGGTATTGTTCGGTCCCGGCTTCGGCGCGGACTGCGGAAGATAAGTCACCGCGCTCACCGTCCGGCCGGTGAAGAAAGCGCGCGTATCGACCTGCTCGGCGGGGTCGTACGGCGCCGGCCCGCGCTTCGATTCGGCCTCTGTCGCTGCTGCGGCCGTCGTCAGAAGCAGGCCGCAGAGCATCGTTGTCACAACCTGACGCATCGCGTATCGTCTCCCCGATCTCCGCTGACACTTTACCAGCGGTGATCCCGCAACGACAAATAGCGAAATTCCCTCTACGCCGCCTCTATCCGTGATCGACGGGACGCAGCCGGGCAGGGAGAGTCGCGACAGTGCCGCGGATCGCGACAGCGAACGCGGAGGGGCGTTACCACAGGGGATCAATTCATGAATCGCGAAGATATCCTGAAGCTGCCGTCGATGCCGCCGGCCAGCCCGAGCTACCCGCACGGTCCATACCGCTTCGTCAACCGCGAATACTTCATCGTCGCCTACGAGACCGACCCCGAGGCGGTCCGTCAGGCCGTGCCGGAGCCGCTCGTCCCGGTGCCGGAATCGGTCATCTACTACGAGTGGATCCGGATGCCGGACAGCTCGGGCTTCGGCGACTACACCGAGAGCGGTGTCGTCATCCCCTGCACCTACCAGGGCACGCCCTGCAACTTCACCGCGCAGATGTATCTCGACGACGAGCCGCCGATCGCGGCCGGCCGCGAGATCTGGGGCTTCCCGAAGAAGAACGCCGATCCGAAGATGGAGATCGTGCACGACACGCTGACCGGCACGCTGCACTACGCGGGCCAACTGGTCGCGATGGGCACGATGGCCTACAAGCATGAGCCGCACGTCCGCGACGTCAACAAGACGTACGAGGCGCTGCAGAAGATGCAGTGCAACCTCAAGCTCATCCCCGGCGTCGACGGCAACCCCGCGATCGCGCAGCTCGTCGCCTACAACCTCACCGAGATCACCGTGAAGGGCTCTTGGACGGGGCCGGCGCGGCTGCACCTCGTCCCGCACGTCAACGCGCCGGTCGCCGACTTCCCGGTCCGCAAGATCATCGGCGGCCGCCACTTCATCGCCGACCTGACGCTGCCGTACGGCCGCGTCATCCACGACTACCTGAAGCAGTAAGGCAACCGCCGCGGCGGACGGATGGAGGCGGCTCGCTCCGCCCCGCCCGTCCGCCGCCGGATCGCCCGACGCTCTTTCTTCTCGCCGGCGCCCGACGCCGCCGGCGGTTCTCGTTCGGCACGTTGATTTCGCGTCTGGGGGCGCGTTCGAGGAATGCGTTTTGGGGGTAGCGCCGCGACGGCGCGGCGCGGCGGCCGGCTCTGCACGGCCGTCACCGCCACTGCGGCATGGCTCGGCGTGGCGCTGCTCGCCGGGTGCGGCATCGAGCAGGTTCGCGAGGTGCCGCTGCCGCAGGTTCCGCCACCCCTGGCGCAAGGCGAGCCGGCTCCAACCGCGCCCGGCCCGGCAGGCCGCCCTCCCGCGCCGATCGCGATCGGACCGCAGCGCGGCGAGGAGGCGCGGAGCGTGCCGAGGCAACCGCTCTTCGCCGGAGGCGCCCGCGCCGTCGCACCCTCCTCGTCCTCGCCGGCCGCCGCCGCAGCGCCGCGCCCGGCCGGCGACATCACGCTCAATTTCGAGGACACCGACATCCGCGAGGTCGTCGGCGCGGTGCTGCGCGACATCCTCAAGCGCAACTATGCGATCGACCCGGACGTCCAGGGCACCGTCACGCTGTCGGTGAGCCAGCCGCTGGCCCAGGATCAGGTCCTGCCGATCCTGGAGGCGCTGCTCAACAGCCGCGGCGCCACGATGGTCGAGGCGGACGGGCTCATCCGCGTCGTCCCGCTGCGCGAGGGCGGCAAGCGGATGCTCGGGCGCGGCAGCGGCGGACTGCCGGGACAGCGGCTTCAGGTCATCGCGCCGCGCTTCATGACGCCGACGGAACTCCAGCACCTGATCGAGCCGACGCTGCCGGCGGGGAGCGTGCTGCTCGCCGACGACGCGCGCAACGTGCTGCTGGTCCAGGGAAGCGCCCAGGACATCGCGGCGGCGCGGCAGGTGGTCGACATCTTCGACATCGATAAGCTCGCCGGCACGCAGATCGCGATGGTGCTGCTGCAGAACGCCGACGCGACGACCGTGCTGCCGGAGCTGAACGCGATGTTCGGCGCGGCGCGCAAGGCGGCGGACACCAACGTGATCCGCTTCATCCCGGTCGAGCGGCTCAACGCGATCATCGTGCTGTCCCGCGAGCCGCGCTACATCGAGGAGGCGCAGAGCTGGATCAGCCGGCTCGACAAGGTCCGCCGGATCAACGAGCCGCAGCTCTACGTCTATTACGTCCAGCACGGGAAGGCGGCCGATGTCGCCCGGACGCTGCAAGGCGCCTTCTCGCGCAACGCCCCGCCGCCGGCCGAGACGGGACAGCAGCCGGCCGCGCCCGCCGGCTCGCCCGACCTCGCCCCGTCGCCGCTCGGCACGATCACCGGGGCGCCGGCCGGCGTCGTGCAGCCGGGGTCGGCCTTGCCGGGCTACGGCGACGCGTTCTCGGCGGACTCGCAGACCGAGCCCGGCGGCGGCGCCATGGCGCGCCCACGCGCCGCCCCGCCGAACGACGCCGCAGCGGCTGCCGCGGCGGGCCAGACGCCCGACACGACGGGCCCGCGCATCCGTGCCGACGAGGCCAACAACAGCCTGCTGATCATGGCGACGCCGCGCGAGTACGCGCAGGTGCAGCAGGTGCTCGACCAGATCGACATCCCGCCGCTCCAGGTGCTGATCGAGGCGACGCTCGCCGAGGTCGTGCTGGACAACGGCCTGCAATACGGCGTCGAGTATTTCCTCAACTCGGGCAATTTCGGCACGCTGCTGACCACGGGCGCGGTCGCCACCGGCATCACCCCCGCCGTGCCCGGCTTCTCGGCGTTCTATCAGGTCAACGGCAACGCCCGCGCGCTCATCCAGGCGCTGTCGACGCAGACCGAGACGACCCTGCTGTCGACGCCGCGGCTCTTCGTCCTCGACAACCAGACCGCGCGGCTTCAGGTCGGCGACGTCGTGCCGATCGTGACGCAGACCGCGACGAGCACGCTGACCGCCACGCCGCTCACCGTGAACGCGATCCAGTACCGCGACACCGGCGTCGTGCTGGAGGTGACGCCGCGGGTCAACGCCTCGGGCTTCGTCACGCTGGGCATCAGCCAGTCGGTCAGCGACGTCGTCCGCACGACGACCTCGAACATCGACTCGCCGACGATCCGCCAGCGCCGCATCCGCAGCGAGATCGGCGTGCAGAGCGGCGAGACGATCCTGCTCGGCGGCCTGATCCGCGACGACGGATCGAAGAGCGACAGCGGCATCCCGTACCTGCACGCGATCCCGATCCTCGGCACGCTCTTCGGCAACCGCAACGACACCGCGACGCGGACCGAGCTGATCGTGCTGCTGACGCCGCGCGTCGTGCACAACCCGCAGGAGGCGAGCGACCTTACCCGCGAGATCGGCCGCAAGTTCCAGTCCGTGCTGCTGATGCAGGACGAGCTGCGGGTGACGCCTCGCCCGCCGCGGTAAGGAGTGGGCGCGGCCCCCGCCCTACCAGCGGATCACCAGCCGGTCGCCCTGGATCTCGTACCCGTCGAGGCGGCGCAGGAGGCTCATGCCGAGCAGCGACGTCCGCAGCCCGGCCTCGCCGACCGCGGCCTGGACGTCGTCGATGCTGAGCTGCTCCAGCCGCACCTCGCGCAGCGTCACCGGCGCGAAGTAGGCGCGGCCGTTTGCCGTGTCCACGGGGATCGAATAGCGCAGGCTGCCGCGGCCGATCCCCGCCGCCTCGGCATCCTCCGGCGTCAGCATGACCGCCGACGCGCCGGTATCGACCATGAACCGGATCGGCACCCCGTTGACCGCGGCGGTGACGTAGAAATGCCCGCGCGAGTCGGCGTGGTAAACGATCTGGTTCGAGATGGACTGGGTTGCACCGCTCCGTCGCGGCGGCTGCGCGACCGATGCCGCACTGGCGCCGCCGCTGCCGTCCTTCGGCCAGTTCTCCCAGGCCCAGTAGCCGGCGAGCCCGAGAAAGATCCATAGCAGCAGCGTGCGCAACGCCCAGGCGAGCATGACGGCGTCTCCAGACGAGAATGCCGAACGATGATCCGCCGCCACCCTTAATGCGGCGTGAAACCCGGCCGGCATCGCGCCGGGACTGCGCTGGTCGAGCGGTCTCCACACCGTTTCGGACATATTGGATCGGCCCTCCGCACCGGTCCGCCTGTTAAAACAGGAGCCCGGACGGAAGCGCTCGATTCGGACATCAGCGATTTCAATGCGTTGACGGCTTCCGTTCATCCAGTTAACAGGTACCCGTCCTGTTTCCCTCCTGTTCTCGTGCCTGTTATTTTCCTGTTTCGCTCCTGTTTTTCACGCCCGACTTCCGGATTCCGGCCGTGCACTTTCCTGGCCGCCTTCCATAACCTATTCACGATGTCAAAGAGCAATGGAGAGCGGAGCCCTCCGACAACGCAGCTTATATCCAAAATGGAATTCCGGCAATCCGGCGCTCGGTACGGACGAACCGCGAGATCACCGCATTCGCCGGCAATTCGCCCGGCACGGAAGCCCGTGCGACCGCTCAATCCGGTCGGCGCACCATAAAGGACCAGTGAACAGGATCACTTGCGCGGTGGTGC
>DASWRT010000050.1:0-4137 GCA_036403035.1 Allostellaceae bacterium | reverse complement strand
GACCGCCAGACCGAGGGGCTGATCGGCTTCTTCCTGAACATGCTGGCGCTGCGCACGGACCTGTCGGGCGATCCGAGCTTCCGCGTGCTTCTCCGGCGCGTGCGGGAGACGGCGCTGGGCGCCTTTGCGCATCAGGATCTGCCGTTCGAGAAGCTGGTCGAGGAGCTGAACCCGGCGCGCGACCTCTCGCGCCCGCCCGTGTTCCAGGTCGCGATCAACTCGTACAGCGTCGATTCGTCGTCGCTGCTCACCCTTCCGGGATTGGAAGTCAGTTCGGTCTCGGACGAGGACGTCGGCGCGCGGTTCGAGTTGATGCTCCGATTGTCGGAGACCGACGTGGGGGTGGCGTGCTGGCTCGAGTATGCGACGGCGCTGTTCGACGCCGCGACGATCGAGCGTCTGGCGGGTCATTTCCGGACCGTGATCGAGGGGATCGTCGCGAATCCGAATGCGCGTCTGTCGGAGCTTCCACTGTTGAGCGAGGCGGAGCGGCATCAGCTTCTGGTCGAGTGGAACGCGACGGCGGCGGCGTATCCCGGCGGCCAATGCATCCACGACCTCTTCGCCGAGCAGGCGGCGCGGACGCCGGATGCAACCGCGGTGGTGGCTTCAGACGGTGAGCAGCTCAGTTATGGTGAGCTGGACGCGCGGGCAAACCGGCTGGCCCATTATCTCCGGTCGTTGGGCGTCGGGCCCGAAATCGTCGTCGGGCTGTGCCTGGAGCGTTCGCCGGACCTGCTGGTCGGGCTGCTCGGCATCCTGAAGGCGGGCGGGGCGTATCTCCGGCTCGACCCGGGCAGTCCGCAAGACCGCGCCGGCCGCATGATCCGTGATGCCAAGGTCGGCATCGTCGTGACGCAGCAGGCTCTGGAGTCGCGGCTGCGGGATCACGACGAGGTACGGCTCGTGCGGCTGGACGCCGACTGGTCGAGCATTGCCACGGCGTCGTCGAAGCCGTCGCGCGTCAGCGACGTGCATTCCGGCAATCTCGCCTGTGTGGTCTATCCCCCGAAGGCTGCCGAACGGCTTCGCGGGCTCGCCTGCACTCATGCCGGCGCGGTGAACCAGTTGCGGTCGGGCGCAGCGGCCCCGACCGATGAGTTGGCCGTCCTCGCGCGGTTGATCTCCGGCGAAGGCTTCCGGTTCGGTTCGTCGCCGACGACGCGAGACGGCGGCGGCGGAGAGCGGCGCACCGCGACGCTGCTGCACGGGATTACGCTGCTTCCGGCGGAGGAGGGGGCGATCTCTCTCGGCTTCGGCGACGGCGCGGCGAGTTGGGGGCGGCGTATCCGAAGGGGGCGGCCGATCCCGAACGTGCGGGCCTATGTCCTCGACGCCGACTCGCTGGCGCTCGCGCCGGCAGGCGTCACCGGGGAGCTGTATGTCGGCGGGCTGCCGATGGCGCGCGGCTATTTCGGCCGGCCGGATTTGACCGCGGAAGCCTTCATTCCCGATCCGTTCGAGCCGGGCGCGCGGCTGTACCGGACCGGGGAGCTGGCGCGGTGGCGGGAGGGGCGCCTGGAGCTGGTCGGGCGGCTGGATCGCCGGATCACGCTACGCGGCTACGCGATCGAGCTTGGCGCGGTCGAGGACGCGCTCTCGGCTTTGCCGGGAGTGCGGGAAGCTGTGGTGGCGCTGGCGCGGGAGGAGCAACTCGGCGTCGTCGGCGGGGCAAGCCTTATCGGGTATGTGGTCGGCGAGGCGGGCGGTCCGGCCTTGGAGGCGTCGTCGTTGCGCGACGCGGTGCGGCGGCTGCTACCGGAATACATGGTCCCGGCGCACATCGTGCCGCTCGCGGCGCTGCCGCTGACGGCGGACGGCGAGGTCGACGTCGATGACTTGCCGTCGCCGAGCAGCGAGGAGCAGCCGCCGGAGCAACGCTATGTTGAGCCGAGCACGCCGACCGAGGAGGCGCTGGCGGAGATCTGGCTGGAGGTGCTGGGTGTCGAACGGATCGGAACCCGGGACAACTTCTTCGACTTGGGCGGGCATTCCCTGCTGGCGACGCTGATGGCGGCGCGCCTGCGCGAGGTGTTCGGCATCGAACTGCCGCTCCGTACGCTCTTCGAAGCGCCGACCATCGCGGCTCTCGCGGACGTCATAGACAATATCCAATGGACCCGCTCGGAGCAGGAGACTGCCGAGGTCGGCACCCACGAGAGCGGCTTCATATAAGCGCCCGATTCTCCTTGACAGGCATGGCGTCGCCCCCCTGCGGAGTAAGTGCGCCGTAAGGAATAATTCTGAACGAACATGGCGGGATTCGGGAGAGTAGAAGGTTCGAGAATGGGACAGCTGAACGAAGGCTCCTTCATACCCTACGGGTTGTCGCACGGGCTGCTGGCGGACATGGGCGATGATCCCTTTCCGACTAAGCTGTGGAGCTGGTCGGACAGCCTGCTGCAACTTGAGGAAGGCGCGACGCATTTCGGGTACGTGCACGAGGGTTCCGTCACGCTCGAACACGTCTCCGGAACCTTCAATCTCTCCGGCGGGATGTATTTCTCGGCTCCCGGCGCGACGACGATCCGCGGCGCCGGCGCCGGCATTGCGGTGTCGCGCCTCGGCTATGACAGCTTTTTCAACATCGGCGGGCCGGTCGAGCGGCGCGGCCGTCTGAAGTATATCGACGGCTGCACGGACTCGCTGCTCATCCCGCCGGTGATGATGGGCGACGCGTGCCTGAACCTGCTGTACTTCCCGCCGGGAGTGACGCAGACGCACCACACGCATCCGTCGATGCGGGTGGGTGTGGTGATCCGCGGCCGGGGCGAATGCACGACGCCGTCCGGATCGATCCCGCTGATCCCGGGCCGTGTCTTCGTGATCCCGGCGGAGGGGATCCACGGCTTCGTGACGGTGGACTCGGAGATGGCGGTGATCGCGTATCACCCGGACAGCGACTACGGTCCGACGCACGAGCTGCACCCGATGATCAACCGGACCATCGTCGACGGCCGGCCGGCGAACTTGATCGACGACATCCGGACCCGATGAAGGAGACAAGGCCGACTCTCCGACTGACGGCGCGTACTCCGCCGGGACGCGTGCGATTTACGGCGGCGTCCGAGTGACGGAATGAGGCGCATTCGCCGGCTGGACTCACATTTTCTGGGGCTGGGATGCACAACCCACCGATGATCAAGGTTCAGGCGCTGCTGGCCGCATTGCGGCGCGACGGCGTCCGCCTTTGGACCGAGGACGGCCGTCTGCATTACCACGCCCCGAAGGGGGCGATAACGGAGGTGCGGCTTTCCCAAATCCGGGAGCTGAAGAGCGGGATCATCGAGTTTTTGCAGCAAGCGGCTACCGCCGCCGCCGCTGCAACGTCCCACGCACGGCCGCTGCTGCAGCCGGCCCGGCCGCGCCCGCCGCGCATTCCGCTGTCCTATTCGCAGGAGCGGCTATGGCTGCTCGAGCAGATCGAGACGCTCGGCGCGGCCTACAACATCCCCGCTGCGGTTCGGCTGAGCGGGCTCTTCGACGAGCAGGCGTTCGAGCGGGCGCTATGCGAGATCGTGCGGCGGCACGAGTCCCTGCGCACGCGCTTCGCCGTCTCGGCGAATGGCGACGGCTCCCCGGAGCAAGTAATCGATTCGCCCGACCTATTCCGTCTCGAGCGCATCGACCTCTCCGCGCTGGAGGACGACCGGCGTAGCGAGGAGGCACGGCGTCTGGCGCGCCGGGTGGCGGAGCAGCCGTTCGACTTGGCGCGCGGCCCGCTGTTCCGGGCGGCGCTGCTGCGGCTGGCCCCCGACGAGCACGTCGCGGTGGCCACGATGCACCACATCGTCTCCGACGGCTGGTCGCGCAGCCTGCTGATCCGCGAGATCGGCGCCTTGTACGCGGCCTATGCCGAGGGACGACCCTCGCCCTTGCCGGAACTGCCGATCCAGTATGCGGATTACGCGCTGTGGCAGCGTAGCTGGCTGCGCGGCGAGGCACTCGAGCGGCAGATCCGCTACTGGAAGGACCGTCTGGCCGGGGCCCCGGCAGCGCTCGACCTGCCGACCGACCGGCCGCGCCCGCCGGTGCAGAACTTCCGCGGCGCGAGCTTGTCCCTCGCTTTGCCGAAGGTGCTGAGCGACGATCTCGATGCGCTGGCCCGGCGGCAGGGGGCGACGCTGTTCATGGTGC
>DASWRT010000049.1:0-8990 GCA_036403035.1 Allostellaceae bacterium | reverse complement strand
TTTCCTCGGCCCGGGCTTCGCGTCCTTCGCAGTCTTCAAGGGAACGCGCTGACGCGGTTCGAGGGATGATACCAACGGCCGTTGAGCTTGCCTCATCGGCCGTTGGTCGAGCCTGCGCGGCGTCAGGGCGAAACCCGCTCGGCGTCGGTCAACGACCGAGGCCGACCATATAAGCAGTCCTGCTCCTGCGCGGCAGCGGCGCCCGGCGTTTTGTCCTATTGCTCTTGCGGAGGTTCACGATACGCTCTCGCCGAAATAACGGGGAGGGAACAATGAGGACTTCTGTTTGCTCAGCGGTTGCGGCGTGCGCCCTGCTCGCCGGGACGGCTATGGCGGCGCATGCCCAGATATCCGACGACGTCGTCAAGATCGGCGTGCTCTCGGACATGAGCAGCATCTACGCCGACAGCACCGGTCAGGGCTCCGTCGTCGCGGCAGAGATGGCGGTCGCCGATTTCGGCGGCTCCGTGCTCGGCAAGAAGATCGAGCTGGTTTCGGCCGACCACCTCAACAAGCCGGATGTCGGAGCGAACATCGCGCGCAGCTGGATCGACAACGAGAAGGTCGACGTCATCGTCGACGTGCCGACTTCTTCCGTCGCGCTGGCGGTGCAGCAGATTACCAAGGAAAAGAACCGCGTGTTCCTGATCTCCGGCGGCGGCTCTTCCGACCTCACGGGCAAGGCCTGTTCGCCGACCGGCATCCATTGGACGTACGACACCTTTGCGCTGGCGCGCGTCGCCGGTTCGGCGGCCGTGAAGCGCGGCAACGACACGTGGTTCTTCATCACCGCCGACTATGCGTTCGGCCACGCCCTGGAGCGCGACGCGAGCGACGTGGTGACGCAGAGCGGCGGCAAGGTGCTCGGGGCGGTGCGCGCGCCGTTCGGCACGTCCGACTTCTCCTCCTTCCTGCTCCAGGCGCAGGCGTCGAAGGCCAAGGCAGTCGGGCTCGCCAATGCCGGCGGCGACACGCAGACCGCGGTGAAGCAGGCCGCCGAGTTCGGCCTGACGCAGGGTGACCAGAACCTCGTCGCGTTGCTCATCAACATCGACGACACCCACAGTCTCGGGCTGCAAGCGGCGCAGGGCCTGCTTCTCACGGAAGGCTTCTACTGGGATCAGGACGACGAAGCCCGCGCTTGGTCCAAGCGGTTCTACGAGAAGCGCGGCCTGATGCCGACGTCGTATCAGGCCGGCGTCTACTCGTCGCTTATCCATTACCTGAACGCGATCAAGGCGACCGGCACCGACGAGGCGAAGGCGGTGGTGGCCAAGATGAAGGCGACGCCGATCAACGACTTCTTCACCAAGAACGGCCACATCCGCGAGGACGGCCGCATGATCCACGACATGTACCTGATGCAGGTCAAGAAGCCCTCGGAGTCGAAGGGCGAGTGGGACCTCTACACCAAGCTGGCGACGGTGCCGGGCGACGAAGCGTTCCGGCCGCTGGACCAGGGCGGCTGTCCGTTCGTCAAGGCCGGCAAGAGCTAACCGCGCGCATCCCCGACGGCGCTCCCTCGCCCCGCGCATCGCGGCGAGGGAGCGTGTCCTTTCGACTTAGGGCTCGTCAGGGAAAACGATTTCCACCGCGGAGGACACGGAGAACCGCTGAGGTCCGCGGAGGTGCGATTTTTCGCATGCCGTAGGCGCGCAGCCAATCGCTCTGCGAACCTCCGCGCTTCTCTGCGCCAAGGGTGCTTCTCGATACTTCTCAGCCCCTTACGGCTCGTACCCCACCGCTTTCCCGGGAAACCCGTCGAACGCGGCAAGCAGCCGGGCCCGCCATGCATGGACCGGGTCGTCCGGTTCCAGCAGCCGGATCGGGCTGATGCAGCGCGCCCACTGGAAGCTGCCGAACACCGCGTAATCGGCATAGGACGGCGTCTCGCCGGCAAGGAAAGGCTGTGCTGCGAGGGTCTGGCGTAGCGGCGCGAGGCTGCGCCGGAACTCCGGCAGCCGGTCCTCGCGGTCGGCACAGAACGCCGCGAGCGTCGTGCCGACCCACCTTTCGCGGCTCTCCCGGAAGTAGGCGATGTCCTGTTCGGCGACGTGATCGGCAATGTCCGCGGCGACTTGGCGGAACAGGCCGGGATGGACGACCGAATCCGTCCAGCCGTTGACGAACCGGGCAAGCCCGCGCCCGGCCGCGCCGCCGAACAGCGACGGCCGGTCGGGATAGGCATCTTCCAGGTACTCGGCGATCCTCCACGAATCGTGGACCGTGCATCCGCCGTCGACGATCACCGGCACCTTCTCCTGTCCGGAGAAGGCGATCGCGGCCTTGTCGGTGAAGCGCCAGGGTATCGTCTCGACCGGCAGGCCCTTGTGCGCGAGCGCGAGCTTGATACGCCAGCAATACGGGCTGAAGCGCCGGTCCGGGTCCGCGCCGGCAAGGTCGTACATCACGATCTTCTGTGTCGAAGCCACTCTCACCCCCAATAGCGTCCGGTCGATCCGACGAGCACCGTTATCGTCCCGAGGACGAGATTGATCGCGACGATCATCCGGATCTGGTTGAGGTTCGCGCCCGCCGCCGCGAGATCGCCCTTCTCGACCGCCACGCGAAAGCGGCGCCACGGCGCGAAATACAGGTGGAAGAACGCCAGCATCATTACGATGCCGGTGGTCTGCATCACGTGCACGTGCACGCCGGCGCCCTTGAAGCCGCCCATATAGCCGAACACCATCCCGTAGCCGGAGACGAGGAGCGCCGCGATGCTCACCAGCACGCACGGGAAGAAGCGGCCGAACACGCGGCGCCACAGCCCCAGCCTCGCCGGCGCGTCGAGCGGACCGGCGGCCGGGCGCAGCACGGCATAGGCGAAGAACATGCCGCCGACCCAGACGACGGCGGCGGCGACATGGAGCGCAAGCAGGAAGATCATGGCGCGGGGAGCCTAGCCCGGATTTCTCCCAAGGAGTAGTGCCCTATCGGCGGCCGTTATCCTTCTGGCGCGGCGCCGCCGAATCGCTCTAAATGCTTTCCCATGCCGGTCTTCGCTCGCCGACCTCTGCCGAGCCTTCTGCGATCGCGCACCCGCGTGCGGGGCACGACGGCATGGTTCGTCGTGGCGGCGCTGGTCTTCCCGGCATGGCTGGCCGCGCCGCTCGCGATGCGCATGGAAGCACAGCTTCAGGCGGCGGCGGGCGCCGCCGCCGGCCTCCTCCTCTGCGGCGGCGTTTCCGGATCCGGTCCGCAGCAATCGCCTCCGGACGACGGCAACGGCGGCGGCTCCGCGCCCCGCCACGATCACCAGCACTGCGTTCTTTGCCAGGGCGGTTTCGCCCCTGCGATCCTCGCCGTCGCGCCGACGGCGCGGTCGCCGGACGTCCTCTCCGCGCCGCCGCAGCCGGCCGGCTCGGCGATTGCCGCTGTCGGGGGCGGCGCCGCGTCCTATGCCCCCCGCGCTCCGCCTGCGAGAGACGACGCCTGATCCTGTTCGATGCCGGGACACCGGTCCCGGTCGTGTTCGTCATTCATCCCGGCGGAGCGCAATCCATGCGCCTGCTGCTCGCCATGGCCGCCGCGTTTGCGGCGCCGCTCGCGGCCGGCGTAGAGCGCCGGGCTATCGCCGTCCTTGAGGAGACAATCCGACCATGCGGAACGAACGGACGATCGTCGCGGCGGCGCTTTTGCTGGGGCTCGCGACGGCGCTGCCCGCGACGAAGGCGCCGGCGCAGGATGCCGGCCCGAAGATCGAGCGACCCTGGGCGCGGGCGACGCCCGGCAATACCCGGACCGGCGCGGTCTACATGACTATCGAGCCCGGCGCCGCGCCGGACAAGCTGGTCGGCATCGCCACCCCGGTCGCCGGCCGGGCGGAGTTGCATACAAACATGATGGACAACAGCGTGATGCAGATGCGCCCGGTCGACACGCTCGCGTTGCAGCCCGGCAGCCCGGCGGTGCTCAAGCCGGGCGGCTACCATGTGATGCTGTTCGACCTGAAGCAGCCGCTCAAGGACGGCGAGGAGTTTCCGCTGACGCTGACCTTTGCGCAGGCCGGCGCGAAGCAGGTCACGGTGCATGTCGAGAAGGCCGGAGCGATGGGACCGGGCGGGGCCGCCGCATCGCGCAAGGACGGCGACCACATGCACGGCGGCGCCGGCCACGACGGAATGACGCATTGAGGGGGAAGCGGCAGACGGAGCCGGCGTGGCGCGGCCACGGCCGGAAGCGAGCCGCCGCCACGGCGGCGGCGGTCGCGGTCGCCGCCGCGATCGGGATGATCGCGCTGACCGACCGCATCGTCGGCCCGTCGCCGGCTCCGGCCGCCGGTGCCGCCGCCGCCGTCGGCGGTCCATTCTCGCTGATCGACCAGGACGGGCGGCCGGTGACGGAGCAGACCTTCCGCGGCAGGTGGATGCTGATCTATTTCGGCTACACGCACTGCCCGGACGCCTGTCCGACCGCGCTCAACGACATGGCCGAAGCGCTCGCGCAGCTCTCGCCGGAGAAGCGCGAGAAGGTGCAGCCGGTCTTCATCAGCGTCGACCCGGAGCGCGACACGCCGTCCGTCGTCAAGGATTATGTCGCCGCCTTCGACGCCGGCATCGTCGGGCTCACCGGCAGCGTCGAGCAGGTCGCCGGGGTGGCGAAGGCGTTCCGCGTCTACCACGCGAAGCAGCGAAGCGGGGCAGCGTCGGACCCGGCTGGCGAGTACAGCGTGGACCACAGCTCGATCATCTACGCGATGGACCCGCAGGGCCGCCTTGCCGCCCTCTTCACGCACGAGACCCCGCCCGAGCGGATCGCCGGCAAGCTCGCGGAGATCGTGTCCTGAACCGCGCGACCGGGCCGGTGCGCAGAGCCCCGCTCGCAGCCGCCGCCTGCCGCGCTATTGTCGTCTCGGTAACCGTCCACCCGGAGGAGAAGCCATGACCGAAACCGCCTTGATCGTCGGCGCGGGGAGCGGGCTCAGCGCCGCCCTCGCCCGCGCCTTCGCACGCGAAGGGCTCCACGTCGCGCTCGCCGCCCGCGACACCGTGAAGCTGGAAGTGCTGGCGCAGGAGGTCGGCGCTCGCCTCTATGCCTGCGACGCGGCGTCCCGCGAGTCGGTCGACGCTCTCTTCGCCGCGGTCGACCGCGACGGCCTGTCGCTCGACGCCGTGGTCTACAACCCGAGCCGCCGGGCCCGCGGGCCGCTGCTCGACCTCGACCCTGCGGAAGTCGAGCAGGCGCTGATGGTGACCTGCTACGGCGGGTTCCTGGTCGGGCAGCACGCGGCGCGGAGAATGCTGCCGCGCGGGCGCGGCTCGATCCTGTTCACCGGCGCTTCGGCGAGCGTCAAGGGCTATGCGCAGTCGGCGCCGTTCGCGATGGGCAAGTTCGGGCTGCGCGGCCTCGCCCAGAGCATGGCGCGCGAGCTGGCGCCCAAGGGCATCCACGTGGCGCATGTGGTGATCGACGGCGGTATCGCCGCCGAATCACGGTCGCCGCCGCGCGGGCCGGACTCGCTGCTCGACCCGGCGGCGATCGCCGAAACCTACCTTCACCTCTACAAGCAGCCTCGCAGCGCGTGGGCCTGGGAGATCGAGCTGCGGCCATGGGTCGAGTCGTTCTGAGGACGCCGCCGCGAACGGACTCTGCCGCCCGTACTACACTTCCTGCCCCACCATTCCGGCGAGGATCGCGCTCGGCAGCTCGACGAGGTAGTTGGCGCAGTCGCCCTGGCCGATCAGGACGATGAATTCCTGCGCCTCGGATTTGTAGAAGAGCGCGACCCGGTTGCCGTCCATTTCGGAGGCCGGCGGCAGCGTATTGACGAAATGGACGAAATCCTGCGCGACGTTGCCGTCGAACATCTTGACCAGCGACGCGTCGGGGTTGTTCGTCTGCGCCAGTCTGACCGCTGCCGGCCATTTCGTGCATTGCGCCGCGTTCAACGCCTGTTGCGGCTGCGGTTCGGACTCGGCATTGACCTGAGCGCCGCCCGACAAGCCAAGGAAAAGTACGGCTCCCGCAAGAAGAATCCTGCGCATACCGACCTCCGTTGTGGCGGTTCGACTTCGAACCGGCCTTCGTCATACCGTTTCTATTCCAATAACTCCTTGTTCCTTTACCCCGTTCACAGCGGGCATGTGATTTTTTGTAACGGTCGCGTAACCGATCCTCCGGAATGTCGTTCCGGCTGGCGGAGGCACCGCTCCGCCTCCTATAGTCGCCCGCAAGAGGCGGAACGCCTGCACCGAGGAACCGGATTCAATGGCGGACGGGGGAAGGCAGCCGCCCAGCGGCAGTGACCGCGGCGGCGGAAACAGCGGCAGCACGGGCGGAGAAGTCATCGACACCTCGCCGCGCATCGCCGACGAGACGAAAACGACTACCTGCTACATGTGCGCCTGCCGGTGCGGGATCAAAGTCCATCTGAAGGACGGCGGGATCCGCTACATCGAGGGCAACCGCGACCATCCGGTGAACCGCGGCGTGCTCTGCGCCAAGGGCTCGGCCGGGATCATGCAGCAATATTCGCCGGCGCGGCTGCGCAAGCCGCTGCTGCGCGTCGGCGAGCGCGGCGCGGCCGAGTTCAAGGAGATCGAGTGGGACGAGGCGCTGGCGATCGCGACCGACTGGCTCGGCGGCATCCGCCGCACCGACCCGCGCAAGCTCGCCTTCTTCACCGGCCGCGACCAGAGCCAGTCGCTGACCGGCTGGTGGGCGGCGCAGTTCGGGACGCCGAACTTCGCGGCGCATGGCGGCTTCTGCTCGGTCAACATGGCGGCGGCCGGGCTTTACACGATCGGCGGCAGCTTCTGGGAGTTCGGCGAGCCGGACTGGGAGCACACAAGCTACTTCCTGATGTTCGGCGTCGCCGAGGACCATGATTCGAACCCGATCAAGCTCGGCATCGCGCGGCTGAAGGCGCGCGGCGCGAAGTTCGTCTCGGTCAACCCGGTCCGGACCGGCTACTCCGCGGTCGCCGACGAGTGGGTCGGCATCCGGCCCGGCACCGACGGCCTGTTCGTCTTCGCGCTGATCCACGAGCTGCTGCGCGCCGACCGGATCGACCTCGACTTCCTCGTGCGCTACACCAACGCGCCGTGGCTCGTCGTGCGCAACCCCGGCGCGGCGGACGACGGGCTGTTCGCCCGCGACGAAGCCGGCAAGCCGCTGGCCTGGGATGCCGGGCGCAAGGCGCCGGTCGACGCCGGCCTGCCCGACATAGGCCCTGCGGTCGTCGGCGAGGTCGAACTGCCGGACGGCCGCCGCGCCGTGCCGGTCTTCCAGCTCCTCGCCGAGCGCTACCTCGACCCGCAATACACGCCGGACTCGGTGGCGCCCCGCTGCGGCGTGCCGGCGGAGACGATCCGGCGGATCGCCGCCGAACTGGCGCACGTCGCGTTCGAGCGGGAGATCGTGATCGAGCAGCCCTGGACCGACTGGGCCGGCCGCCGGCACGAGCGGATGGTCGGCCGTCCGGTCTCGATGCACGCGATGCGCGGGATCTCGGCGCATTCGAACGGGTTCCATACCTGCCGCGCGATCCATGTACTCCAGATGCTGCTCGGCGCGATCGATACGCCGGGCGCGTGGCGCTACAAGTCGCCCTTCCCCCGCCCCTGCCCGCCCGGTCCGAAACCCTCCGGCCACCCGCATCAGGTGAGCCCGCAATCGGCGATGCAGGGGATGCCGCTCGGCTTCCCGCTCGGTCCCGAGGATCTGCTGCTCGACTCGGACGGAACACCGCGGCGGATCGACAAGGCCTATTCGTGGGAGGCGCCGATCGCCGCGCACGGCCTGATGCACATGGTCGTGACCAACGCCTGGAAAGGCGATCCGTACAAGATCGACACGCTGTTCATGTACATGGCCAACATGGCGTGGAACTCGGCGATGAACACCGCCGGCACCATGCACATGCTGACCGACAAAGAGCCGGACGGGACCTACAAGATCCCGCGGATCATCTACAGCGACGCCTATTTCTCCGAGATGGTCGCCTACGCCGACCTCGTGCTGCCCGACACGACCTATCTCGAACGCTGGGACTGCATCTCGCTGCTCGACCGGCCGATCGGCAGCGCGCATGGCCCGGCCGACTCGATCCGCCAGCCCGTGCTGACGCCGGATCGCGACGTGCGGCCGTTCCAGGACGTGCTGATCGACCTCGGCGCACGGCTCGGCCTGCCCGGCTTCGTCAAGCCGGACGGCAGCCCGAAATGGCCGGGCGGCTATCCGGACTACATCGTCAACCACGAGCGCAAGCCCGGCATCGGGCCGCTCGCCGGCTGGCGCGGCGAGGACGGGACGGAGCGCGGCGTCGGCGACGTCAACCCGCAACAGCTCGACCGCTACGTCGAGAACGGCTGCTTCTGGAAGCACGACCTGCCGCCCGAGCAGCTCTACTTCAAGCACGCCAACCGCGATTACCTGGAAACCGCGAAGCGCATGGGGCTGATCGACCGCACCGATCAGATCGTCATGCACATCTACAGCGAGCCGCTGCAACGCTTCCGGCTCGCGGCGCAGGGCCACGGTCCGGTGCAGCCGCCGGATCGCTTCCGCAAGCGCATCGAGACCTATTTCGACCCGCTGCCGATCTGGTACGTGCCGTTCGAGGAGGATTCCGTTCCGGCCGCCGCCTTCCCGCTCCACGCGATCACGCAGCGGCCGATGCCGATGTACCACTCCTGGCACTCGCAGAACGCGTGGCTGCGTCAGATCGCGAGCCACAACCGGCTCTACGTCAACCGGCGCACCGCCGAAGGGCTGGGCCTCGCCGACGACGACTGGGTCTGGGTCGCGAGCCACCACGGGCGGGTGAAATGCCAGATCCACCTGATGGAGGGCGTCAACCCGGAGCCGGTGTGGACCTGGAACGCGATCGGCAAGCGCACCGGCGCCTGGAATCTGGCCGCCGACTCGCCCGAATTCGCCAAGGGATTTTTATTGAACCATCTGATCGGGGACTTGCTGCCGCCCAAGGATGGCGATAGCGCGCTCAATGCCGATCCGATCACCGGGCAGGCCGCCTGGTACGATCT
>DASWRT010000048.1:0-7273 GCA_036403035.1 Allostellaceae bacterium | reverse complement strand
GAAATCCTTCGGCAGCCGTGTCGCCTGCCGCGGCGTGACGTTCGACCTCTGGCCCGGCGAGGTGCTGGGCGTCGTCGGCGAGTCGGGATCGGGCAAGACGACGCTGCTCAACTGCCTCTCGACCCGGCTTGTGCCGGATGCCGGCACCGTGCGTTACCGGATGCGCGACGGCAACGTCGCCGAGCTTTATGAGCTATCGGAACCGGCGCGGCGTCTGCTGATGCGCACCGACTGGGGTTTCGTCCACCAGAACCCGCGCGACGGGCTGCGCCTCTCGGTCAGCGCCGGCGCCAATGTCGGCGAGCGGCTGATGGCGGTCGGCGCGCGGCATTACGGCGAGATCCGCGGCGCGGCGCTCGACTGGCTCGGCCGCGTCGAGATCGAGGCGGCGCGGATCGACGACCGGCCCTCGACCTTCTCGGGCGGCATGCAGCAGCGGTTGCAGATCGCGCGGAACCTCGTCTCGCAGCCGCGCCTCGTCTTCATGGACGAGCCGACCGGCGGGCTCGACGTGTCGGTGCAAGCGCGGCTCCTCGACCTGATCCGGACGCTCTGCGGCGAGCTGGGGCTCGCGGCGATCGTCGTGACGCACGATCTCGGCGTGGCGCGGCTGCTGGCGCAACGCCTCGTCGTGATGCGCGGCGGCGAGATCGTCGAAAGCGGCCTCACCGATCAGGTGCTCGACGATCCGCAGCATCCGTACACGCAGCTTCTCGTCGCCTCGATCCTGCAATGAAAAGGACACACGCGATGACAGCCGAGATGCTGCGCGTGATCGGGCTCGCCAAGAGCTTTACGCTGCACAACCAGGGCGGCATCACCTTGCCCGTGCTGGATGAGGTCGACCTCGCGGTGTCGGCCGGCGAGTGCGTCGCGCTCGACGGACCGTCGGGCGCCGGTAAATCGACGCTGCTGCGCTCGATCTATGCCAACTACAAGCCGCAGCGCGGGCACGTCCTGGTGCGCCACGCCGACGGCGCCGTCGTCGACATGGCGACCGCCGCGCCGCGGACGGTCCTCGACGTGCGGCGGCGCACGATGAGCTACGTCACGCAGTTCCTGCGCGTGATCCCGCGCGTTGCGACGCTCGACATCGTCGCCGAGCCGGTGCTGCGGGCGCGGAGCGGCATCGACGCGGCAGCGGCGCGCGCGCGGGCCGCCGATCTGCTGACGGTGCTGAACGTGCCGGAACGGCTCTGGACGCTGCCGCCCGCGACCTTCTCCGGCGGCGAACAGCAACGCGTCAACATCGCGCGCGGCCTCGCCGCGGACCACCCGGTCCTGCTGCTCGACGAGCCGACGGCGACGCTCGACGCCGAGAACCGCCGCGCCGTGATCGGCCTGATCGACGCGGCGCGGGCGCGCGGCGCGGCGATCGTCGGCATCTTTCACGATCGCGAGGTGCGCGAAGCCGTCGCTACCCGCCTCTTCGACATGGGACAGGTCAGGGCCGCCGCCGCATGAACCTTCGAACCGAAACCGTCATCGCCAACGCCCGCATCGTCACGCCCGAGGCGGTGATCGACGGCGGCGCGGTCGTCCTCGACCGCGACGGCCGGATCGCCGCCGTCGATCCGGACGGCAGCCGCGCGCCGGGAGCCGTCGATCTCGACGGGGATTACCTCGTTCCCGGCCTCGTCGAACTGCATACCGACAATCTGGAGAAGCATTTCGCGCCGCGTCCCGGCGTTCGCTGGCCGGGCCTCGCAGCGACCGTCGGGCACGACTGGCAGGTCGTCACGGCCGGCATCACGACCGTCTACGACGCGATCACCGTCGGTGAGACGGTGCTGGGCGGCGACCGCCTCGCCAACCTCCAGGCGATGGTGGACTCGGTCGCGACGGCGTGGGCACGCGGGATGCTGCGGTCGGAGCACCGGCTACATCTGCGCTGCGAGGTCAGCCACGCCTCGACGGTGCAGCTCTTCGAGCGGCTCGTCGAGGAGCCGCTGGTCGAACTGGTCTCGCTGATGGACCACACGCCGGGGCAGCGGCAGTTCACCAGCTTCGAGACGTACCGCCGGTACTATCTCAAGAAGTTCCATTTCACCGACGAGGAGTTCGCCATCTTCGTCGAGCGGCAGGCGGCTGCGCATAAGCTGCACAGCGGCCCGAACCGCGCGACGATCGTCGCCCAGGCGAAGGCGCGGGGCTATACGCTGGCGAGCCACGACGACGCGACACCCGAGCACGTCGAGGAAGCCGCCGCCGCCGGCATGCGGATCGCCGAGTTCCCGACGACGGTCGAGGCCGCCGAGCTGTCGCGGCGGCACGGCATGCAGATCCTGATGGGCGCCCCCAACGTGGTGCGCGGCGGCTCGCACTCCGGCAACGTCTCGGCGCTCGACCTCGCGCGCCGCGGCCTGCTCGACATCCTGTCGTCCGACTACGTGCCGGGCAGCCTGATCCAATCGGCCTTCCAGCTCGCCGCCACGATCGAGCAGATCACGCTGCCGCAGGCCGTCGCCATGGTGACGCGCAATCCCGCACGGGCCGTCGGGCTCGACGATCGCGGCGAGATCGCCGCCGGACGCCGCGCCGACCTCGTGCGCATCCGCGAAATCGACGGCCTGCCGCTGGTGCAGGCGGTGTGGCGCGGCGGCGAGCGCATCATCTGACCGCGTCCGACGAGGAAATCCGTCCATGCCCGACATCGATCGCCTCATCGCTCTCCTGGCGGACAAGGGCAGCGCGCAATACGGCGGGGAAGCCGTCTCGCAGCGCGAGCACGCGCTGCAGTCCGCGTGGCTCGCGGAGAAGGCGGGCGCCTCCGCATCGCTGATCGCGGCGTCGCTGCTGCACGATGTCGGGCATCTGCTGCACCATCTCGGCGACAATCCCGCCGAGCGCGGTGCCGACGACCGGCACGAGGCGATCGCCGGAAAGCAGTTGCGGGCGCTGCTCGGCGCTGCCGTCGTCGAGCCGGTACGCCTTCATGTCGATGCGAAGCGCTGGTTGTGCGCGACCGATCCGGGCTATGCCGCGACGCTCTCGCCGGCGTCGGTCCGCAGCCTCGCGCTACGAGGCGGACCGTTCGCGCCAGCCGAAGCCGACGCCTTCATCGCGATGCCGTTCGCCGCGGACGCCGTCCGGCTGCGGCGCTGGGACGACGAGGCGAAGATCGCAGGGCTGGAGACCCCGCCGCTCACCCATTTCCGCCGCTATCTCGCCGAAGTGGCGGGGCCTGCCGCTGCCGGGTAGGACGCTTTACGTCGCTTCCCCGCAAGCTCCCGGCGCTGCCACCGCATCCCGGCCCGCCCTTGCAACGGGCCGCGGATTGAATAAAGCGGTAAATTTCGAACCACCAAGACACGAAGACACCGAGAAAGTCCAGCGCGCTGCGCGCGCTAAAAAAATCATCTTGGTGCTCTTACGGTCTTGGTGGTTCGTTTTATGTTTTATTTCCACTTGCCGCACATCGACGACCGCCATCGCCAAGTCCGACATCGGATCGGCCCTGCCCAAACACGATCACTCGTCGCTTTAACCCGGATTTCTCCAGGGCTAACAGCCGTGCTCCAGCGCCATGTCGACGGCGCCGTTGTGCTCGAACTCGGTGTCGGACTCGATCACGACCCGGCGGCGCGTGCCGGTGATCTTGTGCAGCACGCGCGAGCAGGCTTCGGCGCGTAGACCGTCGTTCCGCCGTGCCGCCTCGGCCATCCTCGCCAGCAACAGCTCGGTGAGAAGATGTCGATCGTCGTCGCTCAGCAACGTGCGCGGCATGCGCGCCTCCCTTGGTTAACCCGTCCCCCCGATCAAAGAGTAAGGCCGATCGGCGTCGGACCGGTAGATATATTCGGCCCTGCCGCGCGCCGCCGGCCCCATCCGCAGCATCAGATGAAGATCCGGCGGAGCTGCGCGGAGATCACGTCGATGACGGTGACGCTCGCGATCACGATCAGCATGATCGCCCCGGTCTGTGCGAACTGGAAACCGCGGATCACTTCCCAGATCACGACGCCGATGCCGCCCGCACCGACGATGCCGAGCACCGTCGCCGACCGGACGTTCGATTCGAAGCGATAGAGCGAGAACGAGACCCAGTGCGGCATGACCTGCGGGATCACGCCGTAGACGATCTCTTCCAGCGCGCTGGCGCCGGTCGCGCGCACGCCCTCGATCGGCTGCGGGTCGGCCGCCTCGACCGCCTCCGAGAACAGCTTCGCCAGGATGCCGGCGGTATGCACCCAGATCGCCAGCACCCCGGCGAACGGCCCCAGCCCGACGGCGACGACGAACAGCATCGCGAAGACCAGCTCGTTGATCGCGCGCATCGCGTCGCAGAGCCGGCGCACCGGCTGATGGATCCACCACGGCGCGATGTTCGCTGCGGCGAGCAGCCCGAGCGGCACCGCCGTCGCGACCGCGAGCGCCGTGCCCCAGATCGCGATCTGGACCGTGACGACCATCTCGCTGAGATAGAGGCGCCACTCGTGGAAGTCGGGCGGAAAGAAGTCGGCGCCGAGCTTCGCTATGTTCCCGGCGTTCCCGACGAGGTCGAGCGGGCGCATCTCGGCGCCCTGCCACGCCCAGGCCAGGACGGCCGCCGCCGCAACCGCCGCGAGCAGCCGGCCGGCGGCGGCGAAAGGAGAGCGCCGATGCGGCGCGAGGATGGCGACGGTGTCGGTCATTGGTTCTGTAAGCGCGACTGGCCAATCGCTCCTTCCCCCGCCTGCGGGGGAAGGCCGGGATGGGGGCGGAAGCGCGTGACTGTGAGTGTCAGGTCACTGCTGATAGCGGAAATGCCCCCACCCCAACCCTCCCCCGCTGTGCAGGGGAGGGAGTGAGGGAGCCGATGCGGCTCTCTCCTCACGACCCCTGCTGCTTGGAGAGTTCCTGAAGCTTGGCGTCGATCTCGGCGATCTTCGCCTTCTTTTCCTCGGCCGCGATCGAGGCGTCGTTCTCGATCCTGGTGCGGTCGCGGAACAGTTCGAGCTGCCGGATCGGGACGAGCTGCGCGTTGCTCGACTCCTTGAACGGCGCCCATAGCAGGCCGGCGAGAACCTGCTTCTCCTTCGCGACCTCCTCCGGCGAGCCTTGGACGCCGTAGCCGAGGATGAAGTCGCGGATCGCCTTCTTCTCGGCATCGGGCAGGTTCTTGCGCCAGACGATCGGATCGGACGGGATCAGCGGCGACTTCCAGACGACCCGGATCTCCTTCGCCTTGTCCGGCGCGGTCTTTTCCATGCGCGACATGTTCTCGGTGTTGTTGGTCGCGACGTCGACCTGCCTGTTGGCGACGGCGAGCGCATTGGTCTCGTGGTTGGCCGTCATCACGCGCTTGAACAGCGTCTTCGGATCGACGCCGTTCTTGGCGAAGACATAATAGCTCGGGACGAGGAAGCCCGACGTCGAGTTCGGATCGCCGTTGCCGAACGTGTATTCGCCCGGATGCTTCAGGATGTCATCGAGGCTCTTGATCGGGCTGTCCTTGTGCACGATCAGCAGCGACCAGTAGCCGGGGTTGCCGTCCTTGTCGACGGTCTGCGCGAAGATCTCGCCGCCGGCGCGGTCGACGGCTTCCATCGCGGACTTGTTGCCGAACCACGCGACGTCGACCTTGTCGAAGCGCATCGCCTGGATGACGCCGGCATAGTCGGCGGCGAAGAACGGGTTGATCTTGTAGCCCGTCTTCCGCGCCATGTCGGCGAGGAACGGCTCCCAGATCGTCTTCAGGTTCTGCGACGACTCGGTCGAGATGATGCCGAAATTGATTTCCTTCGTTTCGGCGCGTGCATCCGCCGCCGGGAGAGTGGCGGCAGTGGTCAGCGCAAGCCCGAGCAGGCCACCTGCGGCAGCGATGGTGCGGATCATCTTGTCCCCCTTGTTGACGAGTTTCAGGCGCTCGCCGCCTTTATGGCAGCGAAGCCGGGCCGGAGCCGGCGCCCGCCCTGGTGCGCCGACGACGCTTCGTCCCGATCCATGTCGACGAGTCCGGCGGGCTCGGTGCCGTAGAGGTCGCGCAGCAGGTCCGGCGTGAGGGCCGCGCTCGGCCCGTCGAAGACGACGCGACCGTCGCGCAACGCGACGACCCGCGGGCAATAGCGCCGCGCGACATCGACCTGATGCAGCGAGACCAGCACCGTCGTGCCGTCCTCGCGGTTGATGCGCGCGAGCGTCTCCATGACGCGGCGCGAGGATTCCGGGTCGAGCGACGCGATCGGCTCGTCGGCCAGGATGACGCGCGCCTCCTGCACCAGGGCGCGGGCGATCGCCGCGCGCTGCTGCTGCCCTCCCGACAAGGTCGAGGCGCGCTGCCACCCGAGGTCGCCGATGCCGACGCGCGCCAGCGCGGTGAGCGCCCGCCGACGCTCCGCCGTGGTGAACCAGCGCACGGCGCTGCGCCACGGCGGCACGCGCCCAAGCGCGCCGATCAGCACGTTGGTGATCACCGGCAGACGGCCGACGAGGTTGAATTGCTGAAAGACGAACCCGATCTCGCGACGCCGCCGCCTGATGTCCGGCGCGATGCGCCCGCCCTGCTGGATCGCAGCGCCGTGCACCGTCACGGCGGACGCACTGCCGGCGTCTCCGGAAATCAGCCCGGCGACGTGCCGCAGCAGCGTCGACTTTCCCGAACCGGAAGCGCCGATCAGCGCCACCATCTCGCCGGGGGCTACCGACAGCGACACGTCGTCGAGGGCCGCGCGGCGGCGGCGGCTGCCGAACGACTTCGTCAATCCGCCGATCTCGATCGCAGTTGCCAAGCGAAGCCCTCGCTGCCCGTCCGGTACGCCGTCGATGACAGCTTCCTTAACGGCAGCGCATGACTGCGGCATGTCTTGAGGATGAAGGTTTGATGACGGCTCGGATTCCCGTCGCCGTCCAAAACGCGGATCGTCATAGTCGGCGCATGCCGCCCGCCCCGCTCCGCTACGCCGTCTACTTCGCGCCGCCCGCGGACGGCCCTCTCGCCCGCTTCGGCGCGGCGTGGCTTGGACGCGATGCCGCCGCCACCGGCTCCCGCCCGATCCGGCCGCCGGTGCCCGGCATCGATCCCGATCTCGCCGAGCGGATCACCGCGGAGCCGCGGCGCTATGGCTTCCACGCGACGCTGAAGCCGCCGTTCGCGCTGGTCGAAGGCCGGACGGAGGCGGAGCTGGTCGCGGCGCTCCGCGCCTTCGCGGCGGCGCGGCGTCCGTTCGTGGCGCCGCCGCTGCGCCTGGCGGCGATCGGCCGTTTCCTCGCGCTGATGCCGGACGATGCGGCGCCGATGCTCCATGCGCTTGCCGACGATTGCGTCAGTACGTTCGATGCGTTCCGCGCGCCG
>DASWRT010000047.1:0-3396 GCA_036403035.1 Allostellaceae bacterium | reverse complement strand
CGCGCAGGGCGCGCGCGTCTCCTGGTATGTCGGGCAGAAGCTGCTCGCCGCGCGGCTCGCGGCCCCGGCGCCGCCGGCCGGCACCGCCCGCACCGGAGAGCCGGCGCCGGCCTCCGCCGGGCCGATGCCCGACGTGCGGCGCATCCTGCGCGATCTGGGCGCCCTCCTGGCGCGCGACCTCGGGAACGTCGAGGCCGGGTATTACGCCCTCCCTGTCGACCTGATCGACAACCCGGTCGCCGCGCTGCGCCGGTCCCGCCGCTTCTTCGCCGACCTGCCGCACGTCACCAAGCGGCGCCGCGCGGCGCGCAACAGCGAGGTGTTCGATCCGGCGCGCCGCAGCCGCTACCCGCGCTACTACCTCCAGAATTTCCACTACCAGACCGACGGCTGGCTCAGCCACGACTCGGCGGCGCTCTACGACCATCAGGTCGAGGTGCTGTTCAGCGGCGGCGCCGACGCGATGCGCCGGCAGGGGCTGGTGCCGCTCTACCGCGAGGTTCTGCGGCGCGGCGGCGTCAGCGGCATGAAGCTGATCGATGTCGCCTGCGGCACCGGCCGCTTCCTGCGCGAGGTCAAGAACAACTACCCGCGGCTCGACGTCACCGCGCTCGACCTCAGCCCCTATTACCTCGACGCGGCGCGCCGCAACCTCGCCGACTGGTCGCGCACCGGCTTCGTCGAGGCGGCGGCCGAGTCGATGCCGCTGCCGGACGGCGCCTACGACGTCGCGAGCTGCATCTACCTCTTCCACGAGCTGCCGCGGAAGCAGCGCCGGCTCGTCGCCCGGGAGATCGCGCGCATCCTCAAGCCGGGCGGGCTGCTGATCCTGATCGACTCGCTTCAGCGCGGCGACGAGCCGGACTATGACGGGCTGCTCGACTACTTCCCGCATTCCTTCCACGAACCCTACTTCACGGATTACGTGCGCGAGGATCTGGCCGCGCTGTTCGGCGAGACCGGGCTTGCGGCGGAAGAGAGCACGCTCGCCTATTTCTCCAAGGTCGCGACCTTCCGGAAGGCCGGCGCCGCCACATCCTGATGCCGGCGAGGGCCACCGCGGCGCCCGCCGCAACGGGCCGAATCGGTCGCCCCGAACGGGCGCTCACCTGCGGCATCCTGCCGCACTGTGTTCCGGATGCAGCGCATGCCGCCGTTCTGCGCGCCGAGATTATCAACCAGTTGGCTATTGCCGCCGGGAGCATGATACTTGCGGGTAAGACAACCAGCCCCGACGGCCGCCGACTCAAACCTCTTCTCCTTCCGCGTGCATCGTGATACCGTATCTTGTGTGTCAAGCCAGTCACGGCTACAGGATACAGTGATGTCGATAGAATCGGTTTGGACGCCCGAAAGGGTCGAGCAATTGGGTCAGCTATGGGACGAGGGGCTGTCGACGGCTGAGATCGGCCGCAGGCTGGGGCTGACCAAGAACGCGGTCGTCGGGAAGGCGCATCGGATCGGCCTGAAGCCACGCCCGTCGCCGCTGAAGGCGGCGCCGAAACCGCGCACGCCGCGCACCGTCGTCGACTTCGTCGGTCCGAGTTGCTCCTGGCCGCACGGCCATCCCGGCGAGAAGGGTTTCCATTTCTGCGGCGCCCGCGTCGTGCCGGGCAAGCCGTACTGCGCCGAGCACACGGCCCTCGCCTATATCCGTCCGCGCGACCGCAACTCGAACGCGGCATAGCAGCCGACGACGCCCATATCGGCGGGGCCGACGCGCCCCGCCGCCGCTCGCTGAAGAGATCGCGCCGGGCCGGCCATGCCGCCGCCCGGCGTTTCGTTTTCCGGCGACCGGCGATCCGCCGGAGGCCGGAGCCGCCGCACAAGAAGGCGGCCGGTCAAAGACCGGCCGCCTTGGAAGGTACTGCTGAAGGTGCTTTCGACTGGCAGGCGGCGCCCCGCCGAAGGACTTGCGGTTCCGTCGGGCCGCCGCGTGTTCGGTGAGGAGAGTTATCGCACCGTATGGTTTACGAAGCGTAAACGGCGTCGCTTTCCGCGCAATGATCGCAAATGATCGTTGCAGCTCGCGCAGAGGTCGAAAGACTCCACAAAGGAATCCGGCTTACTTCGACAGGGAGCGCATCGCCAGGTCGAGCCCTTCCAGCGTCATCGGGAACATCCGCCCGCCGAGCAGCCGGCGGATCATCTCGATCGACCCGGTGCCGCGCCAATACCGTTCCGGCACCGGATTGAGCCATGCCGCCTTCGGGTAGGTGTCGAGGATGCGCCGCAGCCACACCTCGCCGGCTTCCTCGTTGAAATGTTCGACGCTGCCGCCCGGCTGCATGATCTCGTACGGGCTCATGCTGGCGTCGCCGACGAAGATCGCCTTGTAGCCCGAGTCGTACGTGTGCAGCACCTGCATCGTCGGCGTGTGGTCGACGTGCCGGCGCGACGCATCGCGCCACAGCCGCTCGTAGGGGCAGTTGTGGAAATAGAAATGTTCCAGGTGCTTGAACTCGGAGCGCGCCGCCGAGAACATCTCCTCGCAGGTCCGCACATGCGGGTCCATCGAGCCGCCGATATCGAGGAACAGCAGCACCTTCACCGCGTTGTGCCGCTCCGGCACCATCTTGAGGTCGAGCCAGCCGGCGTTGCGCGCTGTCGAGCGGATCGTGTCGTCCAGGTCCAGCTCGTCCGCCGCGCCTTCCCGCGCGAAGCGCCGCAGCCGGCGCAGCGCCACCTTGATGTTGCGCGTGCCGATCTCGACCTGATCGTCGAGGTTGCGGAACTCGCGCTTGTCCCAGACCTTGACGGCGCGGAAATTCCGGTTCTGGTCCTGGCCGATGCGGACGCCCTCGGGGTTGTAGCCCCAGGCGCCGAACGGCGACGTGCCGGCGGTGCCGATCCATTTGCTGCCGCCCTGATGGCGGCCCTGCTGCTCGGCGAGGCGCTGGCGCAGCGTCTCCATCAGCTTGTCCCACCCGCCGAGCGCCTCGATCTGGGCCTTCTCGTCCTCGGACAGCGTGCGCTCCGCGAGCTTGCGCAGCCATTCCTCCGGGATCTCGCCGGTCTCGTCCGGCGGCGTCTCCAGCCCCTTGAAGCAATGGCCGAAGACGCGGTCGAACTTGTCGAGGTTGCGCTCGTCCTTCACCAGGCAGGAACGCGAAAGGTAATAGAATTCGTCGACGCTGTACGACGCGACGTTGGCGCGCATCGCCTCCATCAGCGTCAGGTACTCGCGCAAGCTGACCGGGACCTTCGCCTGCCGCAGCTCCAGGAAGAAGTTCACGAACATCAGCCGCCCCTCGCCTCGATCCCGAAACCTCGCCGCCGCACGACCGCTCTCCCTCGCCCCTTGCGGGAGAGGGAGAGGCCCATGCGGAGCATGGGAGGGTGAGGGGACGGCGCTACGCGCCGGAGTCTTGGTTTATCCCCTCACCCCGCCCCTTC
>DASWRT010000046.1:0-2199 GCA_036403035.1 Allostellaceae bacterium | reverse complement strand
GTGGCGAAGCACGGCAAGGAATGGGCCGGCAATGCCACGGTCAACGGCAAGTACCTCAACCCCGACTGGGCACCCCCGCCGGTCGTCAGGCGCGACCACCCCGAGCTGCCGAGCCTTATCAGGGGCGGCTCGCCGCGCAATCCGATGGGCGTTGCTGCCTTGACCCTCGATCGCGACGAGATCGCCATCCACGGCACGAGCAACAAGATGCGGGCGTCCGTCGGCACCTCCGCCTCCTACGGCTGCATTCGCATGCTGAACGAGGACGTGCGCGACCTCTATTCCCGCGTCAGCGTCGGGACGCCCGTCGTGATGGTCTACTGAGGCGCTAGAGGAAGCTCTGCGGGTCGACGTCGACGTCGACCCGTATGCCGCCGCGCGGGGTGGGGCCCTCCGCCAGCATGCGGCGCAGGAAAGCTTGGATGTCCAGGCGCTTCGGCCCCTTGACCAGAATCCGGAAACGATAGCGCCCGCGCACCATGGCGATCGGCGCCTCCGCCGGTCCCAGCACCAGGACCTCGCTCGCCTCCGGCAAGCCGCCGACCGGCGCGACCGAAAGCCCCTCCTCTACCGGCAGCGAATAGGCGGCGCGCACCAGCGCCCGCGCATGCGCTTCCGTCGCCAGCCGATCCGCGCCGGATATAATCAGCGCCGCCAGCCGGCCGAACGGCGGCAGCCCGGCTCTCAGCCGCACCTCGGTCTCCTCGGCATAAAAGCGGGCCGCGTCGCCGGAGAGCAGCGCCTTCATGACGGGGTGGTCCGGCTGATAGGTTTGGACGAGGCCGCGTCCCGGCCGGTCGCCACGTCCGGCGCGCCCCGTCACCTGGTTCAAGAGCTGGAACGTTCGCTCCGCCGCGCGCGGATCGGCGCTCGACAGGCCAAGATCGGCGTCGATGACGCCGACCAGCGTCAGCGAGGGAAAATTGTGCCCCTTGGCGACGAGCTGCGTGCCGATGACGATGTCGAACTCGCGCCGCGCGATCGCGTCGATCTCGCGCCGCAGCCGCTCGGTGCCGCCGGGAAAATCAGACGAGAGCACCAGCGTCCGCGCATCCGGGAAAAGCAGCGCCACCTCTTCGGCGAGGCGCTCCACGCCCGGACCGCAGGCGGCGAGCGAATCGGGCGTGTCGCACGCGACGCAGATTTCCGGACGCCGCTCGAGATGGCCGCATTGATGGCAGATCAGCGCGCGCCGGAAGCGATGCTCGACGAGCCATGCCGTGCAATGCGGGCACTGGTGGCGGTGGCCGCAGGCGCGGCACACCGTCAGCGGCGCATAGCCGCGGCGGTTCAGAAAGAGCAGCGCCTGCTCGCCGCGCCCGATCGTCTCAGCCGTTGCCTCGCGTAGCGGCGGCGAGATCCAGCGGCCGCGCGGCGGCGAGTCGCGGCGCAAGTCGATGGCGGCAAGATCGGGCAGCGCGCGGCCGGCATGGCGGCTTGTCAGCTCCACATGGCCGTAGCGGAGTTGCGCGACATTCACCCGCGTCTCGATCGACGGCGTCGCCGAGGCGAGTACCACCGCCGCGCCTTCGAGCCGTGCGCGGACGATCGCCATGTCGCGCGCGTGATAGGTGACGCCGTCCTCCTGCTTGTAGGCGGGCTCGTGCTCCTCATCCACAATGATGAGCCGCAGCCGCTCGAACGGCAGGAACAAAGCCGAACGCGCACCGGCAACGACCCGCACTTCGCTCGAAGCGACGCCCGACCAGATGCGGGCGCGCCGTCGGCTGGCGACGCCGGAATGCCATTCGGCCGGGCGCACGCCGAAGCGGCGGGCGAAGCGGTCGAGAAACTGCCCGGTGAGCGCGATCTCCGGCATCAGGATCAGCACTTGGCCGCCGGTCGCGAGTGCCGCCGCGACCGCCTCGAAATAGACCTCGGTCTTGCCGGAGCCGGTGACGCCTTCGAGCAGCGTCGTGGAAAAGCCGCCGCGGGCTATCGTGGCGCGCAGCGCATCCGCGGCATCGGCCTGCTCCGGATCGAGCAGCGGTTCGGCAAAGCCGATGTCCGGCGGCAGCGCCACGGGCTCCGGCGCCATCAGCACGGTTTCGAGCGCGCCTTCGTCGACGAGGCCGTCGATGACGCCGCTCGAGCAGGCGGCGGCCTCGGCCAGCGCCGACTTGCGGAAGGAAAGGCCGCCTTCGGCCGCCTTGAGCACGCGCGCCCGCGCCGGCGTGATGCGCAGCGGCTCGCCTTCGC
>DASWRT010000045.1:0-14401 GCA_036403035.1 Allostellaceae bacterium | reverse complement strand
GATACCGGTCGGCGCTGCCGGGCACGACGAGGCTGAAATGGTTGCACGTGCCCTCATGGAATCCGAGCCGGGCCGCCCAGCGGAAGGCGGCGGCCAGATCGATGCGGGCCTCGCGGACCGGATCGGCGGCGGCGGGAGAACGGAGGGGCGAGACGGCTGGAGCGGAGGACATGCGGCGGCTTCCGGGGGCTGGGCGATGCCCGACTTTAGCGTGTCGGGCGGCCGGTCGGCCACGTCCGGCTGCATCCCGGAGGAGCGGAACCGGCAGGATGCCTGCCCGTTCGAAAAAAGAGTGCCGCCCCGACATTCCGAACCCCGACCGAGGAGCCGATCGATGGAGATCCGCGAGATCATGAGCCGCGACGTCCGCACCGCCAGCCCGACGCAGACCTTGGAGGATGCCGCGAGGATCATGGCCGACCACGATGTCGGCGCGCTGCCGGTCTGCGACGAGGGCGTCGGGCTTATCGGGATGATCACCGATCGCGACATCGCCCTTCGCGGCGTCGCCGAGCGGCTGGACCCGAAGCGGACGACGGTCGGCACGGCGATGACCGACGAGGTCTATTTCTGCTTCGAGGACGACGCCGTCGAGGACGTCGCCGAGCAGTTGGCGGAATTGCGCATCCGGCGGCTGCCGGTCCTGGACGACGCCAAACGGCTGGTCGGGATCGTCTCTCTGAAGGACATTACGACTGCGGCCGCCGGTGCGGCGCCGGACGTGGCGCGGCGGGCGCTGCGCGGCATTTCCCGGCCCGGCGGCCCGCACGACCAGACGCGGAACGGCTGAGGCCGGGCGCCGCGTCCTGCCGCATCGGTTGGGCACGACGTCCGGGCATGGCAACTCCGATAAACCGGAAGTAGAATGCTCGGCGATACGGCGCGCCCGTTCGATCGGTGCGCTGCCGTGCACGACGATGAGCGCATTGATGCAATCTGCCGGGGACAACGTGACTGCACGAAAATTCGCTTACTTCCTCCCTCTCTTCCTCCTCCTGTCGGCGTGCTCCGCCCACAACCCGCTCAACATCAAGAGCACCACCACCGGCACGCCCGTCAACGCGAAGCATGCAGCGCACGGACGGCAGGTCTGGATCACCGCGGACCGGCTTCCACCAACTGTCGAGTACGAGGTGATCGAGCGGATCGATGTCGGTTCGTCGACCTACGGATCGTCGGAGAAGGTCGACAAGATGCTGGCCGACCGTGCCCGTGCGGTCGGCGCCGACGCGGTGATCGAGGTTTCGCACTGGTGGCAGCCTTCCGGATGGGCGTGGGCCGCGCCGCACGGCGCCGGTCAGGCAGTAAAGCTAAAAAGCCCGGATAGCGTCAGCTTCGAGGGGCAGTCCGGGCGGTTCCTGTAGGAGCGCCGCACCGGCTTTGGTATGCCGGAGCGGCGGCATCGCGCCGCCGCTCCGCGCATAGGCTGCGGCAAGGCAGCCGCATTACACGAAGGCGGCTGCATGAAGAAGGAGGCCCTCCGCTCCGACCTCGCCCGGTTCTCCTTGCGGATTTCGAGCGCGGCTGAAGCCCTTCCCTCGCCTTCCGTGCGGAGCGGAAGAACACGAAGTCTTTTCAGAGCTTTGGCGGATTTTACTAACGCGGCACGCAAAAAGGCGGCGAGGCGTTCGCCTGTTAATAACGGGCAGAATCCCGCAAGATCGCCTTGCAAGGCATTGATCCGCAGCAATTCCCGATTCTGAAAAACAGGTGATCCGTCCTGTTCCCCGCCTTTTTTGTTCCTGTTTTTTGATACTGCTGGCGAATTCGGAGTTGCCCGCTTGTTCATGGGATGGCGGCCCTCCCGAGATCGGTTTTGCTGCCGGTCGAGGGTGCCCAGAAACGCTATGTCGCAGCCATGCCAGACAGTCCAACGAATTCGCCGGCAGTATCTTTTTTAAAACGGCTTTACCCCCGCATGGGACCACGGCACTCCCGTAAGATCGGCGTCGCGCGTGCCGTAGGTTTCCACGCTGGCGTGCCGCCCCGGCTGACACGGCCGCCCCGCTCTTCTGGAGTGTTGTCCGACAGTCAATCTATATGGCGGAACTCCCTCGGTCTCCGCTCGACGGAAGGCGCATCCTGAACGACATCGGCTTCCCCGCCGCCTCCGGCGAGATGAGCACACTCGTCCGCGCGTACGACTGGTCGGCGACGCCGCTCGGAGCCGTCGGGCAATGGCCGCAGAGCCTCAAGACCGCCGTCGATATCGTGCTCGCCTCGCCGCTTCCGGCGATCGCGCTCTGCGGGCCCGACCTCATCCAGATCTACAACGACGGCTACGCCGTCATCGCCGGGGCGAAGCACCCGCAGGCGCTCGGCCAGCCGACGCGCGACTGCTGGCCGGAGGTGTGGGCGTTCAACGCACCGGTTTACGAAGCAGTCTTCCGAGGCGAGACGCGCTGCTTCACCGGCCAGAAGCTTGCCCTCCGGCGCCACGGCGGCGCGCCGGAGGACGCGTGGTTCGACTTGGCCTTCAGCCCGCTGCGGAACGAGGCCGGCGCAGTCTCGGGTGTAATCGTCACCGTCATCGAGACGACGGATCGGATGCTGGAAGAGGCAGCCCGCGCACTAACCGAAAGCGAAGCGCGTCTCGGCGAGGAGCGGGCGCGCCTCTTGACGCTCGTCGACAACCTGCCGGTCGGGGTCTGCTTCTTCGACCGCGAGGGCAGGCCGCTTCTCTCCAACCCGGTCTTCCGGCGCTTCCTGCCGGGCGAACCCATGCCGTCGCGGAGCGCCGACGGCGAGGAGCGGTGGATGGCGTGGGACGAGGACGGCCGGCGCCTTCCGCTCGACCGGTATCCCGCTGCGCGCGCGCTGCTCGGCGAGACCGTCCACGGAGTCGAATTCCTCCACCGGCCCGAGAAGGGCGCCGACGTGTGGACCCGGGTCAGCAGCATCCCGCTCCGGAATGCCGAAGGCCAAGTCGTCGCCGCCATCGTCGTGATCGCCGACATCGACGAACAGAAGCGGGCGCAGCAGGCGCTGCGACGCCTCAACGAGACGCTCGAATGACGGGTCGCGGAGGCGCTGGCCGAACGCCAGCTCTGGGTCCGCGTGTTCGAGAGCACGGACGCGATCATCGTCGTGCTCGACTCCGGCTACCGGGTGCTGGCGGCCAACGCGGCGTGGCAGAACGAGTTCGAAGCCATCTACGGCGTCCGGCCCCGCGCCGGGGACAACGTGCTCGACCTGCTGGCCGGCCAGCCGGAGCAGCAGGCGGGCGCCCGGGCCGTGTGGGATCGGGCGCTCGCGGGCGAGGAGTTCACGATCGTCGACGAGTTCGGCGACCCCGCGCGCAAGCGGCCTTGCTACGAGCTGAAATTCAACGTCCTCAACGATCGCGACGGAAGGCAGATCGGCGCCTTCCTGTACGCGCACGACCTAACCGAGCGGTTGCGCGAGCAGGCGCGTCTCGCCGCGGCCGAGGGACAGCTCCGCCAAGCGCAGAAGATGGAGGCGGTGGGCCAGCTTACCGGGGGCGTCGCGCACGACTTCAACAATCTGCTCACCGGCGTGCTCGGCAACCTCGAACTGCTGGACGCCCGGCTCCATGACGAGCGGCTGCGCAAGCTGGTGGACGCGGCGACACGCTCCGCGCGGCGCGGCGCGATGCTCACGGAACAGCTTCTGGCCTTCTCCCGGCGACAGCACCTCGCGCCGAAGCCGACCGATCTCAATGCCGTCGTCGGCGGCATGTCCGACATGCTGCGGCGCACGCTCGGCGGCACGGTGATCGTGCAGACGGCTCTGCCGGACGATCTCTGGCCCGCTCTCGTCGACGTGACGCAAATCGAGGTCGCGATCCTCAACCTCGCGATCAACGCGCGCGACGCCATGCCGCTCGGCGGAAAGGTGCAGATCGGCACGCGCAACATTCCGGCGTCGGATCGTCGGGACAGGCCCGAGGATCTGCCGTCCGGCGGCGACTATGTGGCGCTGTCGGTCGCGGACACCGGCGAGGGAATGTCCGCGGAGGTCGTGGACCGGGCGTTCGAGCCTTTCTTCACGACCAAGGAACTCGGCAAGGGCACGGGCCTCGGCCTCAGCCAAAGTCTACGGCTTGGCGCGCCAGTCGGGCGGCACCGCGCGTATCCGGAGCAGGCAAGGCGGCGGGACGACGGTGGAACTCTACTTACCCCGGGCGGGCGGCGAACTCGGCGCGGGAGCCGAAGGACCGGCGGCGTCCGTCGTTGAAGACGCTCAGGCCGGCCGGCGCGGGACGGTGCTGGTGGTCGACGACCAGGATGAGGTCCGCGACGTCGTGCTGGCGCATCTGGAGGCGCTCGGCTACCGCACCGTGCCGGCGGCCAATGGCCGCCTTGCGCTCGATCTCCTGTCCGAAAGCGGCGGCGGCATCGACGCCCTCCTCGTCGACCACGCGATGCCCGGCCTGTCGGGCCTGGAGGTGATCCGGGCGGCCCGGGAGGCTCGGCGCAGCCTGCCGGTCGTGCTCATGACCGGGTATGTCGACACGGATGCGCTCGGCAAACGTGTCGATGGCGTCGTGCTCCTGAAGAAGCCGTTCCGGAGGCAGGAGCTGGCGGCGGCGCTCGATGCCGCGCCGCAGCTCACCGCCGCCGCTGCGGCAGGCGGCAAAAGGTGATGCTACTCGACCGGCCGCGTCGCTGAACGAAACTGATCAGCGATGTTAGCGCTAACACGCCCCCGCCCGGTCACTCCGCCGCCGGCACCCGCCGATCCGGCCCGGCGGCATTGCCGGGCAGCCGGTGCGGAGCCGCGGACTGCCGTCCGGCGGCGGCGGCTTCCTCGATCGCCTCGGCGACCTGATCGGGCACGGCGTGATGGACCATGTGTCCGGCGTCCGGGACCAGCCGGAGGTCGCTCTGCGGGATCTCGCCGTGGAGCCGCTTGGCATGGCGGCCGACATCGACGACGCGGTCCCTGTCACCGGCGATGATGATCACGGGCATGTGCAGCTCCGCGAAGCGGCCACGCATCATCATCACCGCCGGGACCATCGTCGCGGCGTCCTGCGTCTCTGCGCGGATCTGCCCCGGACGCACGGGCATGCCGTGCGGGAATTCGCGGGAGAATCGGTCCGGTATCCGGCGCGGGCCGAACATTACTTTGAAGTTCAACGGCAGGATCGCTGCGCCGAACAGCGGCGCCAGCGTGTAGCGCAGCAGGTCGCCCAGGACCGGGATCGCCGTGATCGAGACCAGCGGCAGGTCGGCGCGCAGCGTCCGGTAGTAGTAGCCCGACAGCACGACGAGGCCGCTCACCGCGTCCGGGTAGTTCAGCGCGAACGCCATGGCGACGATCGCGCCCCAGGAATGGCCGACGACGACGGGGCGCTCGACGCCGAGACGCTCGCACGCCCGTCGCAGCAGGTCCGCCTGCGCCTCGGCGGTCCAAAGCGTGCCGTGCGGCCGGTCGCTGTATCCGTAGCCGGGACGGTCGAAGGCGATCACGCGATGACCTCGCGCGGCGACGCGGTCGAGCACGCCGCTCAGCACGAAATCCTCCGACGTGACGACGTTGCCGTGGATCAGGACGACCGGCGGCCCCTCGCCCTTCTCGATATAATGGAGACGGACGCCGTCGACGGTGACGAAGCGGCCGGCGGGCGGATGCTCGCGCTCGACCTTGCGCGCCCGGTAGACGTTCCAAACAGCCGCGGCGGCCAGTGCGGCGGCCGAGCCGGCGAGGATCGCGCCGGTGCGCGACAGCGCCGCCGTCGTGCGACGTTTCGATGGAGCGGCGGAAGCGCGTGCGATGGGTGGACTGGTCTCGTTCAACGAGTCCTCCGGCGTGACATTTGGTTGCAGAGAATGAGGCGACCGCTACGGCGGCATTGTGCGCCGCACCATGCCTGCCTCTGCCAACCGTGCCGACGGAAAGAGGTTCCAATTTTGTGGGTCGCGACGCAGCGCTGGCCGCTCCAAGCTCGACCGCAACCCGCGCTAAGGCTTTGCTTCCGCCGGATGGAGATTGATCTCGACCAGGACGGTGTCCGTCTCGAAGACGGCGCTGTGCCACGCGTCCGGCGGGAAATGGACGACCATGCCCGGCCGGAGATCGACCGCGCCGGCTTCGCACTCCAGCCGGCCGGCGCCCTCCAGCACCTGGACGAACTGCTCGAACGGATGGCTGTGGCGGTCCGCCCTGGTCCCGGCCTTGATAGCGATCCGCTTCAGGGTGGCGCCGCTGCCGGCAATCGAGCGGCGGACGCCCGACCGGTCCTCGGCCGGCACGCTGTCCCAGGCATAGACGCCGACATCCGTCATGAGGCCCCTTCCGCGCGTCGCGCCACGCCGATCGAGCGTCACCGTAACAAATGCGCCCGCTTCTGTCACGGCTACTCGATCCTGACCGGCCGGAAGCGCCGCCGGTCGGTCAGCACGGCGACTCCCAGCGTCTTGCGCTCGGTCGTATCGACCGCGCTCACGAGGCGCGCATAGAGGAGGCCGTCCATGGCCTTGAACAGATCCTCGACCCGCCATGTCGGCATCTGGGCGCCGAGGAAGCTGCTGTTGTTCTCGCGATACTGCTGTCCGATCTCGATCGCTGCTGCTCCAGGCATCGAAAACCCCACTGTCGGAAACACGGGAAGTATTCCCGGCATCCGGTAACGGCGGCGTAAAGGGAAACCGGAGACGGCGGCGCTTTGTTGCCCGCGCGATACCCGTCAGTGCGCCGGCTTTTCCTCGGGAAGGCAGGCGACGGGCTGCCGTCCCGTCTTCATCCACGCAGCCTCCAGCGCGGCGACCTCGGCGTCGAATTCGGTTGCGAGAGCCGTCAATCCTTCGATCGCCTGCCGATCATTGATCATCCGCGCCAGACGGCGGCAGCGATCCGCCTTCGCGCGATACTGCTCCAGGGAGTCCATGATGCGATCAACCAGTCCGGAACCGCCGGTCCGTCTGTTGCCGAGCCGGCACGCTCAACAAGATAAGAGGCAACTCGTGAAGACGCAGTGACGTCCGTCACCATGTCGCCGTCCCATAAAGGATGACGCCCGCCCCCGTTTTCGGGAGGAACTCCGCCAATTGGTGCACCGATAAGGCCGGCTGGCGCGACATGCATTGCTGCGATGCAACATATTTTTTGGAATTCATTAAGGAGAGAGCCGTTCTTATGTTGAGTGCGGCGCAACAAATGCGGTCCCGATATGGGGAGGGAACGCCCAATTAGCGAGTAAGAATAGGACAGTACCATGTGGGCCTATACCGACGAAGAGAACGACTTCCTCTCGTCCCGCCATTCGAACGCAGCGACGGCAGCAGCAATGGCTGCGCCGCGCGGCGAACTGGCCTCCCGGACCCTGGCGATGCCGGCCGATACGAACCCGTCAGGAGACATCTTCGGCGGCTGGATCATGTCGCTGATGGACTCCGCGGCGAGCATGTCTGCGACCCGGCTAGCCGGCGGACGCGTCGTCACCGTGGCGGTGTCGAACATCACCTTCCTCCAGCCGGTCAAGACCGGCGACACGGTCTGCTGCTACACCGACGTGATCCGCACCGGCAACACGTCGGTCACGCTCCATGCCGAGGTCTGGGTACTCCGGCAGGGGCAGGGCGAGCGGACCAAGGTCACCGACGCCGAATTCACCTTCGTCGCCGTGAATGACAACGGGCGGCCGCGGCCGGTCGAGCACGAGCCGGTCGAACACGAGCCGGTCGAGTATGAGCCGGCCAAGTATGAGCCGGCCGATGCGAACATCCATCCGACGCCGTGGTGATCCGGCGCCGCACCGTCACCACCAGCTCAAGCACCTTGCCGCCGCCTGCCCCCTCGCGGGCCGGGAGCATGTTCAGACGGCACAGGTCATCGTAAGCACCTTATCCCCTACCCCGCCCTCCTCCGCGACGCGGAGAAGAAAACGCCGGATGCCGTCCGCGGCCCTCTCTCTTCACGAGAGGGGGCGGGTGGGAGCAGGTTCGGCAAGCTAAAAGGTATGCATTAACTGTAGTAGGGGCGGCCCTTGGGCCGCCCTTCGCCGCAGCATTGTGGCAGAGCGGGCGGGGCAAGCCCCGCCCCTACGTTAAGTGCTCCGTCGGGCCGCGCCAGCCCCAAACGCCGTCAGCGCAGCGCGGGCGATGCGGTCGCCCCATTCCTGGGCGAAGTGCCCGGCCTCCGGCAGGACGAGCGGCGGCGGGCAGCCCCGGATGCCGGCGTGGAGGCGGCGCATCACCGGCTCGCCCAGCACCGGGTCGGCGGCGCCGATCGCCATGAAGCTTTCGCCGCGCCAGTCGCGGCGCCACCACTCGCGCGCCCGGCGGGACAGCGCGGCGCCGGGCGCGTCCGGCCGGTCCGGCACGAGATTCGGGAAGCGGCGCACGCCCGCCTTGTAGCGCGCGTCGGGGAACGGCGCGTCGTAGGCGACCGCCTCGGCCTCGGAGAGGTGCGGGCAGGAGCGGCGCAGCAGACGGCCGACCGCCATATCGGGGTTCGCGTTCGACCATTTACGCCATGCGAGGAAGCCCTCGCTCAACGGCTCGTCGCCGGTGCCGAGCATCGTGTTCATCACGATCAGGCGCTCGAACCGCTCCGGCGTCTCCATCGGCAGCGTCAGGCCGAGGATGCCGCCCCAGTCCTGGCAGACCAGCGTGATGCGCCGCAGGCCGAGCGTCTCGACGAAGGAGAGCAGGCTGTCGCGATGGAAGCTGACGGTGTAGACGGCCTCGTCCGCCGGCTTGTCGGAGCGGCCGAAGCCGAACAGGTCGGGCGCCACCACCCGCGCCTTCCCGCCGCCCTCCGCGGCGAGGAAGACCGGCAGCATGCGGCGGTACAGATACGCCCAGGTCGGCTGGCCGTGCAGGCAGAGGAAAGTGCGCGCGGCAGAACCGTCGCGCGGCCCCTCGTCGACATAGTGCATGCGCAGGCCAGGGAAGCCGGGGAGCGGGTCGAGATAATGCGGCGCGACGCCACCGAAATCCGGCAGATCTTGGAAACGGTCGTCCGGCGTCCTCAGCGCATCCATCGTTCCCCCTGCCCGCGCCCGATGATTGACGGCGCGGCAGGCAGTGTAACGCAACTTGACGGACCGCGCCGCTGCCCGGTCCGTCAGGACGACGTCCGGTGCGCCCGCCGGGACCGGCGGCAGTTTCCGCGTGCGCCGTCCCGCGGCGGAAGCCATCCTGTCGCGGGAAGCCGAGAAGCGATAAGCCCAGAAGCGATAAGCAAGGACGCCGAGAGAACGCCATGGATACGCACGCCCCTGCCGCTGCCGCGACAAATGCCGAACCGCCGCCGGTCCTCCTCCGCCTCGACGACCGCGGCGGCGGCGGGATCGTCGCCTACGTGACGGTCGACAACCCGCGCAAGCTCAACACGCTCAACAGCCGCACGATGGCGGCGCTGGCGGAGACGTTCGACCGGCTCGCCGCCGACGAGAAGCGGCTGCGCGCGGTGGTGCTGAGCGGCGCCGGGGACCGGGCGTTCATCGGCGGCGCAGACATCGGCGAGATGGCGGCGATCGAGGAGCCGGGCGCGGCGCGGGCCTTCATCACCCTGATCCACCGCACCTGCGACGCGATGCGCCGCATGCCGGCGCCGGTGATCGCGCGGATCCAGGGCTATGCGCTGGGCGCCGGTATGGAGGTTGCGGCGGCCTGCGACCTGCGCATCGCGGCGGCCGGTGCGCGGTTCGGCATGCCGGAAGTACGGCTCGGCATCCCGTCGGTGGTCGAGGCGGCGCTGCTGCCGATGCTGATCGGCTGGGGGCGGACGCGCGACCTGCTGCTGTGCGGCGAGACGATCGACGCGGCCGAAGCGGCGCGGATCGGCTTCGTCGAGGAGGTGGCGCCGACGGCGGCGGCGCTGGACGAGGCGGTGGAGCGGCGGGTGGCGGCGATCGTCGCCTCCGGGCCGCGGGCGATCCGCGCGCAGAAGGCGCTGATCCGCGCCTGGGAGGATCTGCCGGTCGATCAGGCGGTGCAGCGCGGCATCGACGCCTTCGCCGCGTCGTGGGAGAGCGACGAGCCGAAGCGGATGATGGCGGAATTTCTCGCCGCGCGGCGGCAGCGCCGCCGCGCCGACCGGGGCTGAGTCCGGTGGGCGCGGAGACGCGCGGGCCGCTTTCCGCGACCGCCGCCGCGGCATTGCTGACGTTGCCGCTCGTGCTCGCCGCAGCCGGCTGCGGCGGGTCCGAGGCGACGGCGACGGCCACCGCGGAGGCGGCGCGGTCCGCCGGCCTCGCCTGCCGCGGCGACGAGCGGCCGATGCTCGTGGCCGAGCTGTTCTTCGGCCGCACCCTCCCCGGCGACGGCGTGGTCAGCGAGGCGGCATGGGGCGCGTTCGTGCGCGAGGTGCTGACGCCGACCTTCCCGGACGGGCTGACGGTGCTCGACGCGAGCGGGCAGTGGCTCAACCCCCGCACCGGGCAGACGACCGAAGCGGAGCCGACGAAGCTGGTGGTGCTGGCGATCGAGGAGACGGACACCGCCGACGCGCGGCTCGACGCGGTGCGGAACGCCTACCGGCAGCGCTTCGCGCAGCAATCGGTCGGGCTGATCCGGCAGCGGACGTGCGCCGCGTTTTGAGGCGTCGGCGGACCCCGGCGAAAGGACGGGCGGCGGACGAGCCGCCGCCCGAGTCATTCGGAGGGAGAAACGGGTGAACCGCTTCCAGTCGATAAGGTTGCGCCCGGCCATGAACTCGGCGTGGCCGAAACATTACATCGCCGTCATTTGAGCTTCCTTGCCATGATGCCCTTGCGCCGAGGCTTGCCGGCGATGCGGGGGCGCGGAAGAATCCTCGGCAAAACGCGGTGACGGACCGGGAGGAAACCAGAGATGACAAGCGCCTTCACGATGAGCGCGGCGCAGCATGCCGCCTTCGAGCGGGACGGCTTCCTGCTCGTGCCGGGGCTGTTCGACGCCGACGAGACCGGCCTGCTGCGCACCGCGATGGAAACCGACCCACAGATCCGCGGCCATCTCTACGACCGGCGCGACGCCGACGGCGCGGCGACGCGGATGGCGCTGTGGAACCACCCCGGCGACAGCGTCTACGGGCTCGCCGCGCGGTCGCGCCGCATCGTCGACGCGATGGAGACGCTGCTCGGCGGCGAGGTCTACCACTACCACTCGAAGCTGACCGCCAAGGAGCCGTTCGAGGGCGGCGCCTGGGAATGGCACCAGGATTACGGCTACTGGTACAACAACGGCTGCCTGTTCCCGCTGATGGCGAGCTGCATGGTGGCGCTCGACCGGACGACGCGCGAGAACGGATGCCTCCAGGTGCTGAAAGGATCGCACCTGATGGGCCGGATCGACCACAAGCTGGTCCGCAACGGGCAGGTGGGGGCTGACCTGGAGCGGGTGGAACAGGCGCTGGAGCGGCTCGACGTGGTCCATTGCGAGATGGCGCCGGGCGACGGGCTGTTCTTCCACTGCAACCTGCTGCACCGCTCCGACCGCAACCGCTCGGCGGACCGGCGATGGACGCTGATCTGCTGCTACAACGCCGCCCGCAACGACCCGACGGTCGCGCACCACCACCCGTTCTACACCAAGCTCGACAAGGTCGGGGACGACGCGATCCGGGCCGCCGGACTGCGCGGCGGCTCCGGCGGCGAGGACTTCAAGGCGCAGTCCTACGTCCCGCCGCAACTCGCGGCCAGCGGGACCCCATGACGCGGCGCTCCCACGCCCAGGGGCCGCTGCTGCCGGCTATGCTGCTCGCGGCGGCGGCGGCCGGCTGCGCCGGTCAGCGGCCGTCTCCCGGCCTGCCGGCCGAAACGGCCGCGCCCGCGGCGGTGAACGCGGACTGGAGCAAGGCCGAGACGGTCGCGGTGATGATGACCGATTTCCGCTTCACGCCGAGCAAGCTCGTGCTGAAGCACGACACGCCGTACCGGCTGCATTTCGAGAACCGCGGCAGCGGACTGCACAATTTCGCGGCGCCGGATTTCCTGAAGGTGTCGGCGATCGACGCCGGGCGCTCGGCCGCGGGCGGTATCGCGCCGCCGCCCGCCGAGCGCGTCGTGCTGCGCAAGGGCGAGGAAAAAGATCTCTACCTCGTGCCGCTCCGCCCCGGCAGCTACGATCTTGTATGCGACGAGTTCCTGCACGAGATCTTCGGCATGACGGGGAGCATCACGGTCGAGTAAAGAGCGGAAATGCCGTCCGCCATGTCAGCGATCGCCGCCGCCGAGCCGGCCATCCGCGCCGGCATCTTCCTCGGCGTGCTCGCGCTGATGGCGCTGTGGGAGGCGCTGGCGCCGCGGCGGCGTCAGACAGTGCCGCGCCGCCTGCGGTGGCCGGGCAATCTCGGGATCGTCGTCGTCGACACGATCGTGCTCCGCCTGCTGTTCCCGATCGGCGCGGTCGGCATCGCCGTCGCGGCGGAGCAGCAGGGCTGGGGTCTGCTGAACATGGCGGGCGGCAAAGCGCTGCCGGCCTGGGCGACGGTGCCGGCGACGGTGCTGCTGCTCGACCTCCTCGTCTACGGTCAGCATGTGCTGTTCCATGCCGTGTCCGTGCTGTGGCGCGTGCACCGGATGCACCATGCCGATCTCGAGTACGACACGACGACGGCGCTGCGTTTCCACCCGGTCGAGATCGTGCTGTCGCTGCTGATCAAGGGCGCAGCGGTGGTGGCGGTCGGCGCGCCGCCGGCCGGGGTGCTCGCCTTCGAGGTGCTGCTGAACGCATCGGCGCTGTTCAACCACGGCAATGTCCGGCTGCCGGCCGGACTCGACCGCGCGCTCCGCTTGGTGGCGGTGACGCCGGACATGCACCGCGTCCACCATTCCGCGGTGCGGCGCGAGACGGACAGCAATTTCGGCTTCGCCCTCGCCTGCTGGGACCGGCTGTTCGGGACCTACCGTGCGCAGCCGGCAGCCGGGCATGAGGGCATGACGATCGGCCTCGCTTCGTTCCGCGACCCGGCGGAGCTGCGGCTCGACCGCATGCTCCTGCAACCGTTCCGCCCCGTCGATGCCGCCGCCGTCGCGGCGGATCAGGAACCCGGCGGCAGGGCGCCGGCAACCAGCGGCACGAAGGTGACGGGACCGAGATCCTCCTCCTCGTAATCCGTGTCGCCGGTCCGCACGATCCGCAGCAGCCGCTGCTCGCGCGAGGCGTCGCCGACCGGACTCACCAGCCGGCCGCCGGTCGCGAGCTGACGGCAGAGCTCCGGCGGGACGGCCGGCGTCGCGGCGGCGGCGAGAATCGCGTCGAACGGCGCCGCCTCCGGCCAGCCGTGGCCGCCGTCGCCGTGCCGCACCGTCACGTTGATGCAGCTCAGCCGGGCGAGGCGTTCGCGCGCGGTGGCGGCCAGATCGGGATCGCGCTCGATCGAGTACACGTCCTCCGCAAGCAGGCTCAGCACCGCCGCGGCATAGCCGGAGCCGGTGCCGACGTCGAGCACGCGGTCGTCCGGCAGGATAGCCGCGGCCTCGGCCATCAGCGCGACGATGTAGGGTTGCGAAATCGTCTGGCCGCCGGGGATCGGCAGCGGCGAGTCGTCATACGCCTGCGCGGCGAGATCATCCGGAACGAATGCCTCGCGCGGAACTTGGCGCATCGCGTCGAGGACGCGCGGGTCGCGGACGCCGCGGGCCGCGATCTGGTGCTCGACCATCCGGTCGCGTTCGCGCCGCCGCCGGTTCGTTCCGTCCGTCACGCACTCCTCCGCTGCGGGCGCCCCCTGTCCCTGCCCGGCCGGCGCCGTCAGTTCATCAGCCGCCACGTACCGTCGGGCTGGAGGCAGGCGGTGCCGTGGCTCGGCTGAAGCCGGCCGTCGACCGTGACCTGAGTCTGGTATTCGCGGCAGGTCTGGCCGTCGCGGGCGACATAAGGCGGCGAAACCGGCGCGGCGGCAACCGGCGCCGACGGAGGAGCGTAGACGACAGTCGGAGGCGGAGGAGCGTAGACCACTGGGGGCGGGCCGTAATAATAGGCGGGCGGCCCCCAGTAACGGTAGGGACCGTAGCCGTAATAGCCGTACGACGGCCCATAGATTGGCGCGCCGATCCCGATGCCGACGCTGACGCGGGTACGCGCCTCGGCGGCATCCGGCCGGACCGTCAGGAACGGCAACGCTACTGCTACTGCAACACAGACCCTGGCCGCGGCTACCGCACGCCGCCGTGCCCGCAACGCCCACATAACCCGCTCTCCTTCTCCGATGCCGATAATTATGATCGCTCGGCCGAGAAAATTCGACAGGCTTCCGTGTGACCCTGATCACACCGCCGCCGTCACGGCCACGCCTCACCCCGAAGCAACGCACATCACAGCCGGCACTGTTCGGTGCTCTTACAAAAAGTTGTTGGGCCAGATCATGGTGCGCCACATATGCGCGGTCGGTGAGCCGTCGAAGCCGAGCCCGTCCTCCGGCTCACGGAAATGGCGGCCGATGATGTCAGTGAATCGCGCCGGGTCCGGCGGCGGCGAGCCGTCGAAGAAATAGATGTCGTAAAGGG
>DASWRT010000044.1:0-4366 GCA_036403035.1 Allostellaceae bacterium | reverse complement strand
CTCGGCGAGGTCCAGGAGATGATCGACATCTGCGACTTCGCGGTCGGGCTGTCGCGCCAGCTCTACGGCCTGACGATCGCGTCGGAGCGGCCGGGCCACCGCATGATGGAGACGTGGCACCCGCTCGGCGCCGTCGCCATCGTCACCGCCTTCAATTTCCCGGTCGCCGTCTGGTCGTGGAACGCCGCGCTGGCGCTGGTCTGCGGCAACAGCGTCGTCTGGAAGCCGTCGGAGAAGACCCCGCTGACCGCGCTCGCCGTGCAGGCGCTGATGCAGCGGGCGATGGCGCGGTTCGGCGACGTCGCGCCTTCCGGCCTAAGCCAGCTCGTGCCCGGAGGCCGCGAGACGGCGGAAGCGCTGGTCGACGATCCGCGGGTGCCGCTGGTCAGCGCCACCGGCAGCACGCGGATGGGCCGCGAGGTCGGGCCGCGCGTCGCGCGCCGCTTCGGCCGGACGCTCCTGGAGCTCGGCGGCAACAACGGGGGCATCGTGACGCCCACGGCCGATCTCGACCTCGTCATCCGCGGCGTGCTGTTCGCCGCGGTCGGCACCGCCGGGCAGCGCTGCACGACGCTGCGCCGCCTCTTCGTTCATGAGTCGCGCTACGACGAGGTGCTGGGCAAGCTGCGCCGCGCCTACGAGCAGGTCCGCATCGGCGACCCATTGCAGCCGGGAACGCTGCTCGGGCCGCTGGTCGACGGCCGGGCCTACGAAGCGGTACAGCAGGCGCTCGCCGAGGCGCGCAGCGACGGCGGCGTCGCGCATGGCGGCGAGCGGGTGCTCCAGGCCGAGGCCGGTCCGAACGTCTTCTATGTCCGCCCGGCGATCGTCGAGATGCCGCGCCAGACCGAGGTGGTGCGGCGCGAGACCTTCGCGCCGATCCTCTACGTGATGCGCTACCGCGACATCGAGGAGGCGATCGCCGCGCACAACGACGTGCCGCAGGGCCTGTCGTCGAGCATCTTCACCCAGAACCTGCGCGAGGCGGAGCTGTTCCTCTCGGCCGAGGGCAGCGACTGCGGCATCGCCAACGTCAATATCGGCCCCTCTGGCGCCGAGATCGGCGGCGCGTTCGGCGGCGAGAAGGAGACCGGCGGCGGTCGCGAGTCCGGCTCGGACGCCTGGAGGGCGTACATGCGGCGGGCGACCAACACGATCAACTACTCGAAGGACCTGCCGCTGGCGCAGGGGATCGAGTTCGGGGTGTAGAGGGCGCACTCGCCGGAGAGGCGACGGACGCCGGGACGAGGCGGTCTTCCTCGCGACGGCTCCGCTGCCGCGCTCCGGCGCAACCCACGTTAAGCCGGTCTTGCACAACCGACCCGTTCGCCTTGCGCGCCTCCCAGCCCTCTGACAAGGTACGGCACGGTTCGCATGCGCTTCAGGTGAGGTTCCCCTCCATGGCTGACCGGGTTCCGGCCACCGCTTCTTCGCTTCCGGAACCCGCCCGCGCGGGAGGCAGCCGCCGCACGTCGGCTTCGGGCCGGTAGCGATGAGCGCGTCCGCGAGGCTGGGGGAGGCACCCGACGAAAAGGACCGCCTGATCGAGGAACAGCGCGAGGCGTTGCGGGCATATCGGGACTTGCTCGACATCGCCGCGCACGAGCTGCGCAACCCGATGACGGCTCTCCTGCTGCATGTCGAGGACGCGCTACGGCTCGTGCCGCCGCACGAGGCCGACATCGTCCACCGTCTGAAAAGCATCGAACGGCTGATCGGGCGCACGGTCGTTCGCGCCACGATGCTCCTCGACGCCTCGCGCCTGAAGGCCGGAACGTTCCGGCCGGCCATCGAGCCGGTCGACCTCGCCGAGATCGTGCGGGACGCGGTCGACGCCCATGCGGGGCAAGCCCGGCACGCCGGCGTGTCGCTCCACCTCACCGCGCCCGAGATGATCGAGACGGTCAGCGACCGCTCGGCGGTCGAGCAGATCGTCGACAACCTGCTCTCCAACGCGATCAAGTTCGGAGCCGGCGAGCCCGTCGAGATCGGCGTCGCTCCAGCTGGCGACGGGTCCGTGCGGCTCACCGTGCGCGACCGCGGCGTCGGCATCTCGCCCGACGACCAGGCGCGGATCTTCGAGCGCTTCGAGCGGGTGATCTCGACGCGTCCTCAGGGCGGCTTCGGCCTCGGCCTATGGATCACCCGACGGCTCGTCGAGGCGCTGGGCGGCGCCATCCTGATCGCCAGCGCGCCCGGCGAAGGATCGACCTTCGCCGTCACCCTTCCAACCTCGCCATCTTCTACTGACGAGCATCACCGGCCATGACAGACGACTTCCTGCTGGAGCGGGTACCGACCGGCGCCCCAGGGCTCGACACCATCCTTCGGGGCGGATTCCTGAAAGGCGGCGTTTACATCATCGAGGGCGTGCCCGGGGCCGGGAAGACCATCCTCGCGAACCAGATCTGCTTCTCCCACATCGCCGGCGGGGGGCGCGCGCTCTTCGTCACGCTCCTCGCGGAATCGCACACGCGCATGCTGCAGCATTTGCGGCCGATGTCCTTCTTCAACGAGGCGGCGATTCCCGCGTCGCTCTACTATGTCAGCGCGTTGCGCGCGCTCGAGGAGGACGGGCTGGGCGGGTTGGTCGACCTCCTGCGCCGCGAGATCCGTGCTCACAAGGCAACCCTGCTGGTTCTCGACGGCTTGCTGGCGGCCGAGCAGTCCGCCCCGACCGAGCGCGATTTCAAGAAGTTCATCGGCGAGATCCAGGCCCACGTCACGACGCAGGAATGCACCGCGCTTCTGCTGACCAACGGCAGCCCGCGGCCGGTAAGGCCGGAAGAGACGATGGTGGACGGACTGCTCGCACTGGGCGATCAGCTTTACGGCGCCCGCGCCGAGCGCGACCTGCAAGTCCGCAAGTTCCGCGGCAGCGCCGCCCTGCGCGGCCGGCATCCGTTCCGGATCACGCCGGACGGGATCGTCGTCTACCCGCGCTTCGAGGCGCTCTACGCCGCACCGTCCCGTCCCGACGAACCCAACCACGGACGCATGCCGAGCGGGATCGATCAGCTCGACGCGATGTTCAAGGGCGGTCTGCCCGCCGTGTCGACCACGACGCTGATCGGCGCATCCGGATCCGGCAAGACGACCTTGGGGCTGCACTTTCTCTCGCAATGCAGCGAGGCCGAGCCGGGCTTGCTCTTCGGCTTCTTCGAGACGCCACCACGCCTCCGCATGAAGGCCGAGGCGCTCGGCATCGAGTTCGGATCGCTGCTCGACCGCGGCGTCGTCGAGATCATCTGGCAGGCGCCGACCGAGCATATCATGGACGCGCTGGCGCATCGGCTGATCGACGCGGTGCAGCACCGGAAGGTGCGCCGGCTCTTTGTCGACGGGCTCGGCGGCTTCCTCACGGCGGCGGCGGACCGGGGGCGGGTCAGCCACTTCTTCGCCGCGCTGGCCAACGAGCTGCGCGCGCTCGGCGTCTCGACCATCTACACCATGGAGGCACGGGACCTGATCGGCACGAACGTGCAGGTGCCGGTCGATAACGTCTCCTCGCTGATCGAGAATCTGATCTATCTCCGGTTCGTCGAGCGCGAATCGCGGCTCAACCACGTCGTCTCCATTCTCAAGGCGCGCGACAGCGACTTCGACCCCACCATCCGGAGCTTCGCGATCACGAGCGGCGGCATTCGGATCGGCGAGCCGCTCCGGGGCAGCGAGGACGTCATGACCGGGTTCGCGCATCGGCCGTCCGGCGGAACGGCCCGCGACGAAGCCGGCCCACCTGATCCGGGACATCCGAACGGGGGCTGATGCATGAAGACGGTCCTCGTCGTCGACGACGAATACGGGATAGTCGAGGTGGTGGTCCTGGCCCTCGAAGACGAGGGCTATCGCGTGATTGCCGCATCGGACGGCCAGCAGGGGCTGGAACGGCTGGCGGAGACTCGCCCGGATCTCGTCCTGCTCGACTTCATGATGCCGCGGCTGGACGGCCCGGCGCTGGCGAAAGCGATACGCGCCAACCCGGCGCTCCGGAAGACCCCGATCGTGATCATGAGCGCGGTCGGCGAAGCGGTGGTCCGTGAACGCTTTTCCGGCTACACCGCGTTCCTGCGGAAGCCTTTCCGAGTCCGCGCCATGCTGGACCTCGTCACCCGCCTGATCGGCCCCGGCGCCGAGGGGGCCGAAGCATGAGCCGCGGATGGTCCGCCATCGTCAAGCGGCTCCTGCGGCGCTCCGGGAAGCGATAAGGGTTTCCCTATCGTAAGGAGAGCCAAGCCTCATTCGTCGTCGCTCTTGAGGGCGGCGCCGTCATCGGCGACGAAGACGGCGAGCAGGCTGGCCGGCTCGGTTGCGCTCGCATTCTCACTGATGAGGTGTCCGCTGCCGGGCGGCTCGAAGAAGCTCT
>DASWRT010000043.1:0-4661 GCA_036403035.1 Allostellaceae bacterium | reverse complement strand
GGGCTTCGGCTCGCTCGGCCTGATGACCTCCGTGCTGATGACGCCGGACGGCAAGACGGTCGAGGCCGAGGCGGCGCACGGCACGGTGACGCGCCACTACCGCCTGCACCAGCAGGGCAAGGAAACCTCGACGAACCCGATCGCCTCGATCTTCGCCTGGACTCGCGGCCTCGCCTATCGCGGCGAGTTCGACGGCACGCCCGACGTCAAGCGGTTCGCGGAGGCGCTGGAGAGCGTCTGCATCGAAACGGTCGAGGCGGGCCATATGACGAAGGATCTGGCGATCCTGATCAGCCCCGAGCAGCCCTGGATGACGACGAACCAGTTCCTCGACAAGCTGGACGAGAACCTCAAGAAGGCGATGGCTTGATCCGAGCCGCCGATTCCCTCTACCTTAAGAAACTCCCTCTCCCGCAAGCGGGAGAGGAGATTGGTGGGAGAGCAACGGCTCAATCGAGCCGCTTTTCCATTCGGATCGAGGTCGGCGCGGCGAAGCCGGGATGCGCGTCGCGGGAGACCTCGCGGAAACCCAGCCGTGTGAAAAGACGGATATTGTCCGGCAGCGCGATGCGCACCTTCAGCGACAGCGCCGGAACGCCCATGCGCCGGGCGAAGCTCTCGATATGGACGATCAGGCGTCCGGCGATGCCGCGGCCGCGGAACTCCGGCAGCACCGCCAACCGGCCGACATAGACGTTGCCCGCATCACGCCGATAGAACGCGGCGCCGACGGTCCGGCCGCCGGAAACAGCGATCGCCGCCCGCTCCGACACCAGCCGGTCGCGGAGCGTTTCGACGGTCTCGCGGAGCGCGCCGGACCCCGGTACGAGCTTTCCCGCGTAAGCCGCAAACGCGGCATGGACGACGGCTAGGATCTCGGCGCAACGCGTAGCGTCCGCGTCGGCGACCTCGATGCCGCCGTCGTCCCGCAGCAGCATGGCAGAAACGTTACGCCGCCGCCTGCACCTTGCCGGCGAGCGTCTGTTCGATCGCGGCGAGCGCCGCGTCGGCCTGCGCCGCATCGGGGCCGCCGGCCTGCGCCATGTCCGGCCGCCCGCCGCCGCCCTTGCCGCCGAGCGCTTCCGCGCCGGCACGCACGAGGTCGACCGCGCTGACTTTGGCGGTGAGGTCGTCGGTGACGCCGACGACGATCGACGCCTTGCCGTCCGCGCGCGACACCACGGCCGCGACGCCGGAGCCGATCTCGCGCTTCAGATCGTCGGCGATGCTTTTGAGGTCGCGGGCCGGCACGTCGTCGACGACGCGCCCGGCGAAGCGGACGCCGGCAACCTCCTTGGCCGCGGGAGCGCCGGCCGCCGAGCCGCCGCCCCCGGCCGCCAGCCGGCGGCGCACCTCGGCCAGCTCGCGTTCCAGCCGCTTGCGTTCCTCGATCAGGGTTAGGACGCGGCCCGGCAGCTCGGCCGGGGCCGCGCGGACCGCCGCGGACGCCTCGCGCAGCAGCGCCTCCTCGTGCGCGACGTGCGCCTCCGCCGCGGCGCCGGTCAGCGCTTCGATGCGGCGGACGCCCGACGCGACGGCGCTTTCCGACACGATCTTGAACAGGCCGATGTCGCCGGTGCGGCGGACATGCGTGCCGCCGCACAGCTCGACCGAGTAAGGCCGGCTGCCCTGCCCTGCCCCGCCCATCGACAGGACGCGGACCTCGTCGCCGTACTTCTCGCCGAAGAGGGCGAGCGCGCCGGCCTCGACCGCCTTTTCCGGCGCCATGAGGCGGGTCGTCACCTCGTCGTTGACGCGGATGCGCGCGTTGACCTCGGCCTCGACCGCCTGGATGTCCTCGGGCGTCAATGCCTTGGGCTGGCTGAAGTCGAAGCGCAGCCGGTCCGGCGCAACCAGCGAGCCCTTCTGCGTCACGTGCTCGCCGAGCCGGTTGCGCAGCGCCTGATGCAGCAGGTGGGTCGCGGAGTGGTGAGCGCGCAGCGTCAGCCGCCGCGGCACGTCGATGCGCAGCTCGACCGCGTCGCCGACCTTCAGCCGGCCATGCGTCAGCGTGCCGAGATGGACGTTCAGCTCGCCCGCCTTCTTCACCGTGTCGCGCACCGCGAACTCGCCGCCGGCCGCCGAGAAGATCGCGCCGCTGTCGCCCATCTGACCGCCGGATTCGGCGTAGAACGGGGTCTGGTTGACGATCAGCGCGGCTTCCTGGCCCGACGCGGCCTCATCGACCGGCTTGCCGTCGACGACGATTGCCTGGATCGTCCCTTCGGCGACGTCGGCGTCGTAGCCGAGGAACTCGGTCGCGCCGACCTTCTGCCGCAGTTCGAACCACACCGCCTCGGTCGCCGCTTCGCCGGAGCCGACCCAATTGCGCCTCGCCTCCTCGCGCTGCCGCTCCATCGCGGCGTTGAAGGCGTCGACCGCGACCTGCCGGCCCTGGACCCGCAGCACGTCCTGCGTCAGGTCGAGCGGGAAGCCGTAGGTGTCGTAGAGCTTGAAGGCGATGTCGCCGGGCAGCGGTTTGCCCGCGCCGAGCCTGCCGGTCTCCTCCTCCAGGAGGCGCAGCCCGCGATCCAGCGTCTGCTTGAAGCCGGCCTCCTCGTGGCGCAGCGTCTCGGTGATCAGCGGCTGGGCGCGCACCAGTTCCGGATAGGCGGCGCCCATCTGGCGCACCAGCGCCGGGACCAGCCGCCACAGCAGCGGCTCCTGGCAGCCGAGGATATGCGCGTGCCGCATGGCGCGGCGCATGATGCGGCGGAGCACGTAGCCGCGTCCCTCCTTCGACGGCAGCACGCCGTCGGCGATCAGGAAGGACGACGCGCGCAAATGGTCGGCGATCACGCGGTGCGACACCGCATGCGGCCCGTCGGGCGCCACGCCCGACGCCTCGGCCGACGCGAGGATCAGCGCGCGCATCAGGTCGATGTCGTAATTGTCGTGCTTGCCCTGCAGGACGGCGGCGATGCGCTCCAGTCCCATGCCGGTGTCGATCGACGGGCGCGGCAGCGGCACCCGGTCGCCCGGCGCGCGCTGCTCGAACTGCATGAAGACGAGGTTCCAGATCTCGACGAAGCGGTCGCCGTCGGCGTCCGGGCTGCCCGGCGGGCCGCCGGGGATGTGCTCGCCGTGGTCGTAGAAGATCTCGGAGCACGGGCCGCAAGGCCCGGTGTCGCCCATCTGCCAGAAATTGTCCGAGGTCGGAATGCGGATGATCCTCGAGTCCGGCAGGCCGGCGATATTCCGCCAGTGGCCCGCCGCATCCTCGTCCTCGGAGTAGACGGTCACCAGCAGCCGCTCGCGCGACAGGCCGAACTCCTTCGTCACGAGATTCCAGGCCAGCTCGATCGCGCGATCCTTGAAATAGTCGCCGAACGAGAAGTTGCCGAGCATCTCGAAGAAGGTGTGGTGCCGCGCCGTGTAGCCGACATTCTCCAAGTCGTTGTGCTTGCCGCCGGCGCGCACGCACTTCTGCGACGTCGCGGCGCGCACGTAGTCGCGCTTCTCGACGCCGGTGAAGACGTTCTTGAACTGGACCATCCCGGCATTGGTGAAGAGCAGCGTCGGATCGTTGCGCGGCACCAGCGGGCTCGACGCCACGGCCTCATGGCCGTTGCGCGCGAAGTAGTCGAGGAAAGCGGCGCGGATGTCGTTGGCGGTCTGCATGACCTTTATCTAGCCCTTTGCTCGCGCCGGGCCAAGCCGACAGACCCGGCGCGCGCTTTTAACGCGCAGGAAGGACGCGAGTCCAGGGCGGCAGGGCATGACCCATCGGGCAAAAAAGCGGCGGCGAGAGCTGTCGCCCTGCCGCCGCAGTCACCGTGGTCAAGCGGTGTTGGGTTCAGGCCGCCGCCTACTCCTCGCTCTCGCCGCCGCCCGGCGAGGCCACCATCATCGCGTCGGCGACGAGGCCGGCATTGGCGCGGATCGCGCGCTCGATCGTATCGGCGACCTCTGGATTCTCTCTCAGGAAGGTCTTCGCGTTCTCGCGGCCCTGTCCGATCCGCTGTCCCTCGTGCGAGAACCAGGAACCGGACTTCTCGACGACGCCGGCCTGGATGCCGAGGTCGAGCAGTTCGCCGCGCTTCGAGACGCCTTCGCCGTACATGATGTCGAACTCGACGACCTTGAACGGCGGCGCCATCTTGTTCTTCACGACCTTGACGCGCGTCTGGTTGCCGATCACCTGCTCCTTCTCCTTGATCGCGCCGATGCGGCGGATGTCGAGACGGATCGAGGCGTAGAACTTCAGCGCGTTGCCGCCGGTCGTGGTCTCCGGGTTGCCGAACATCACGCCAATCTTGAGGCGGATCTGGTTGATGAAGATCACGGTGCAGCGCGAGCGCGAGATCGAGCCGGTCAGCTTGCGCAGCGCCTGGCTCATCAGGCGGGCGTGCAGGCCGACATGGCTGTCGCCCATCTCGCCTTCCAGCTCGGCGCGCGGCACGAGCGCCGCGACGGAGTCGACGACGAGGACGTCGACGGCGCCGGAACGCACCAGCGTGTCGGCGATCTCGAGCGCCTGCTCGCCGGCGTCCGGCTGCGAGATGAGCAACTCGTCGATATTGACGCCGAGCTTCTTGGCATAAGACGGGTCGAGCGCATGCTCCGCGTCGACGAACGCGCAGGTGCCGCCGTTCTTCTGCGCCTCGGCGATGATGTGGAGCGCCATCGTCGTCTTGCCCGAGCTTTCAGGCCCGTAGATC
>DASWRT010000042.1:0-9103 GCA_036403035.1 Allostellaceae bacterium | reverse complement strand
GCTCCGGCGCCCGCGCCGCTGGCGATGGTCGACGCCTACATGGCGGGCGGGATGCTGACGGCCCCGGTGCTCGACCGCGAGGCGTTGACGCCGGGCCAGTCGGTCGACGGGCCGGCGATCGTCCGCGAGCCGACCGCGACGACGGTGGTCGAGCCGGGCTGGCGCGCGACGCTCGACCGGCGGCGCAACCTCGTGCTGGAGCGCGTCGTGAAGCTGCCGGCGCGGGTCGCGATCGGCACCCGCGTCGACCCGGTGATGCTGGAGGTGTTCAACAATTTGTTCATGGCGATCGCCGAGCAGATGGGCGTCGCGCTCCAGAACACCGCCTACTCGGTCAACATCAAGGAGCGGCTCGACTTCTCCTGCGCGCTGTTCGACCGCGAGGGCTCGCTGATCGCGAACGCGCCGCACATGCCGGTGCATCTGGGGTCGATGGGCGAGAGCGTCGCGACGGTGATCCGCGCCCGCGGCGGGAACGCCGACGGACGCGGCATGAAGCCCGGCGACGTCTACGTGCTGAACGCGCCGTACAACGGCGGCACGCACCTGCCGGACGTGACGGTGATCTGCCCGGTATTCGGGGAGGAGGCTTATCGGGGCGAGGGGGAGCATGGCGAACCCCTCTTCTACGTCGCCTCGCGCGGGCATCACGCGGACATCGGCGGCCTGACGCCCGGCTCGATGCCGCCGAACAGCCGCACCGTCGAGGAGGAGGGGGTGCTTATCGACGATTTCCTCCTCGTCGACCAGGGACGGTTCCGCGAGGCGGAGCTGGTCGAGCTGCTGCGCTCGGGCCGCTACCCCTCGCGCAACCCGGCGCAGAACGTCGCCGACCTGAAGGCGCAGATCGCGGCCTGCGCCAAGGGCGTCGAGGAGCTGCATCGGATGGTCCGGCAGTTCGGGCGCGACGTCGTCGAGGCGTACATGGGCCACGTCCAGGACAATGCCGAGGAGTCGGTCCGGCGCGTGCTCGACGTGCTCCAGGACGGGGAGTTCGCGTACGAGATGGACGATCCGGACGCGGTGATCCGGGTCAAGGTGTCGATCGACAAGAAGGCGCGCTCGGCGCGGATCGACTTCACCGGCACCAGCGCGCAGCTCGGCACCAACTACAACGCGCCCTCGGCGGTGTGCCGGGCCGCGGTGCTGTACGTCTTCCGCACGCTGGTCGAGGACGAGATCCCGATGAATGGCGGCTGCCTGAAGCCGCTGGAGATCGTGATCCCCGAGGGATCGATGCTGAACCCGCGCCATCCGGCGGCGGTCGTCGCGGGCAACGTCGAGACCTCGCAATGCATCACCGACGCGCTCTACGGCGCGCTGGGCGTGATGGCGGCGGCGCAGGGAACGATGAACAACCTGACCTTCGGCAACGAGCGCTACCAGTATTACGAGACGATCTGCGGCGGCTCCGGCGCCGGGCCGGACTTCGACGGCGCCGACGCGATCCACACGCACATGACGAACTCGCGACTCACCGACCCGGAGGTGCTGGAGTGGCGCTTCCCGGTGCTGCTGGAGCGCTTCGCGATCCGCCGCGGCTCGGGCGGCGCCGGCCGGCATCGCGGCGGCGACGGCACGGCGCGCCGGCTGCGCTTCCGCGAGGCGATGACCGCGGCGATCCTCGCGGGCCACCGCCGCGTGCCGCCCTACGGCCTCGCCGGCGGCGAACCCGGCGCAGTCGGCCGCAACCGGGTCGAGCGAACCGACGGCGCGGTCGAGGAATTCGGCGCGACCCACGCGGTGGAGATGAACCCCGGCGACGTGTTCGTGGTCGAAACGCCCGGCGGCGGCGGGTATGGGAAAGCGGCGGGGTAGGGGAGAGCGGGTAGCGGAGCAGAAAAAGCCCTCTCCCCTTGCGGGAGAGGGCCTAGATATGCCCCGAATGCGACGATTCCTCCGCGCCTGCCGTTGATACGGCAGGAAAGTCGAGGTTCCGCCTATGGATTCCGCTCCGGCCGCCATGCACGCACGTTCCGCCGCCGACGACGGCGACGCGGCTGCGCCGCCGCTGCTCGACCCCGTCGAGGCGGCAAAGGCGGCGCGACTGCGCTACGTCAGCGATCGGGAGCCGGGCTTCACCCGCCGACGTCACAAGGACGGTTTCGACTATTTCGATACCCAGGGGCGGCCGATCACGGACGAGAAGGTCCTGGACCGGATCAGGTCGCTGGCGATCCCGCCGGCCTACACCGAGGTCTGGATCTGCCGCAGCGCGAACGGGCACCTCCAGGCGGTGGGACGGGACGCGCGCGGGCGCAAGCAGTACCGCTACCACCCGCGCTGGCGCGCCGTCCGCGACGAGGCGAAATACGGCAAGATGCTGATGTTCGGCCGCGTCCTGCCGAAGATCCGCCGCCGCATCGAGGAGGATCTCGGCCGCCCCGGCCTGCCGCGCGAGAAGGTGCTGGCGGCGATCGTCCGGCTGCTGGAGACGACGCTGGTGCGCGTCGGCAACGACGAGTACGCGAAGAGCAACAAGAGCTTCGGGCTGACGACGCTGCGCGACCGCCACGCGAAGATCGAGGGCAGCCGGATCGCCTTCGACTTCAAGGGCAAGCACGGCATCAAGCACCACATCGACTTGCAGGACCGCCGGCTCGCCCGGATCGTCAAGAAGTGCCGCGACATCCCCGGACAGGAGCTGTTCCAGTACATCGGCGAGGACGGCGCACGGCACGACGTCGGCTCGCACGACGTCAACGATTACCTGCGCGAGATCTCGGGCGAGGAGATCACCGCGAAGGATTTCCGCACCTGGGCGGCGACCAATCTCGCGGCCCTGGCGCTCAGGGAATTGGAGGCCTTCGACACCCAGGCGAAGGCGAAGAAGAACGTCGTGCAGGCCGTGGAAGCGGTGTCGAAGCTGCTCGGCAACACGCCGACGATCTGCCGCAAATGCTACATCCATCCGGCGATCTTCGACGGCTATCTCGACGGCAGCCTCGTCGAGGCGCTGAAGCGCCGCGCCGAGGAGACGCTGGAGAACCCGCCCGAAGGCCTCTCCGCCGAGGAGGCGGCGATCATGGCGTTCCTTAGCGCGAAGCTGGAAACGGCGGCGAGGGCGGCGGGCACGGGGAAATAGAAATAGCGCTGGCCGCGTCCTGGCACGAAACGACTTTCCTTCTCTGCAACGGACGGTTGCGCAGGAGACTCGTCCGAAGCGTCTCCCCGATCGCACGCGCGATCCGATTTAATGTCGAGTCTGCCCGGCACCGCCGGGAACGGCTCAGGGTGGTTGCGATGTCCGATGACCGCCGTCGTCAGTTGCGTCTGGGCGCCTTCATGCGTCCGGTGAGCATTCATACCGCCTGGTGGCGCTATCCCGGCGGCTTTCCCGACGCGAACTTCAATTTCGGGCACCTGAAGCGCTTCGCGCAAACGCTCGAACGCGGGCGGTTCGACGCCTTCTTCATGGCCGACCATCTCGCCGTCCTGAACATGCCGATGGACGCGCTGAAGCGGAGCGCCACCGTCACCTCGTTCGAACCGATGACGCTGCTGTCGGCTCTCGCCGGCGCGACCGAGCGCATCGGGTTGATCGCGACCAGCTCGACGACGTTCGATGAGCCCTATCACGTCGCCCGCCGCTTCGCTTCGCTCGACCATATCAGCGGCGGGCGTGCCGGCTGGAACGTCGTCACCACGTCGAACCCGGACGCGGCCCTCAATTTCGGCATGGACGAGCACATGCAGCACGGCGACCGGTATGACCGGGCGCGCGAGTTCTTCGACGTCGTTACCGGCCTGTGGGACAGCTGGGCCGACGACGCCTTCGTCCGCGACGTGGCGAACGGGACCTATTTCGATCCCGACAAGCTGCATGTCCTGAACCACAAGGGCCCGCACCTCTCGGTCCGCGGACCGCTCAACATCGCGCGCCCGGTGCAGGGCTGGCCGGTGATCGTCCAGGCGGGCGCCTCCGATGCCGGGCGCCAGCTCGCCGCGGAGACGGCGGAAGCGGTCTTCACCGCGCAGAGCACGTTGGCCGATGGGCAGCGCTTCTACGCCGACGTGAAGGGGCGGATGGAGAAGCTGGGCCGGCCGCGGGACCACATGAAGATCCTGCCGGGCGTCCTGGTCGTGGTCGGCGAAACCGCCGAGGAGGCGCGCGAGAAGCGCGCCCTGTTGGACAGCCTCGTCCATTACGACAGTGCCGTCGCCGCGCTGTCGATCGCGCTCGGCCACGACGCGTCGCGCTTCGATCCGGACGGGCCGCTGCCGGAGATCCCGGAATCGAACGCCAGCAAGAGCGCGCGCGAGCGCGCCATCGCGGTGGCGCGGCGCGACGGCCTCACGGTCCGGCAGCTCGCGCAGCGGCTCGGCGGCTATTCCGGGCTGGCGATGGTCGGCACGCCCGCGATGATCGCGGATCGGATGGAGGAATGGCTTCTCGCCGAAGGCTCCGACGGCTTCAACGTCATGTTCCCCTATCTGCCGGAGGGGCTGGACGATTTCGTCGATCGTGTCGTCCCGGAATTGCAGCGGCGCGGAATCTTCCGGCGGGAGTACGAAGGCCGGACCCTGCGCGAGAATCTCGGCCTTCCGCGCCCGCCGAACAGGTTCTTTGCTAACCGTTGACCACCGTGCCGCCGTTCGGATGGAGAATCTGCCCGGCCATGTAGGACGCGTCGTTGCTCGCCAGGAAGACGTAGCAGGAGGCGACTTCCTCGGGCTGGCCGGGGCGCTGCATCGGCACGTCCTTGCCGAACGACTCGACCTTGTCGGGTGGGAAGGTCGAGGGGATCAGCGGCGTCCAGATCGGGCCAGGCGCCACGCCGTTGACCCGGACGCCCTTCTCGACCAGCGCCTGCGACAGCGAACGCGTGAAGGCGACGATCGCGCCCTTGGTCGAGGAATAGTCGAGCAGCATCGGGCTGCCCTTATAGGCGGTGACCGACGTCGTGTTGACGATCGCGGCGCCTTCCTTGAGGTGCGGCAGCGCCGCCTTCACCATGAAGAACTGCCCGAAGATGTTGGTGCGGAAGGTGCGGACGAGCTGCTCCTCCGAGATCTTCTCGATGCTCTCCTGCGGGTGCTGTTCGGCGGCGTTGTTGATGAGCACGTCGAGCCGGCCGAAGGCCCGCGCTGTTTGCTCGACCGCCTCGCGGCAGAACGGCTCCTGGCCGACGTCGCCGGCGATCAGCTCGCAACGGCACTCGCCGCTGTTCTCCGCCTCGACGAGCCGCTTCGTCTCCTGGGCGTCCTCGTGCTCGTTCAGATAGACGATTCCGATCCCGGCGGCGCCCTCGCGGGCGAAGGCGACCGCGACGGCGCGGCCGATGCCGCTGTCGCCGCCGGTGATCAGCGCGACCTTGCCGCGGAGCTTGCCGGAACCGCGATGCTCCGGGTCCGACGTCTGCGGCCGTGGCGTCATGTCGCGCTCGATGCCCGGCTGGCGGTCCTGATGCTGCGGCGGCTGCCCGCTCTGCTGCTGGGGGGCCATGCGAAATCCTCCGGTTCTGTTAGGAAAGTCCCGCTTTCCCAACATCCCCCCGGAGGGGCGGTTCCGGCCCCCCGACCCCAGCACTTAATCTAGGATTATTCGACCTCGACGGTCGGCGTGAAGATGTAGCCGGTGCCGCGCACCGTCTTGATCATCGTCGGCCGCTCGGGGTCGTCTTCAAGCTTGCGGCGCAGCCGGCCGACCTGCACGTCGATGGTGCGGTCGAAGGGGCCGGCCTCGCGGTTCCGCGCGAGGTCGAGCAGGCGGTCGCGGCTCAGCACCTGGTTCGCGTTGTTGACGAAGGCGGCCAGCAGGTCGAACTCGCCGGTCGTCAGCCGCACCTCGATCCCCTTCGGCGACATCAGCTCGCGCGTCGCGAGGTCGAGGTTCCACCCGGCGAACTTTGCCTTCGCCCGCGTCGGTCCGGACTTTTCCTTGGTGGTGCGGGAGGAGACGCGGCGCAGCACGCTCTTCACCCGCGCCAGCAGCTCGCGGAGGTGGAAGGGCTTCGGCAGGTAGTCGTCCGCCCCCATCTCCAGGCCGATGATGCGATCGACGGTTTCGCCGCGCCCGGTCAGGATGATGATGCCGACGCTCGACTGCTCGCGCAGCGAACGCGCGAGGCTCAGCCCGTCCTCGCCCGGCAGCATCAGGTCGAGGATGACGAGGTCGATACCGGTCTGCGACATGACGCGGCGCATGCCCTGGCCGTCATGCGCGACGCTGACGCGGTAACCCTCGCCGGACAGGTACTCCTGGACGACCTCGCAGATTTCCTTTTGGTCGTCGACGACGAGAATATGACCGGTGTCACTCATACCCAAGAATCTGGCTCATCTTGCATACGGATGCAATAGCGCAACGGTTTCGCAGGAACTGTCAAGGGCAACTTTCGCTTTCATTATCAGCAACTTACAGATCGTTACAATTAATTACAAATTTCTGTTACATCTGACATGAAGCGCTTACATCGGCTGGCTACAGTCCTGACTTCACGTCGCTTTCGTTGAACGAGTCGAGCCGCTTTCCGCGGTACACGCGAAGGAGCGCCGAATGAACGTCTACCAGCGCATCGAGGACGAGATCCCACGCTTGCGACGATATGCGCGGGCGCTTACCCGGGATCTCAACGCTGCCGACGATCTGGTGCAGGACTGCCTTGCGCGCGCGTTGAGCAAGGTGCACCTGTGGCAGAAAGGAACGGACCTCAGGGCCTGGCTGTTCACGATTCTCCACAATCAGTACGTCAACCATGTGCGCCGTTCCGTGCGCGAAGGCGCCTCCGTCGGTCTCTCCGAGACCGAACCGAATCTGACCTCCGCACCGAACCAAGGCAAGCGACTCGAACTGAGGGATCTCGAGCGCGCGATCGCCAAGCTGCCCGAGGAGCAGCGCGCCGTGCTGCTGCTGGTCGGGCTTGAGGGGATGCGCTACGAAGAGGTCGCGGCGGTGCTCGACGTGCCGGTCGGCACGATCCGCTCCCGCCTGTCGCGCGGCCGCGACATGCTGCGCCACTTGATGGGGATGTCGCCGGAAACCGCCGACGCGGGCGAGCCGCCGCGCGATGCGAATGCGCCGCCGCCGGAGCGGACGGGCGCCGGACCGGCCGACAACGGTAAGGCCGACCGCAGCCGCCTGCGCCTCGCCCGGGTCGAAGGCCGCGCCGTATAGCGCCGCCTGTCCACGCTGCCCGCCGCCACCGTCTGCGATATTCCGCCGCATCCATATCAAGCCGCACGCAAGCCGCCGGCTGCGCGACAGTCGTTTGCCCGCGAGCCTGCCGGGTAGGCTCCGGTTCATCGATGGAACCCTAGGCGGAAGGGTGTGTTCTGATGGTATCGCGTCCGTCTCAGCCGGCGCGACGGATGCCAGGGCGCCGGGCCCCTGGACCCCCACGTCCGATCTCCCCCGAGTCCGGCATGGCAAAGTCTCCCTGTACGCGGGTTTGCCACCCGCAACTTCGCCGGGCGCGCCGAATGGCTGCGCCCGGTTTTTTTCCTCCGCTTCGGGGCGGCGGTCTTTAGTGGGCGCGGCGGGCCGAACGAACAAACCGATTACGGTTAATCTAAGTCTAACGTCGGCAGGCCGGCTGCTCAATATCTATTTCCGGGAGCGACAGCGGGTTTCCGACAGCGGCAACGGATGTGGGCCGGCCGTGGAACGGCGGTGGAGGAGAGGCGTTGCCGACAGGGTGTCGATGACAGGAGGAGGTTTTCATGCTCGGACGGCATGTCTATCGCGTAGCCCCCGCCCCGGACGGCGGCGGATGGTCGGTGTCCAAGGAAGGCGAAGCGCGGTCGCGCGCCACGCGGCCGAGCCGCGAGGAAGCCGTCGCGATGGCCCGCCAGCTTGCGGAGAGCGACAAGCCGAGCCGCGTCACGGTCGAGAACGAGGACGGGACGCTGTCGGAGGAGCATGCCTTCGGCGTCGATACGGGACAGTCCGCCGCCGGCGCCGGGACCTGATCCGCACCGTCCCGCGGCGGCCGCGCTCCGTTCCGGCGAAGGCCGCACAACAAAGGATCGAACGGCAGGCGTCGAAATTCGCGCGGCCGGAGGAAATATCGCCCGGCGGTGGAACGCCGGGCGCCGGTGCCACGTTGATCCGGCAACGAGCCATTTCCCCTTTGTCAGGACTCGCGACTGTTCGTCGCGGGTAATGGAACCTTGCGTCTGCATCAACGTTCGTCGCAGCGGGCAACCTGTGGCGACGCGTTGGGACAGACGCGCGGGGAGTCGCCAACTCCCTCTGCCGCACAAAATTCCGCGCGATGGAACGTGGCATCGCGGCCCCGGTCCGGTCCTAGGAAAACGGGCCGGAGGAGCAGTCTGAGGGAACTCAGGCCACAGGCGCCCAAGGCCTCATGCGGCGAGCCGTATTTCGAACGGCTGCATTCCCGTGCGGCCGTTCTCCGTTTCGTCGGATCGGTTCGGCGGGGCGGAACGGCATTGCACCGGTCTCGTTTCCCAACCAGAACGAACAAAGGCACCGAGCGCGAGCCCATGCATGCCTGACGCACTTCGCATCTACAACCTGTTCCCGCTGCTCGCCGGCACGATCGGCGACTGGCGGTCGCACCTGCCGCGGATCGCGGCGATGGGTTTCGACACCGTCTATGTCAACCCGTTCCACTATCCCGGCTTCTCGGGCAGCCTCTACGCCGTCAAGGACTACTACAGGCTGAACCCGATCTTCCGTGGCGGTGCGCCCGACACCGAGTCGGACGACGAGTTGCTGGCAGGGTTCGCCGCGGCGGCGGCGGAGCACGGCCTCCGCGTGATGATGGACCTCGTCGTCAATCACACGTCGAAGGACAGCCTGCTCGTCGCCGAGCACCCGGACTGGTTCGTTCGCGGCGCGGACGGCGAGATCCGGTCGCCGCGCGCGATCGACCCGGCGAACCCGTCGGACGTGACGGTGTGGGGCGACCTCGCGGAGCTGGACTACCGCCGGCGCGACGCGCGCGAGGGGATCGTCGGCTATTTCGCCGACGTGGTGCGGCATTATGTCGGGCTGGGGTTCACCGGCTTCCGCTGCGACGCCGCCTATCAGGTGCCGGGCGAGGCGTGGCGGGCGCTGATCGAGGCGGGGCGCGCGGTCCGGCCGGACCTCGTCTTCTGCGCCGAAACGCTGGGCGCGCAGCCCGACCAGGTGCGC
>DASWRT010000041.1:0-10805 GCA_036403035.1 Allostellaceae bacterium | reverse complement strand
AACATGGAAAAAGCTCTACGCGTGACGTTGCCAATGGTGGAACGACGTAACACAAAGCAAGATACAGGTAAATAATTGGCCTTTCAGAGTTTTGCGAATTGGCGGTCATGAAGAGACTGGAGTGCGCGCCCATTCCGTGCTCCCGAAGAAATAATCGGACCTCGTAGCGGGTGCGCAACGCATAGGATGTTTTCCAAATTGGATATATACTCCGTCCGGCAGGGACGTGCCACTCGGCGCGCCCGCCATGCTCTTTGACATCGTGAATCGGACGTGAGGTTCCCCCGGAAACAGGGGAATAACAGGAGGGAATCAGGCGAAAAACAGGGAAATAACAGGCGCGAAAACCTGTTATTTTTCTCAGGAAATAGCCGCAACCTGTTGAGAGTAAAAGAAACTGCCCGCGGCGGCTCCTGTAAATCGCCTGTTTCCCGCGAGACCGGTTTTTCCTCACCCCGGCGATTTGCCCTGGATGGCGGCGGTGACGGCAGGCACTCCGGCGCCGACAGTGGCGGCTCCCGTGGCGGTCGCATGCCGCTCGAACAGGCCGCGGAAGAGGAAGCGCATGCGCTGGAGGATCTGCGCCGCGGCGCTGAGCGTCGCGGCCTCGGCCGCCGCGCGGTCCTGGCCGGCGCGGCTCAGCGCGTCGGCCATGTTCAGCCGGCGCGCCGCGACGATCCGGCTGATCGCCTCGGACAGCGCCGGGCGCTCGGCGAGGAGCGGCGCCAGATGCTCGCGGGCGATCTCGTAGCCCAGCGTGTCGGTCGCGGCGGCGACGGTCGCCGAGCGCGGCTCGCCGGTCAGCAGCGACATCTCGCCGACGAACTCGCCGGGCTGGACGCGGGCGACGGCGATCTCGGCGCCGTCCTTCGCGAGACGGACCTCCAGCAGGCCCTCCGCCAGCACGAACATCGTGGCGCCCGGCTCGCCTTCGGTCATCAGGCGCGTGCCGGCGGGCACGGCGCGCGGCGCCATCGCGCAGGCGAGCTGCCTGAGTTCGTCCGGCGTCATGCTCTTGCCGAAGATCTCGACGCCGCGCAGCAGCGTCGCGCGGTCGGCCTCGGCGCCGTGCTCCAGCTGCCGTGCGGGCATGTCGGCCCAGAACGTGTCCTGCTTCGGGTAGGCGAGGGTGAGGCCGGCGCGCTCCAGGTGCTTCAGCACCGAGACGACGAGCGCGTGCCGGGCGACGCTGGTCGACGCCGCGTTGATGTCTTGCCAGTACTGGATGCGGTACTCGACGCCGAGCGAAGTCGCGCCCGCGGCGACGACGCGCGGCTCCGGCCGCTCGACCAGCCCATGCCCGCCGCAGGCCGCCTTGGCTCCGGCGAACAGCACCCGCACCGCCCGCGCCGACGGCACCGAGAAGTCGAGCGTGAACGCCGCCTCGAAGCGGCAGGCGTCGCTCTGCATCGTGTAGTTGGAGATCGTCGCCTGGCCCATCCGGCTGTTCGGCACGACGACGGTCCGCTTGTCGGTCGTCTCGATCCGCGTCGTCCGCCAGTTGATCTCCAGCACCTTGCCGAAGACCGGCGGGCCGTTGCGGTCGAGCAGTTCGACCCAGTCGCCGAGCCGGTAGGAGTGGTCGAGGTTGACGGCGAGGCCGCTGAAGATGTCGAGGATGATGCTGCGCAGCGCGAGGCCGAGCACGATGCCCACCGCGCCGGAGGTCGCCCAGATGCCGGCGACGGACCGGTCGAAGACGATGCCGACGATGCCTGCCGCCGCGATCAGGAAGACGACCAGCGCCAGACAGTCCTTCAGCAGCCGCGGCACCGACGCGCCCGTCAGCCGCGCCACGATGCGCTCCCAGAACAGCACGTCGAGCAGCCGGGTGAGCAGGTAGGCGCCGGACAGCCAGAGCCCGATCTGCACGCCGTAGAACAGAATGTCGCTCAGCCGCGCCAGCGCCTGCGTGCTGACGTGGGCGAGGAGGTCCGGAACGAAGACAGTGGACGCGACGAACGCCAGGAAGAGCAGGCCGGGCGCCCAGAGTCTCTCGATCGTTTTCAAGATGGATGGCGGCATGTGTTAAAGGGTTTTGTCACGGAACCGTAACACGGTCCGGCCTGCCACACACGCCGACTTTGCGGCCGCCGATCGGCGCGGCCGGGCTTCCGGCGGCTCCCTTAGGAGATCCGGCGGCGCACGATCCGCTGCCGCATGATCTCGTCGATCGCCGGGAAGACCGGCCGCGCTTCCTCCGGCACCGCCAACCACCCCGGATGCGCGGCCGTGAAATAGTCGAAGGGCAGGGCGCCGGGGCCGTCCGGCCGGCCGACGACGATGCGACCGACCATCCCGGCCATCTCGTGCGGCATGCAGAAAAAGTCGTAGACGCCCTCGACGGTGAGCGTCACGTCGAAATGCTCCTTCGGCAGCAGGTAGTCCGAGTTCCAGGGCCGCGCGGCCTCCGGGATCCGCAGCGAATGATCGCCGTTGCTCGGGTGATAGGCGGTGCTCGTGTGCGAGTTCGCCGGATCGGCGCTGATCCACCGCACGGTCCGGCCCGGCTCGATCAGCAGGCCGACCGGGTCGAACCAGACCTTCGACCCGTCCTCATTGCCGCGCATCCGGATCTCGACGATCTCGGCAGCCGCGGCTCGCGGCAGCGGTAGCAGGCCGGCCAGCGCGCCGCCGCCGGCTGCCCGCAATATGGACCGGCGAGAGAGCATCGGTGGCGGTTCCGCCGCCTATTTCGCCACCTTCGCCTCGTCCGCCTTCGAGACGTGCCACAGCACGACATGGTAGTGCGGCTCTTCGACGCCGGGATGGCCGGCGTTGTAGTACATGTCGACGTGATCGACCTTGCCGCCGGGCGCGGCGAGGTCGTCGAACTTCTTCTGCGCCGTCATGTCCTTGAGCGGGATCATGTAGACGGTGCTGACGAGCTTGCCGTCGTGTCCGTAGGCGAGGAAGGGACCGGCCGGGAGCGTCTTCGGGTCGACATAGAGCGTGCCTATGCCTGGCAGGAAGTCCGGCAGCTTCACCAGTTCACTGACCTTCTTGTAGCTGCCGTGCGGCGGAGCGGTCTCGACGTTGTCGGCGGCCAGCGCCGGGACGGCGGCGAGCGACATCGCGGCGATCAGTGCAAGTCCTATGCGGGTCATGACGTGTTCCTCTCTTCTTTTCGGCCTGCTCCGACATCGATGGACGAGCGGCGGGCGCAGCGGAGCAGGCACGGCCGCGCTCCTCGCTTCGTGGTTTCTGGTCTCACCTCTCTTCGGGTGCCGGCGGTTCCTCTCCCAGGCCCAGCCGTGCGAGCACGCGGTCGGCCATCCGCGCGCACCGCTCGCCGTCGAACGGGAACGTGTCGGTCAGCACGGAGGCAAGCCGTTGCTCCAGCGCCTCCCGCAGCATGGCCTTGGCCCGATGCAGCCGGGTCCTGACCGTGTCCGGCGGAATGCCGAGGCAGGCGGCCGTCTCCGACGTGTGCATCTGCTCGATTTCGCGCAGCACGAAGACGGTACGGAACCCCTCGGGCAGTTCATCGATCGCCGTCTCCAGCACGCGCCGGATCTCGGCGGTCGCCGCCTCGTGCTCCGGGTCCTGCGAGGCGGCGGTCCGCGACGGCGGGAACGGAATGACGCGGCTCATGTCGGTGCCTTGCGCTTCGGCGGCTTCGTCGAGGTCGAGCATCGGCCGCCTGCGGCGGACCCGGCCGAGCGCTTCGTTCACGACGATGCGCGTCAGCCATGTCGACAGGCTCGACCCTCCCCGGAATCCGTCGAGGGAGGAAAAGGCGCGCAGGTAGCTCTCTTGAACCGCATCCTCGGCCTCGCCGTCATCCCGAAGGATGCTCCGCGCGGTCCGGTACAAGCGGCGGTTGTTGCGCTGGACGACGATCCGGAACGCCGCGGCATGCCCCCGGCGCAGCTGCTCGGCAAGTTCCGCATCGGTCAGGCTGCCGAGCCACGCACCGGCATCGGCCTGTTGCTGCTGCTGCATCCCCGGTTTCCCTCCGGTTCATCATCCGCATATTGGATGCAGCGGCAGGCGGAAATGTTCCCGGAATAATCGCGGCAGGCTTCCGATACCCGCCGGTCCGCTCCCGTTCAGTCGTTCGGGGCGCAGCCCGCGAGGCCGCACGCCGCGGCGGGCGCATGCCCGGCTCCGCGGGACGCTTCGGGCGGCAAGTGCGGGAGCGCCGAGCCGGGAGGCGCGGCGGCGGGCCGGTCGCGCCGGGCGCGCTCGCTCTCGATGGCGGTGCTCAGCCCGTTCTCCCGCGTCGCGCGGCTGCCGGGAGGCTCGCCGGGGTAGGTCGGGACGGCGACCCGCGGCGACGACTGGCGCGGCCGGCGAACCGGCTCCGCCGCCGATGCGCCGGCGGGAAGGATGTTAGCGCTAACAGCAAGGCAGGCGGCCAGCAGGGCCGCGAGGCGGCGGGGCGTCGTTGCCGTTGTCTACTCCCTGGAAGCGAGATGCCCTTCTCCGAATGCGAACGGCAGCAGGTCGCCCATCGTCACCGTCCGCCGCATCGCGCCGTCGGGTCCGCAGAGATGCACCTTGACCTCCGGCGCGGCGAACTCGGCGAGGCGCTGGCGGCAGCCGCCGCACGGGCTGATCGGCTCGGGACTGTCGGCGACGACCGCGACTTCCAGGATGCGGCGGGCGCCCGCCGTCACCATCGCGCCGATCGCCGTCGCCTCGGCGCACTGGCTCTGCGGATAGGCCGCGTTCTCGACGTTGGCGCCGGCATGGATCCTTCCGTCCTCGGCCCGGATCGCCGCGCCGACCTTGAAGCCGGAATAGGGAGCATGCGCGTGCTGGCGGGCGCGTCGCGCCGCCGCGAACAGGTCGTCCGGTTGTGATGGTGGTGATGTCATCGCGTCTTCACGAAGGGCTGGCCGAGGGCTTTCGGCGGGCGGGCCCGGCCGACGAAGCCGGCCAGGAGGAGAACGGTCAGGATGTAGGGCAGCGCCTGGATCGCCTGGACCGGAACGGCGCCGCCGACGAAGGGGATCGCCGCGCCCTGGAGCCGCGTCTGCACCGCGTCGGCGAGCGCGAACAGCAGGCAGGCGAGCAGCGCCGGCACCGGCCGCCAGCGCCCGAAAATCAGCGCGGCGAGCGCGAGGTATCCCCGCCCGGCCGTCATGTCGCGGACGAAGCCGGCGCCCTCGGCGATCGCGAGATGCGTCCCGGCGAGCCCGGTCAGCAGGCCGGTGCAGAGCAGCGCGCGGTAGCGCAGCGCCGCGACGCCGATTCCCGCCGTGTCGACGGCGTGCGGGTTCTCGCCGACGGCGCGCAGCCGCAGCCCGAACCGCGTGCGGTGCAGGACGAACGCCGTGACCGGCACCGAAGCCGCGGCGAGATAAACGAGGAGGGCGTAGCCGCTCAGCACCCGGGCGTAGAGCGGTCCCAGCACCGGAAGCGCCTCGGCCAGCCGCTCGGCGCCGGGCAGCACGACCGGCATCAGCCGCGCCGCGTCGTCGAGCCGCGGCGTGTCGCCGCCGAGGCCGAACCACGCGAGCCCCAGGGTCGGCGCGAGGCCGGCGACCAGGATGTTGATCGCCATCCCGGAGACGACCTGGTTGCCGCGCACCGTGATGCAGGCGAGGCCGTGCAGCAGCGCCAGCGCGGTCGCGACGAGCACGCCCGCGGCAAGCGCCGGCCAAGGCGATCCGGTGACCGCCGCAGCCGCGGCAGCAGCGAAGGCGGCGCCGAGCATCTTGCCTTCGAGCCCGATATCGACGACCCCCGACCGCTCCGCGAAGAGGCCGGCAAGTGCGGCGAGGACGAGCGGCGTCGAGAGCCGGATCGTCGCCGGCGCCAGCGACAGGAACAGATCCCAGGCGGAGGCGGCCATCGCCGTCATGCCGCCGCCTTCCGGTGGCGTCCCGGCCGCAGCCGCGGCAGCAGGCCGGCGATTGCCGGCCGGAACAGGCCCTCGAACGCGCCGCAGAGCAGGATCGCCAGCCCTTCGATGACGACGATCAGGTCGCGGCGGATCGTCGGGATCTCGAACGACAGCTCCGCGCCGCCCTGCGCCAGCGCGCCGAACAGCAGGGCCGCGAGGCAGATGCCCAGCGGATGGCCGCGCCCCATCAGCGCAACCGCGATGCCGACGAAGCCCGCCCCGGCCGGAAAGTCGAGCAGCAGCCGGTGCTCCGATCCCATCACGTCGTTGACCGCCATCAGCCCGGCGCAGGCGCCGCCGAGCAGCAGCGCCAGGATCGTGCGGCCCGGCACGTCGATGCCGGCGCATCGCGCCGCCGTCTCGTTCAGCCCGATCGCGCGGATCTCGTACCCGCAGCGCGTCCGTCCGATCAGCACCCAGGCGAGCGCGGCGCAGAGCAATGCGAGCGGCAGCGCGAGGTTGAGCGGCGTCCGCGGCAGGGCGAGCCCGGCCGCGGCGCCGACGTCGGCCAGCGTCGGCAGCCACAGGGAGGGCGCGAAGCCGCGCGACTCCGGCGCGCTCTGGCCCGGCGCGATCAGCACGTTGACGAGCAGGTGCGTCATCAGCGCGCCGGCAATGAAGTTGAACATGATCGTGGTGATCACGACATGGCTGCCGCGCCGCGCCTGGAGCCACGCCGGCACGAACGCCCAGGCGGCGCCGAACAGCGCCGCGCCGAGCACGGCCAGCGCCAGCGCCAGCCAGGGCGGCGCGCCGGCATCGCCGAGCGCCAGCGCTACGAGCGTCGCGCCGAGCCCGCCGACATAGGCCTGTCCTTCGCCGCCGATGTTGAACAGCCCCGCCTGGAGCGGGATCGCCACCGCGAGCCCGGTGAAGACGAACCCGGTCGCGTAGAACAGCGTGTAGCCGATGGCCTCGCCGTCACCGGCCGCACCGAGCACCAGGGCCGACAGCGCCGCAAGCGGGTCCTCGCCGATCGCGAGGAACACCAGGATCGTCAGCAGCAGCGCCGCCGCGAGGTTGAGGAGCGGCAACAGCCCGTACTCGGCCCAGCCCGGCAGGTCACGGCGCATGCGGCGTCCCGGCTCCGCTGTCGGATGCGCCTGCCGCCGGACGCTGGATGCCGGCCATCATCAGGCCGAGGGTCCGGTCGTCGGCGAGCGCCGCCGGGACTTCGCCGACGATCGCGCCGCCGGCCATCACGAGGATCCGGTCGGCGAGTTCGCGGATCTCGTCGAGTTCGACCGAGACCAGCAGGATCGCCGCGCCGGCCTCGCGCAGCGCCCGCAGCCGGTCATGGATGAGTTCGGTCGCGCCGATGTCGACGCCGCGCGTCGGCTGTCCGACCAGGAGCAGGGCGGGGCGCCTCTCCATCTCGCGGGCGCAGACGAGCTTCTGCTGGTTGCCGCCGGAGAGGAGCGCGGTGCGCAAGCCGGGGAAGGGCGGCCGAACGTCGTACGCCCGGAGGTGCCGCCGGGCCGTCTCGGCGATCCGCCGTACCCGCAGCAGGCCGAGCCGGCGCGTGCTCGCCCACGGTTCCCCCTCGTCGCCGAGGATCAGGTTCTCGGCGGCGGTGAAGTCCGGGACGAGCCCCATTTGCAGCCGGTCTTCGGGGATGTGCCGGACGCCGAGCCGGCGCCGCGCCTGCACGCCGAGCCGCGTCACGTCGGCGCCGTTCAGCCGGATCCGGCCGCCGGGTGCCGGCGCCGCCAAGCCGGCCAGAGCCGCCAGCAGTTCCGACTGGCCGTTGCCGGCGACTCCGGCGATCCCGACGATCTCGCCGGCCCGCACGGCCAGGTCGATGCCGCGCAACGCCCTTTGTCCGTCCGTCCCGGTCAGGGTTAGTCCCTCGACCTCAAGAACCGGCAAGGTCCCGTTCGTCGCGGCGCCCGGCCGTGCCGCCCGCGGCGGAGCGAGACGCCGTCCGACCATCAGCTCCGCCAGCTCGTCGCTGCTGGTGTCGGCGGTGCGCCGATGCGCCACGACCTCGCCGTCGCGCATCACCGTGACCGCGTCGGTGTACCGCTCGATCTCGCGCAGCTTGTGCGTGATCAGGATCACCGTCCCGCCATCGTCGGCGAGCCGGCGGAGCATTGCGAAGAGCCGGTCGCTCTCCTGCGGCGTCAGCGCCGCGGTCGGCTCGTCGAGGATCAGGAACTCGGCGCCGCGATGCAGCGCCTTGACGATCTCGACGCGCTGGCGAAGGCCGACGGGGAGATTGCCGACGCGCGCCGCGGGCGCGAGGGCAAGGCCGTAACTCCCGGCAGCCCGCGCAATCGTCGCCTCGGCGTGCCGGCGCGCCGCAGCCAGACCGAGGCCGTTTTCCGAACCCAGCATCAGGTTCTCGGCCACGGTGAGGTCGTCGACCAGCATGAAATGCTGATGCACCATGCCGATGCCGAGCGCGATCGCGTCGGCCGAGCTGCGGATGCGGACGGGCCTGCCGCCGACGCGGATCTCCCCGGCGTCGGGCTGGTAGTAGCCGTAGAGGATGCTCATCGCCGTCGACTTGCCGGCGCCGTTCTCGCCGACGAGTCCGTGGATCGTGCCCCGGCGCACTGCCAGCGAGACGCCGCGGTTCGCCTGCACCGCGCCGAAGCTCTTGTCGATCTCGCACAATTCGACGGCGATGTCGGTCATCTCGTCTGCGGCCGGCCTGCTCGGCTTCGCCGATTATTTCGCGGGGGCGGCGGCTGCCGCGGCGGGGCTCGCCATCGCATCGGTGACCGTGATGCGGCCGGCGATGATGTCGGCGCGGGCGGCATCGACCTTCGCGCGCATCTCCGGGGTGATCAGCTTGTCGTTGTACTCGTCGAGCGCGTAGGCGACGCCGTCCTCGGCGAGACCGAGAGATTGCCTGCCGGGCTTCCACGTGCCGTCGCGCGCCGCCTTGAACGCTTCGTACACGGCGAGGTCGACGCGCTTCACCATCGAGGTCAGCATCGTGCCGGGGAACAGGTAGTCCTGGTTCGAATCGACGCCGATCCCGAGCCGGCCCGCATCCTTCGCGGCCTGGAGAATGCCGAGCCCGGTGGTGCCGGCCGCGGCGAAGACGACGTCGACGCCGCGGTCGAACTGGCTGCGCGCCAGCTCGCCGCCGCGCGCGGGGTCATGCCAGGCGGCAGGCGTCGTACCGGTCATGTTCTGCAGCACCTCGATGCCGGGCCGGACGTAGCGGGCGCCCTCCGCGTATCCCACCGCGAACTTGCGGACCAATGGGACGTCCATGCCGCCGACGAAGCCGACCTTGCCCGTTTTCGAAGCGAGCGCCGCCAGCATACCGACGAGGAAACTGCCCTCGTGCTCGCGGTATATCACCGACTGCACGTTCGGCAGATCGATCACCTCGTCGACGATCGTGAAGCGCGTTTCCGGATGCTGGCGCGCGACCTGCTCCATCGAGGTGCGCTGATCGAAGCCGATGGCGACGACGATCGTCGCGCCGCGGCGCACCATCGCGGTCATCGCCTGCTCGCGCTGGCTTTCGTTGGTGACCTCGAAATCGCGATAGGCGATGCCGGTCTCGCGGCGGAAGCGCTCGGCGCCGACGTAAGCCGCTTCGTTGAAGGATTTATCGGCCTTGCCGCCGATGTCGTAAATGAGCGCGGGCATGAAAGATTTGTCGGCGGCGAGCGCCGTCGTCGCCGCGCCCGCCGGAAGCAGGATCGCGCCGAGCAGAGTCGCTATCGCTGTCGTCAGCCGTCTCCGTCCGATCATCCGCCGCCTCTCCCGTTTCCGCGCGGGGATCATACACGCCTCGGGGCGGCGATGGACAAATCGCGGCGCCGGCCGTCCGCCGCGCGTGACGAAGCGCGTAAAGTTTTGTTACGTTTCGCCTCCGTCACCGATCGGCAGTTGGGTCTCATTCATGCAGGATAATTTTACGCCGGATACCGATTGGTCATCGTCGGGCTCGCCGCTGCCGTCCGCAGCGCGTTCCGCCGATCCGCGCCCGGCGGCCCCGCCGCTTCAGGCGCCGGGGGCTCCCCCCGAAGCGCCGAACCGCTTCGCGGCGCTGCGCCGCGAGCTGACCTCGCCGACGCTGTCGTTCCTGATGGAGGCACATAACGGTTTATCGGCGAAGGTCGTCGAGGAGGCGGGGTTCGCCGGGATCTGGGCGTCGGGCCTTTCGATCTCGGCGGCGTTGGGCGTCCGCGACAACAACGAGGCGTCCTGGACCCAGGTGCTGGACGTCCTGGAGTTCATGGCCGACGCGACCGTGCTGCCGATCCTGGTCGACGGCGACACCGGCTACGGCAACTTCAACAACGTGCGCCGGCTCGTGCGCAAGCTCTGCCAGCGGCAGATCGCAGGCGTCTGCATCGAGGACAAGCTGTTCCCGAAGACCAATTCCTTCATCGGCGAGGCGCAGCCGCTGGCGGACATCGACGAATTCTGCGGCCGCATCAAGGCCGGCAAGGACAGCCAGACCGATGACGGATTCTCGATCGTCGCACGCGTCGAGGCGCTGATCTCCGGGCACGGGCTGGACGAGGCGCTGCGGCGCGCCGAGGCGTACCACGAGGCTGGGGCCGACGCGATCCTGATCCACTCGAAGAAGTCGACCGCTTCCGAGATCCTGGCCTTCGCCGAGCGATGGGCGAACCGCTGCCCGCTCGTCATTGTGCCGACGATGTACTACGCGACGCCGACCGACGCCTACCGGCAGGCCGGCATCTCGACGGTGATCTGGGCGAACCACAACCTGCGCTCGGCGCTGACCGCGATGCGGCAGACCTGCAAGCTGATCCGCGAGACCGAGAGCCTCGTCGACCTCGAAGGCCGCGTCGCCAGCGTCAAGGACATCTTCCGGCTGGTCGGCAACCACGAGCTGGAGGAGGCGGAGAAGCGCTATCTGCCGACGCGCGCCCGCACCGGCGCGATCGTCCTTGCGGCGTCGCGCGGCAGCGCGCTCGGCGCGCTCACCGAAGACCGGCCGAAATGCATGGTC
>DASWRT010000040.1:0-5981 GCA_036403035.1 Allostellaceae bacterium | reverse complement strand
CGACTTCTCGTCCTGCTGGCTGACGACGATGCCGGTCGGCAGGTGGGTGATGCGGACCGCGCTGTCGGTCGTGTTGACCGACTGGCCGCCTGGGCCGCTCGACCGGAACACGTCGATGCGCAGGTCCTTCTCGTCGACCTGGATGTCGACGTCCTCCGCCTCGGGCAGCACGGCGACCGTCGCCGCCGAGGTGTGGATGCGTCCGCCGGCCTCGGTCTCCGGCACGCGCTGCACGCGATGCACGCCGGACTCGAACTTCAGCCGCGCGAACACGTCGCGGCCGGTGATGGTCGCGCTCGCCTCCTTGATGCCGCCCAGCTCGGTCTCGGACATGTCGAGCAGCTCGAACCGCCAGCCATGCAGCGCCGCGTAGCGCTGGTACATGCGGAACAGCTCGGCCGCGAAGAGCGCGGCCTCCTCGCCGCCGGTGCCGGCGCGCACCTCCAGGATCGCGTTCTTCTCGTCCGCCTCGTCCTTCGGCAGCAGCATGATCTTGACCTGCTGCTCCAGCACCGGCAGCCGATCCTTCAGGCCGCGCAGCTCCTCCTCGGCAAGGTCGCGCATCTCGGGGTCGCTGCCGTCGGCGACGAGCGCCTGGAGGTCGGCCAGCTCGCGCCGCGCGCCGTGCAGCGCCTCGACCGCCTCGACGACGGGCGTGAGGTCGCTGTACTCCTTCGAAAGCTTCGCGAAGTCGCCGGCGTCGACGGTCCCGGCGGCAAGCATGTCGCGCAGCTCCTCCTGCCGGCGGACCAGCCGTTCCAGCTTCCCCTCGAACGACGGCGACAGACCGCCGCCGGCGTCTGTTGAACTCATTCCTGACCCTCCCCGCCGCCGCCCTCGTCCCGCTCCAGGCGGAACAGGCGGCGCAGCAATTCCCCGGCATCGAGCGACGGCGGCGCGCAACCGCCGCTACTGTCCCGCTCGGCGGCCAGCCTCCGCAGCACCTCGGACGGGTCGTGCAGCAGCCGGTTGACGAGCCGGCGCGTCGCCGCCTCGGCATCCGCGCCCGGCGCCTCGGCCAGCACCTGCGCCCGCACCGCCTCGAAGTGGCGGCGCAGCGCGGTCACCGCCGGCGCCCCGGTGCGCTCCGCCAGCCGGCGCTCGAACGACGACGCCTCCGCCTCGACGATCCGCCACGCCTCCTGGGCCGCGGCCTCGCGCGTCGCCCGGCCGGCCATCGCGACCCGCTCCAGGTCGCCGAGATCGTAGAGGAACGCGCCGTCCAGCTCGTTGACCGCAGGCTCTATATCGGGCGGCACGGCGGCGTCCACCAGGAAGATGGGGCGCCGCCGCCGTCGGCGCAGCACCTTCTCGACGAAGGGCGCGGCGAGCAGCACCCGGCCGCCGCCGACCGAGGAGACGACGATGTCGCTCTCCGCCAGCGCGTCGCCCAGGCCGTCGAACGGCGCGTCGTTGCACTGGAGCCGGCGCGCAGCGGCGGCGGCGCGGCCGGCGGCCGGGCCGGCGACGACGAGCCGGCCGAGCCCGGCGCGGCGCAACTGCTCCGCCATCAGCTCGCCCATCTCGCTGGGCCCGAGCAGCAGCGCCGTGCAGCGGTCCAGCGGACCGTGCACGTCGCGGGCGAGCTGGAGCGCCGCGGCGGCGATCGAAACCGGCCGCTCGGCGATCCGGGTCTCGCTGCGGACCCGCTTCGCCGCGCCGTAGGCGGCGCCCAGCGCCGCTTCGAGCGCGCCGCCGACCATGCCGGCGTCGGCAGCGGCGCGGTGCGCCGCCTTCATCTGCCCGAGGATCTGCGGCTCGCCGATCACGAGGCTGTCGAGCGCGCTGGCGACCGCGAAGAGGTGGCGCACCGCGGCGGAACCGGCCTCGACGTAGAGCAGCGGCAGGATTGCGGCGTCCGGTAGCGCCGCCCGCGTCCCCAGAACCGATGCCGCGATGCGCGCCGCCTCGTCCGGCGCCACGCCGGCCGCGATCACCTCGACCCGGTCGCAGGTCGCCAGCAGCACCGCCTCGGCGAACCCGGCGGCGCGCAGCGCATCGAGAACCGGTCCCGTCTCGGCGTCGAGCGGCGTCAGGCGCTCGCGCAGATCAAGCGGGCAGGAGCGGTGGTTGGCCCCGACCACGACGAGCGGCAGCGGCGGCGCCATAAGCGCCCGGCCGGTCTAGGAGAACGCGGCGAGGCGATGCTTGAGGGCCGCCAGCGGCACCTCGGCCTGCTCGCCCGTATCGAGATCGCGCACCGTCGCCGCGTTCCGCGCCAGCTCGTCCTCGCCGATCAGGATCGCGGCGCGGGCGCCGATCTTGTTCGCGCGCTTCATGCGCTTGCCGATATTGCCGGAATAGCCGAGATCGACGGCGAAGCCGGCGCGGCGCAGCTCCTCGGCGAGGGTCAGCGCGGTGCGCTCCGCCGTCTCGCCGACCGGCACGATCGCGACCGGCCGCGGCCCCGCCGGCGGTTCGTCGATCAGCAGCGCAAGCCGCTCGATGCCGGCCGCCCAGCCGACGCCGGCCATGTCCGGCCCGCCCATCACCCCGACCAGCCCGTCGTAGCGGCCGCCGCCCATCACTGTGCCCTGCGCGCCGAGATCCGTCGTCACGAACTCGAACGCGGTGTGGCAGTAATAGTCGAGGCCGCGCACCAGCCGCGGACTGAGCGTGTACGCGATGCCGACCGCGTCGAGCCCGGCGCGGACCGCGTCGAAGAAGGCGCGCGACGCCTCGTTCAGGTAATCGGCATAAGGCGGTGCATCCGCGTTGACACGCTTGTCGCCCTCGTCCTTCGAGTCGAGGATGCGCAGCGGGTTGCGCTCCAGCCGCTTCAGGCTGTCCTCCGACAGCTCGCCCCGGCGCCCGTCGTAATAGCGGACGAGCGCGTCGCGATAGGCGAGCCGGCTCGCGGCGTCGCCCAGCGTGTTCAGCTCCAGCACGGTCCGCTTCAGGATGCCCAGCGCGTCGAGGATCGCGGCGCCGCAGGCGATCACCTCGATGTCGGCCTGCGGCTGCGCCACGCCCAGCAGCTCGACGTCGATCTGATGGAACTGGCGGAAGCGGCCCTTCTGCGGCCGTTCGTAGCGGAACATCGGCCCGCCGCAAAAGAACTTCAGCGGCGCCTGCTGAACGAGGCCGTTCGACAGCACGGCGCGGACGACGCCGGCCGTGGCCTCGGGCCGCAGCGTCACTTCCTCGCCGCCGCGGTCCTCGAACGTGTACATCTCCTTCGAGACGATGTCGGTCGTCTCGCCGATCGGCCGCGCGAAAACCTCGGTGAACTCGAAGATCGGCGTCGCCATCTCCTCGAAGCCGTAGCGCGCCGCGATCGCGCGCGCGGTCTCCCACACCGCTCGGTGTCGGCGCATCTGCGCCGGCAGGAGGTCCTGCGTACCGCGGACGGGCTGGAGAGCGGACATGACGGAGGAGAGTCCTTTCAATCGCGGCGGGACGGCGCCCGTCCCGCATCATTCTCGATCATAATTGCAGGGGCGGCCCTTGGGCCGCCCGCCTCGCGCCGGACCTCCGGTCCGGTCGCCGGTCGGCAGGCGGAACAGTGTTCCGCCGCAGACCGGGCGGGGCAAGCCCCGCCCCTACGTTAGCCGAATATGGGCACCCGGCCGGTTTGCGCCTACTCGGCCGCTTCCGCCTGCGCCTTCGCCGCCTCGATCTCCGCGGCCTTCTGCTCGACGAGCGAGACGAGGTGGTCGACGATGCTCTGGTCCTTGAGGCGGTGCGCCTGCACGCCGCTCAGATAGACCTGATGCGTGTTGTTGCCGCCTCCGGTGAAGCCGATGTCGGTCTCGCGCGCCTCGCCCGGCCCGTTGACGACGCAGCCGATCACCGAGAGGGTCAGCGGCGTCGTGATGTGGGCGAGCCGCTCCTCCAGGATGCCGACCGTCTCGATCACGTTGAAGTTCTGCCGCGCGCAGGACGGGCAGGAGATCACCGTGACGCCGCGGCGCCGCAGTCCCAGCGACTTCAGGATGTCGTAGCCGACCTTTACCTCCTCGACCGGGTCGGCCGAGAGCGAGACGCGGATCGTGTCGCCGATGCCCGACCACAGCAGCATGCCGAGGCCGACCGACGACTTCACCGTGCCGCCGCGCAGCCCGCCGGCCTCGGTGATGCCGAGATGCAGCGGATAGTCGCACGCCTCGGCGAGCTGCTGGTAGGCGGCGACGGCGAGGAATACGTCGGACGCCTTGCAGGAGATCTTGAACTCGAAGAAGTCGTTGTCTTCGAGGATCTTGGCGTGCGTCAGCGCGCTCTCGACCATCGCCTCGGGGCATGGCTCACCGTAGCGCTCCAGCAGCTCCCGCTCCAACGAACCGGCATTGACGCCGATCCGCATCGAGCAGCCGTGGTCCTTCGCCGCCTTCACCACCTCGCGCACGCGCTCGGCCGAGCCGATGTTGCCGGGGTTGATACGCAGGCAGGCGGCGCCGCTCTGCGCCGCCTCGATCGCGCGCTTGTAGTGGAAATGGATGTCGGCGACGATCGGCACATTGACCTGCCGGACGATGTCCTTCAGCGCCAGCGCCGATTCCTGGTCGGGGCAGGAGACGCGGACGATATCGGCCCCGGCCTCCTCCGCCGCCTTGATCTGCGCGACCGTCGCCTTGACGTCGGAGGTCAGTGAGTTCGTCATCGTCTGCACCGTGATCGGCGCGTCGCCGCCGACCGGCACCTTGCCGACATGGATCTGCCGGCATTTGCGGCGGTGGATGTCGCGGTAGGGCCGAACGCTCATCGATGCACTCGCGTGATCACGGAAAACCGCCGGGTTATAGACGGAATCGGCGTAGGGAGGAAGTCCACGCGCCCCGCCCAGCGCCGCTCCATAGCCTATTCGTCGCCGGGCGGCTGCGGCGCCGATGACGCCGGCTGCGGCGGACGTTGCGCCGCCGCGGCGGGCGGCGCGGCGGCGGTAGTGGCCGTGCCGAGCAGCTTGCCGGCGTCGAGCGACACCGTGCGCGCCTTGCCGGGGGCGCCGATCGGCTTGATCGGCCTGCCGTCGACGGTGAGATCGAGGCCGCCGGCATTGCCCGTGCGCAGCACGAGGTTCTGCCGGTCCGGCACCCGGTAGGTATCGCCCTGCTTCAAGGTGCGGACGGCGACGACGCTCTGATCCGCCCCGTCCTTGACCTGGATCCAGCTATCCGCATTGGCCTTGATGACGATGCGCACCGGGCCGTCGGTCGCGCCGAAGACGCGCGATCCCTCGGCAGCGGACGCCGGCGGGGCCGCGGCGGCTTGCGGCTCGGTCGCCGCCGTCGGCGGCGGCTCGATGGCGGCCGTCGTCATCGCGGGTGCGGCGGGGACCGGCGTGGGCGACGCCGAGAGGGACGACGCCGGTGCGCTTGCCGCCGGTGCGGCAGGACTGGCGTTGACGGCCGGGACCGGTGCCGGAACGGGCGACGACGGCAAGGCCGCAGCCGTCTGTTGCGTTGCGGTCTGGCCGTTCGTCTCCGACGGCGGCGCGGCCGCGCTCGCGGATGCCGGCTCGCCGGCAGGCGGGACCGGGACCGGCTCGCTCGCCGGGGCCGGCGGCGGCAGCGGCAAGAGCTGGCTCGGTACCGCGGCGACCCGCTCCGGGCGGACGCGGTCGCCGGACGTCACGTAGTACCACGTGCCATAGGCGCAGGCGCCGACGATCAGCGCGACGATCAGGATCGCCATGCCAGGCTTGCCACGGTCGGGCAGCGGCATCGGAAAGGCGAGGTCCGGCTTCGCGTCGAGCCCGGCCGCCTCGCTCTTGAAGCGGCGGACGACCGCCGCGCCGTCGAGGCCGAGATAGTCGGCGTAGGCGCGGACGAAGCCGATCGCGTAGGCCGGTCCCGGCAGGCGGTCGGAACGGCTCTCTTCCAGCGCCTCCAGGTACGGGGCGCGGATACGCAGGATCGTGGCGATCTGATGGAGGTCGCCGCCATGGTGAAGGCGGGTCTCGCGCAGCAGAGCGCCGACGGTGCGGGCATAAGGATGCTGCCCGAACGCCGACTCTTCGGCTTCCTCCGATGCCTCGTTGCGCG
>DASWRT010000039.1:0-1641 GCA_036403035.1 Allostellaceae bacterium | reverse complement strand
CCATCTCGGATTGAAGGATGTGAACACGCTGGACGATTTAGCGGCTGTGAAGTCCGTCGTCGTGGAATCCGTGCGGCGCGACGGGTGCAGCGTCCTCAATGCCGATGATCCGCTCACGCTGGCCATGAAGCGCCATGCCGGCGGGAAGATCGCATTTTTCTCCATGCGCGGAGGCGACGCGATGTCGGAGCACGTGCGTGCGCACATCGATGCCGGCGGACTCGCCGTGGTAAACGACGACGGCGTCGACGGCGGCGACATCGTCGTGTACGACGACCGCCGCCGCCTGCCGCTGATGAGCGCGGCCGAGATCCCGGCGACGCTGGGCGGCATGGCGCGGTTCAACATCGAGAACGCCTTGGCGGCCGTGGCCATCGCTTATGGGCAAGGCGTCTCCCCGCCCGTGATCCGGGCGGCGCTTCAGACCTTTTCATCGTCTTTCGAGCAGAGCCCGGGCCGGCTCAACGTGCATGACGCCCACGGCTTCCGGGTGATCATGGACTACGCACACAATCCGGCGGGGCTCACGGCGCTCTGCGACGTGGTTGCGAAGCTGCGGCCGCGGTACGGTCGCGTGCTCGGCATGATCAGCATGCCGGGTGACCGGCGCGACGACGACATGCGCGAAATGGGCCGCATCGCCGCGCGCGCCTTCGACGAACTGGTGCTCCGGGAACGGCCCGATGGGCGCGGTCGCAGTCCCGGCGAGGTGATGCGCCTGATTGCGGAGGGGGCGCTTTCCGCCGCCTTCCCCGAGGAGCGCCTGCATCGTGTGCTGGACGAGCGTCAGGCGGCCGACCTCTGCCTGCGTCTGGCAAAGCCGGGGGACCTCGTGGTGCTCACGCCCACGTCGGTGGACGAGGTTTGGGCCCAGATCCGAGCCTTCCAGCCGGCACCGAAGCCCGCTGCCGTCGCGGTTGCCAGAGAGATGGTATCGGCAGGGCGGGCTGCCGAGTGACGTGGGCGATCGCCGTGCACGGCGGCGCAAAGGAAATCCCGCTCGCGAAGCACGAGGCGAACCGCGCCGGTTGCGTGGCCGCCGCGACCGCCGGCGCAGCGGTCCTGCGGCGAGGCGGCAGCGCGCTGGAGGCAGTCGAGGCGACGATCCGGGCGTTCGAGGACGATCCGACGTTCAACGCCGGCCGCGGATCGGTCCGCAACGCCGATGGCGACGTGCAGATGGACGCCGCGATCATGGATGGTGCGACCCTCGATGTCGGCGGCGTTGCCGTCATCCACGCCGTCCCGCACCCCGTCACGGTGGCGCGTTTGATGTTGCGCGAGGCGCCCACCCTGCTGGCGGCCGATGGCGCGCGCCGCTTCGCGCAAGACCATGGCGCCGAATTGTGCGACCCGGCGGAGCTGCTCGTCGACGCGGAAGATCCCGGCAACGACACCGTCGGCTGTGTGGCGCTCGATCTCGAGGGAAACCTCGCGGCTGCAACTTCCACCGGCGGGATCGACGGCTGCGCGGCAGGTCGCGTCGGCGACTCGCCGGTCCCGGGTTGCGGCCTCTATGCCGACAATGCCATCGGCGCGGTTGTCTTCTCCGGTGATGGGGAGAGCATCGCACGCACGATGCTCGCGGCGCGCGTCATGCAAGCGCTGGAATCGGGGCCGCCTCAGCCCGCGATGGAGGCC
>DASWRT010000038.1:0-7227 GCA_036403035.1 Allostellaceae bacterium | reverse complement strand
ACCTTTCGAAAGTTTCCTTGGCCGCGTTGGCGCTGGGCCTCGCTGCGGGCGCGGCGAATGCCACGCCGCTGACCGCCGGCGGTGGCTGGGCCTCCTTTAGTTTCGGGGGCGTCGGCTCTTCGTGGGATCAGGATTTCACCTTTTCGGGCCCCGCGACGTTGAAGGTGACCGACGCCTTCCTGTCCGGCGACCAGTTCGCCGTCTACGACCACGGCGTTCTTCTCGGCAACACGTCCGTTCCCGGCTCGGTCGGCGACCAGGCCGGCGCCGACTACGACACCGCCTATGCGGATCCGCGTTGGAGCCACGGGGCATTCACGTTCGGTGCGGGGGCGCACGACATCACCGGCCTCGCCATCCTCTCGCCCTTCGGCGGCGGCGGAGCCGCCGTTGAGCTGGTGTCCGCCGTCGCCGTGCCGGAGCCGGCGTCGCTCGCCCTGCTCGGCGCCGGTCTCCTCGGCCTCGGTGCGATCCGCCGCCGCAAGGCCGCGTAATCCGCGCTGTCGGTTATGTTTACGGGGCGGCGTCCTTCGGGGCGCCGCTTTCGTTTTGGCATCCGCCTCGCCGCGCCCCGAACCGCGCCGATAGGTCAATGCGCGACGCTGGCCCAGCCCTTTCTATGCTGGCTAGCGCGGATCATCGCTGCCGCAATGTTTCGGGTTAAGACGGGTTAAGACCCTATCTCAGGAGGCTCTGACGCCGCCGATAGCGAGCGCGAGCAGGTGAAAGATCGTGATAGGCTGATAACGACAGGGAAAGGCGCGCGCTGACTTGGCGCGCACTCCTCGCCGCACGGTCGAGGTGATCGGATGAGGCAGGCGCTCGCGTTCGTGCTGCTCGTCGTCGCCCTCACTGCGATTCCCGAGGGCAAGGCGCCGTCGGCCGGGGCGCACGCTCTCACGGTCGACGCCGCCGCGCAATCGGCGGGCAACACCGCGCGCATCGGCATCCTCATGGACGACCGGCAGGCGCCGTTCATCGAGGCATTCCGGAAGGGGCTCCGGGAGCTTGGCTGGGTCGAGGGCCGCAACCTCGTCATCGAATTGCGGCTGGTGCATGGGCGGGACGAGCGCCTCCCGATGCTCGGCAAGGAGTTGGTGGGACTTGGGGTCGATCTTCTTTTGGTATCCTCTCGGGCCTATATCGAAGCCGCCCGGCAGGCCACGCAAAGCATTCCAATCGTGTTCTGCGTGCATTACGGGCCGGTCGAGGCCGGCGACGTCGCCAGCCTCGCTCGCCCCGGAGGCAACGTCACCGGTCTGACCAGTCCCGGCCCGGAGCTGAGCGCGAAACGGCTCGCCCTCTTGAAGGAAGCCGTACCCGGCGCGAACCGGATCGCGGTGCTCTGGACGTCGGCGCGGGCCGCGCCGGCTGTTCTGAACGCGATCGAACCCACGGCCCGCGCCTTGGGGGTTGAGCTTCGCCCGATTGCAGCGGGAACCCTCGACGAGATCGACCGCGCCTTGGCGAGCCCCGGCGCGGATGCTCTGCTGGTGTCGGCATCGGTCTTTGCCTACGCCGAGCGCGCCGGCTTGGCCGATCTGGCGATGAAGTATCGGCTGCCCGCCATGTACCCGTTCCAGGAGAGTTCCGAGGCGGGCGGCATGATGAGCTATGCCGTCGATTTCCTTGATCAGTTCCGGCGCTGTGCCGGCTATGCCGACAAGATCCTGAACGGCGCCAAGCCGGCCGAATTACCGGTCGAGCAAGGGTCCAAGTACAAGCTGGTCATCAATCTCAAGACTGTCCGCACGCTCGGGCTGACTATCCCGCCCGAGATCCTCGCCCGCGCCGACGAGGTGATCGAATGAGGCGGCGTGATCTCATCCTGACGCTGTTCGGCGGCATCGCGACGACGTGGCCGCTCGCCGTCGGCGCCCAGGTCGCCGCGATGCCGGTGGTCGGCTTTCTCAATAGCGCCTCACCCGAAGCTTGGGCGCCGTACCTCGCCGCCTTTCGCGAGGGGCTAAGGGAGAGCGGCTATGTCGAAGGCCGCAACGTGGCGCTCGAGTTTCGCTGGGCGGAAAGCCGTTACGAGCGGCTGCCGGCATTGGCAGCCGATCTGGTCGAACGGAGGGTCGCCGTGATCGCCGCTACCGGCGGCGTCGCTTCCGTCCGCGCCGCAGTGACTGCGACGCAGACGATCCCGATCGTCTTCACCATCGGCGGTGATCCGGTCGGGTTAGGCTTGGTCGCAAGCCTCGGGCGGCCGGGCGGAAACGCCACCGGCGTCAGCATCGTCTCCCGCTATCTCATGCCGAAGCGGCTGGAGCTGTTGAGGGACTTGATTCCGACAGCGACGACGATCGCGCTGCTGATGAACCCCGACAATCCAGCCTCCGCCGAACTGCCGACCGTCGAGGCGGCGATACGAGCCCAAGGCCAGCGGCTGCTGGTCGTCGAGGCCGGAACAGAGAACGACATCGCGCGCGCATTCGCGTCTTTCGCCGCCCGCCGCCCCGACGCGCTTCTCGTCTCCGCCGACCCCTTTTTCGAGGTTCAGCGCGAACAGCTCGCGGCATTGGCGGCCCGTCATTCGGTTCCCGCGATGTACGGGTGGCGGGAGTATGTCGAGGCTGGCGGATTGATCAGCTATGGGTCGAGCCTTACGGACAGCTATCGGCAGGCCGGTAGCTATGCCGGCAAGGTGCTTAGCGGCGCGAAGCCGGCCAACCTGCCTGTCCAGGAGCCGACGAAGTTTGAACTGGTGATCAATGCGCGAGCCGCCAAGGCGCTCGGCCTGACCGTCCCGCCGTCGCTCCTCGTCCGCGCCGACGAGGTGATCGAATGAGCGCGCTGATCGATCAGGCGCCTTCGCCTGCGGCGCCTCCCGCCGCGGAGGCAGCGCCGCCCCGCACCGAGACGACATCCCGTCGCCGCGGCGGCCGCTTGTTCGTCAAGTACGCCGCCGCCCTCGTCGGGCTGGTCAGCCTCGTACTGCTGCTCAACGGCGCCATCAACGTGTGGTTCTCGTATGGCGAGGCGAAGGACGCCGCCGTGCGCCTGCAGCAGGAGAAGGCCGAGGCGGCCGCACAGCGCATCGAGCAGTTCGTCGCCGAGATCGAACGGCAGATCGGCTGGACGACGCACGCGCAATGGGCCGCCGGCTCCGTCGACCAGCGGCGGTTCGACTACGTGCGCCTCCTGCGGCAGGTGCCGGCGATTACCGAGCTGGCGCAGATCGACGCACAGGGGCGCGAACAGCTGAAGGTCTCCCGGCTCGCCATGGATGTCGTCGGCAGCGGGATCGACTACTCGAACGACCCGAAATTCACCGGAGCGCTCGCCGCCAAGGTCTGGTTCAGTCCGGTTTACTTCCGGAAGGAATCCGAGCCTTACATGACGATGGCGCTGGCGCATGGCGGGCGGCGTGCCGGGGTCACCGTCGCCGAGGTCAATCTGAAGTTGATCTGGGATGTGATAACGGCGCTCAAGGTCGGCAAGGGCGGATACGCCTATGTCGTCGATCGGCAGGGCCGGCTGATCGCGCATCCCGACATCAGCCTCGTGCTGCGCAACACCGATCTTTCCGCGTTGCCGCAGGTCGCGGCCGCGGAAGCGACGCTCGCCGCGCCGCGCGGCGCCTTCGGTGGCGCCGAGCAGGCCTTGATCGTGCGGAACATCGAAGGACATCGCGTGCTGAGCGCCTCGGCGGTGATCCCGCGGCTCGACTGGCTCGTCTTCGTCGAGCTGCCGTTGCGCGAAGCGATGGCGCCGCTCTACAGCTCCATCCTGCAGACCGGTCTGCTGCTGGCCCTCGGCTTCGTGGTCGCCGTCCTCGCCGGCCTCTTCCTCGCCCGCCGCATGGCGGGGCCGATCCGCATATTGCAGGCGGGCGCCGCCCGGATCGGCGCCGGAAATCTCCAGCATCGGATCGAGGTGCGGACCGGGGACGAACTCGAAGCCCTGGCCGATCGGTTCAATCGGATGGCCGCCGAGCTTCAGGGCTCCTATGCCGGCCTGGAGCGGAAAGTGGAGGAGCGTACCGCCGAGCTGCGGGAAGCGCTCGAATATCAGACCGCGATCAGCGACGTGCTGAAGGTGATCAGCGGGTCGACGTTCGACCTCCAGCCCGTGCTCGAGGCGCTCGCCGTGGCCGCCGCCCGTCTCTGCCGCGCCGAGAAGGCATTCATTTTCCGGCAGGCGGGCGACGTCTACCGGCTGGAAGCCTCGCACGGGTTCTCCGCCGAATACAAAGCCTTCGTCCAGGCTCATCCGATCGGACCGCACCGCGGCACCCTCGTCGGACGGACCGCGGTCGAGAGGCGGGTCGTTCAAATCGAGGACGTCGCATCCGATCCCGAATACACCTGGACGGAATCGCTGCGCAGCGGGCGCTTCCGAACGATGCTCGGCGTGCCGCTGCTGCGCAAGGGCGAGCCGATCGGCGTCATCGCCCTGACGCGGGAAACGGTCAGTCCGTTCACCGGGAAGCAGATCGAACTCATCCGCACCTTCGCCGATCAGGCGGTGATCGCGATCGAAAACGTTCGGCTGTTCGACGAGCTTCGCGCGCGGACGGAAGAGCTGGCGCAATCCGTCGAGGAGTTGCAGGCGCTCAACGAGACCGGGCAGGCCATGAGCGGCATCCTCGATCTGAAGAAGGTTCTCCTGACGATCGTGGGACGCGCCGTGGACTTGGCCGGATGCGACGGCGGCGCCCTCTTCCGCTATCAGCGCGCGGAGCGGTCGTTCCGGCTCTGGCACGCGGCCCGTCTGGACGAGCCGTTTCTCGGCCCCTTGCGCCATCTGCGGATCCGCGAGGACGAGACGGCGATGGGCTCGGCTGTTCGGAACAGCTCGCCCGTTCAGATCGCGGATCTGGCCGCCGCACCGACCTTCCCGCTCCGCAACCTCGCCGTCGAATCGGGATTCCGCTCAGCGCTGATCGTCCCGCTGGTGCGCGCCGACCGAATCCTCGGCGCGTTGGTCGTGCAGCGGCGGGCGCCCGGCGCCTTCCCGCCCGGCACGGTGCGGCTGATGGAGACCTTCGCCAGCCAGTCGGTGCTGGCGATCCAGAACGCGCGGCTCTTCCGCGAGATCGAGGAGAAGAACCAACTGCTCGAAGAGGCGAGCCGGCACAAGTCGCAGTTCCTCGCGAACATGAGCCACGAACTCCGGACGCCGCTCAACGCCATCCTCGGATACACCGAGCTGCTGGTCGACGGCATCTACGGCGAACACGGCGAAAAGCAGCTTGGCGTGCTCGACCGCGTTCAAGCGAACGGCAAGCACCTTCTCGGCCTCATCAACGACGTTCTCGATCTCTCGAAGATCGAGGCGGGCCGCCTGACGCTGACGCTCGAGGAGTACGCGATGCCGGCGGTCGTGCAGGCGGTCGTCGCCGCGACCGAGTCGCTGGCGCGGAACAAGGATCTGGAGCTGCGCACGAACGTCGCCGAGAGGATGCCGATCGGTCGCGGCGACGAGCGCCGTATCACGCAGGTGCTGCTGAACCTCGTCGGCAACGCGATCAAGTTTACCGACCGGGGCTATGTCGAGATCACCGCGCGGGAGTCCGACGGGGCGTTCGAGCTGACGGTCCGCGACACCGGGCCCGGCATCGCGTCGGAGCATCGCGACCGCATCTTCGAGGCATTCCGGCAGGTCGACGATTCCACCACGCGAGAGAAAGGCGGCACCGGCCTGGGGCTGGCGATCTCGAAGCGCATCGTCGAGATGCACGGCGGCGTGCTGTCCGTGGACTCGGCGCCGGGCAAAGGCTCTACCTTCAGGGTCGTCCTGCCGATCAGGGTAGAGGAGCAGATGGAGGTCGCATGACCGGAAAGCGCATCCTCGTCATCGAGGACACGGAGGACAACCGCCGCATCGTGCGGGATCTCCTGACCAGCGCCGGGTACGAGCTGATTGAGGCCACCACCGGGCTGGAGGGAGTTCGCATGGCGGCGGCGCATCGGCCCGACCTCGTCCTCATGGACATTCAGCTTCCCGAACTCGACGGCTACGAGGCGACGCGCCGGATCAAGGCCGACCCGGCCTGCGCCGGCATCCCCATCATCGCCGTGACGTCGTACGCGCTTTCCGGAGACGAGGCGAAGACGCGCGCGGCTGGTTGCGACGGCTATGTCGCGAAGCCGTTCAGTCCGCGCGCGCTGCTCGCCAAAGTGCGCGAGCTTATCGACTGAGCCGGGGGAAGCCGATGCGCAACCCGCCTCGAATCCTCGTCGTCGACGACATGCCGGAGAATGTCGAGATCGCGCGCATGCGTCTCAAAAGCCAAGGGTACGAGGTGGCGAGCGCGGCAGACGGCGAAGAAGCGCTCGTCAAAGTACGGGAAGACCCGCCGGATCTCGTGCTGCTCGACGTCATGATGCCGAAGCTCGACGGGATCGAGACGCTGAAGCGGCTGAAGGCGGACGCGTCGCTGCCGTTCGTTCCGGTGATCCTCCTCACCGCGAAAGCGGACACGAAGGACGTGGTCGCCGGCCTGAACGCCGGCGGCGACGATTATCTGACGAAGCCGTTCGATCACGCCTCGCTCGTCGCACGCGTCCGCGCGATGCTGCGCATCAAGGCGCTGCACGACACGGTGCAGGAGCAGGCGGCCGAACTCGCGGCGTGGAACCGGACGCTGGAGGAGCGCGTGGCGGCGCAACTCGGCGAGATCGAGCGGATCGGCCGGCTGAAGCGTTTCCTGGCGCCGCAACTGGCGGAGATGATCGTCTCGTCCGGCGGCGACGAACGAATACTGGATAGCCATCGGCGCGATATCGTCGTGCTGTTCTGCGACATGCGCGGCTTCACCACCTTCGCGGAGACCGCCGAACCCGAGGATACGATGGCCGTGCTGCGTGAGTATCACGCTGCGCTCGGTCCGCTCGTCCATCGGCACGAGGGGACGCTCGACCGCTTTGCCGGCGACGGCATGATGGTATTCTTCAATGATCCCGTGCCGTGCCCCGATCCGTCGGCGAAGGCGGTACGGCTGGCCGTCGCTATGCGCGACGCCGTCGCCGGACTCGCGCGCGGCTGGGCCGTGCGCGGCCACCGCATCGGGTTCGGTGTCGGGATCGCCTATGGGTATGCCACGCTTGGCCGGATCGGCTTCGATGGACGCTACGACTACAGCGCGATCGGCACGGTCACGAACGTCGCGGCGCGGCTCTCCGGCGAGGCAAAGGACGGGCAGATCCTTGTCACCGAGCGCGTGGCCACGGCGGTCGAGGAGATTGCAGCGCTCGATCCGGTGGGCGAGATCCCGCTGAA
>DASWRT010000037.1:0-1729 GCA_036403035.1 Allostellaceae bacterium | reverse complement strand
AGCCCGACGGCGGCTTCTCCTGGGAAAAGACCGACCTCGCAGACCAGCTCAAGCGCGCTTTCTAAGGACGGCGACGCCGACGTGACCGAGGAACCGGGCGGCGGCGGCGGTGGGCCGGCGCCGCCCGCCCGGCCGCGTACTCTATACGGCAGGCGCCGCGGCCGGCGCCTGCGCGCCGGGCAGCGCGACGTGCGCGATACGCTGCTGCCGCAGCTCCGGCTGACGCTGCCGCAGCCGGGCGAGCGGATCGGTCCGGCCTCGCTCTTTTCGCGCCCGGTGAAGGATCTCTGGATCGAAATCGGCTTCGGCGGCGGCGAGCATCTCGCCGCTCAGGCGGAAGCCCATCCGGCGATCGGCTTCATCGGCTGCGAAGTCTTCGAGAACGGCGTCGTCAAGCTGCTCGGCGAGATCGCACGGCGCAACCTCGCCGACACCGTGCGGATCCTGACCGACGATGCGCGGCTGCTGCTCGCGGCGCTTCCCGACGCGAGCGTCGGGCGGGCCTTCGTCCTGTTCCCCGATCCCTGGCCGAAGCAGCGCCACCACAAGCGGCGCTTCGTCTCCACCCCGACGCTCGACGCGCTGGCCCGTATCCTGCGCGACGGCGCCGAGCTGCGGCTGGCGACCGACGACGTCGACTATCTGCGCTGGATGCTGGAGCGGGCGACCGTGCACCCGTCCTTCGAATGGCTGGCCGAGCGCCCGGCGGACTGGCGCGAGCGTCCAGCCGACTGGCCGCAGACGCGGTACGAGACGAAGGCGGTCCTCGCCGGCCGCCGCCCGGCCTTCCTGCGGCTGCGCCGGCTGCCGAGATAGGCGCGAAGGCGGCGGCTGAGGCTTGCGGCGCGCCGTGAATTGACTATATTTCCGATGCGTCCCATAAGGCTCGATCCTGGATCGGACCTATCGTAGGGGTGGGCCAATGGCCCACCTTTTGTTTTTGGGACGCCCGTTCATATTGAGGACGCATCGGATTTGCAGCAGAACACGGACCGCATCGCCGCGCTGATCGAGCCGTCGCTCAACGAGATGGGCTATGACCTCGTGCGCGTCGCCTTTACCGGCGGTCGCCGCCCGACGCTGCAGATCATGGCCGAACGCCGCGACGGCGTCGCGATGACGGTCGACGATTGCGCCGACATCAGCCGTTCCGCCTCGGCGATCCTCGACGTTGCCGATCCGATCTCGGAGGCGTATACGCTCGAAGTGAGCTCGCCCGGGATAGACCGGCCGCTCATCCGGCCTGAGGATTACGTCCGGTTCGCCGGCCACGACGCGAAGGTCGAGACCGCGGCCGCGATCGACGGCCGGAAGCGGTTCAAGGGCCGCGTCCTCGGGTTTGAAAACGGTCAAGTCGCCCTGGCGCTCGACGACGGGACGCGCGTGCTGTTGCCGCTCGCCGGCATTGCCCGCGCCAAGCTGCTGCTGACCGACGAACTGATCGCTGCCGCGCAGCGGCAGCAGCCGGCAAGTTAGTTCGCCGGATCGCCGCTCCCGCCCGCCTCGCCGCCAGAGAAGACGTCAAAGAGACCGATACCATGGAAACCCCAGCGACTTACTCCCGGATCGAATTGCTTCAGGTGGCCGAGACCGTCGCACGCGACAAGGGCATCGACCGCGACGAGGTCCTGCAGGCGATGGAGCAGGCCGTGCAGAAGGCCGGCCGCTCCAAGTACGGTCAGGAATACGACATCCGCGCCGAGATCGACCGCCGGAGCGGCGAGATCCG
>DASWRT010000036.1:0-3251 GCA_036403035.1 Allostellaceae bacterium | reverse complement strand
GGTCTGGTCGTGCGTGACGTAGACCAGGGTTACGCCGAGTTGCTCGTGGATCTGCTTCAGCTTGCGCCGCAGCAGCCATTTCAGATGCGGGTCGATGACGGTCAGCGGCTCGTCGAACAGGATCGCCGCGACGTTGCGGCGGACCAGCCCGCGGCCCATCGAGATGCGCTGCTTGGCGTCCGCCGTGAGGCCGGAAGCGCGGCGGCCGAGATCCCCCGCGAGGTCGAGCAGCTCGGCGATCTCGGCGACGCGGGCGCGGATCTCCGCCGCCGGAAGGCCGCGGTTGCGGAGCGGAAAAGCCAGGTTCTCGGCGACGGTCATCGTGTCGTAGATGACGGGAAACTGGAACACCTGCGCGATGTTGCGCGCCCGCGGCGGCTTCCGCGTCACGTCCTCGTCGCCGAACAGGACGCGGCCGCGCGTCGGTACGAGCAGCCCCGAGAGGATGTTGAGGATCGTCGTCTTGCCCGACCCGGACGGCCCCAGGAGCGCGTAGGCGCCGCCGTCCTCCCACACAAGGTCGAGCGGTTGCAGCGCGTAGTCGGCATCGCTCCGCGGGTCCGGCCGGTAGCTGTGCGCGACATCAGCCAGCCGAATGCGTGCCATGCCGGATCTCCATGCCGGGGTCGGACGAGGATGCGAAGCCGCCATTGCCACTTGCAGCGTGCGGATACGGCGCTCGCAGCAACGCGCCGCCGTCCTCGGCGAAGACGAAGAGCCGCTCCGGGTCGAAGCGGAACAGCAGGGATTCGCCGAGGCGGGGACGGTGGATGCCGGACGCGAGCAGGATCAGCGCGCCGCCCGATGTGCCGCGCCCGTGCAGCAGCGTCTCGGAGCCGTTGACCTCCGCCAGGTCCAGCGTGACGGGAATGCCGACGGGGCCGTCCGTGTCGGCAAGGCCGAGATGCGCCGGCCGCAGGCCGAGGATACAGCGCCGTCCCGGCGCCAGCCCGGCAAGGTCCGGCGGCAACGGCACGTCGATGACGTCGGCGAGGCGAGCCGTCCGAAGGCCGTGCCCAGTCTGTACGATCTCGGCCGGCAGCAGGTTCATCGGCGGGTCGCTGACGATGCGCGCCACCTCGACCGTCGCCGGCCGCCGGTACACCTCGAGCGCCGGACCGGCCTGGAGCAGCCGTCCCTGCGACATCACCGCAAGGCGGCCACCCATCTGCAACGCCTCCGCCGGCTCGGTCGAGGCATACACGACGACGCGTCCTTCGCCCTCGCCCCCGGCACTTTCGGAGTCGAACAGGCGCCGCATTTCGGTGCGCAGGCTCTCGCGCAGCTTATAGTCGAGGTTGACCAGCGGCTCGTCGAGCAGCAGCAGCGCGGCATCCTTGACCAGTGCGCGCGCCAGTGCGGTGCGCTGCTGCTGGCCGCCGGACAGCTCGCTCGGCCGGCGATCGAGCAATCGGTCGAGCTGGAGGAGCCGCGCCACCTCGCGCACGCGGCGGTCGATCTCGGCGCGGGCGAGCCGGCGGCCTACCCGCAGCGGCGACGCGATGTTCTCGTAGACCGTGAAGGACGGGTAGTTGACGAATTGCTGGTAGACCATCGCGACGTCGCCGCGCCGCCGCACGTCGAGACCGGTAACGTCGTGCCCGCCGGCGAGGATGCGGCCGGCGCTCGGCCGGTCGAGTCCGGCCATCAGCCGCAGCAGCGAGGTCTTGCCGGCGAGCGTCGGTCCGAGCAGGACGGTGAAGGAGCCGGCCGGCAGGTCGAGATCGATCGGATGGAGGTGCGTTTCGGCACCGACGCTCTTCTCGATGCCTTCGAGGACGAGGCCGCTGCCGCCGCTCATCGCCTCGCCGCCTCCCGTGCCGGTGCCGCCGAGGAAGTCCCGCCGGCGAGATAGGCGTCGAGCGCGGCGCGCGTCGTCGGCGGCACGTGCAGGCCGAGCTTCGAGCGGCGCCAGAGGATGTCGTCGGCGGTCGCCGCCCACTCCGTCCGGACCAGATAGTCGACCTCAGCCCGGGTCAGCCCGCCGCCGAAATCCACGCCGAGGTCGGCCATCATGCAAGCGTCGCCGAGCAGCCGCTCGACGCGCGTGCCGTAGGCGCGGGCGAGCCGCAGCGCGAGCGCGGGCGGCAGGAACGGCCGCCGCGCGCGGAGCGTCGCGAGGAAGCGGTCGAACTCGGCATCCGCCATGTCGCCGCCCGGCAGCGGCGCGTCGGCGGTCCAGCTCCGGCTTAGGTCCGGGAAATAGGGCGCCAGCTTCTCCAGCGCGTGCTCGGCGAGGCGCCGGTAGGTCGTGATCTTGCCGCCGAAGATCGAGAGCAGCGCGGCGCGACCCTCGACGTCCTCTATGTCGAGCACGTAGTCGCGGGTGACGGCGGCGGCGTTCGCCGCCGCGTCGTCGTAGAGCGGACGGACCCCGGCGTAGCTCCAGACGATCTGCGCCGGCGTCACCGGGCGGTCGAAGTAGCGCGACACCGCCGCGCAGAGATACGCGGTCTCCGCGGCGTCGATCTCGACATGCGACGGATCGCCCTCGAACGGCACGTCGGTAGTGCCGATCAGGGTAAAGTCCCGCTCGTACGGGATCACGAAGATGATGCGGCGGTCGTCGTTCTGCAGGATGTAGGCGTGCTCGCCGTCGTGGAGGCGCGGCACGACGATGTGGCTGCCCTTGATCATGCGGACGCGCTTCGCGCTGTTCAGCCCCAGGCGCCGGCTCAGGATCTGCGAAACCCAGGGACCGCCCGCGTTGACCAGCGCCTTCGCTTCGACCGTCTCCGTCGTGCCGTCCGCCAGATGCTCCAGTTCCGCGCTCCACGAGCCGGTTTCGGTGCGGCGGGCGGCGGCGCAGCGCGTGCGCGGCCGGATGTCGGCGCCGCGCTCCGCGGCGTCGAGCGCGTTGAGCACGACGAGCCGCGCATCCTCGACCCAGCAGTCGGAGTACTCGAACCCGATCGACAAGTGCTTTTGCAGCGGCGCGCCGGCCGGCTCACGGCGGAGATCGACGCGGCGCGAGCCGGGCAGACGCTCGCGCCCGCCGAGATGATCGTAAAGGAAAAGGCCGAGGCGGACCATCCAGGCCGGCCGCAGCGACCCGTCGTGCGGCAGCACGAAGCGCATCGGCCGGATGATGTGCGGCGCGTTGCGCAGCAGCACCTCGCGCTCGATCAGCGCCTCGCGGACCAGCCGGAACTCGTAATATTCGAGATAGCGCAGCCCGCCGTGGATCAGCTTGCTCGACGCCGAGGAGGTCGCGCCCGCAAGGTCGCCCTGCTCGCAGAGGATCACCGAAA
>DASWRT010000035.1:0-2433 GCA_036403035.1 Allostellaceae bacterium | reverse complement strand
GGAATAAAGGCGCGCCAGATGCTGAAAAACCCCCTCACCCTCCCGGCCTGCGGCCGGGCCCCTCCCTCTCCCCGAGGGGCGAGGGGAAGGCAGAGGGGCGAGGGGATTGGTAACGCGGCGATCGAGCGTCATCGCAGCGGCGCCATCAGCCGGTCGACGATCTCCGGCACGGTGATGCCGTCGGCCCGCGCCGCGAAGGTCAGCGCCATGCGGTGGCGCAGCACCGGCTGGGCGAGCGCCAGCACGTCGTCGACGGACGGGCTCAGCCGGTTCTCCAGCAGCGCGCGGGCGCGGCAGGCGAGCGTCAGCGCCTGACTGGCGCGCGGCCCCGGCCCCCAGGCGATATGCCGCTTCGCGTCGGGCAGGTCCGAAGTCTCCGGCCGGCCGGCGCGGACCAGCGTCAGGATCGCCTCGACCACGCTCTCGCCGACCGGGATGCGGCGGACCAGCCGCTGCGCCGCCGCCAGCTCCAGCACCGTCATGACCTGGGTCGGCTTCTCCTCGGCGATGCCGGTGGTCGCGATAAGCATCCGCCGCTCCGCCTCCAGGTCCGGATAGCCGACGTCGATCTGCAACAGGAAACGGTCGAGCTGCGCTTCAGGGAGCGGATAGGTGCCTTCCTGCTCCAGCGGGTTCTGCGTCGCCAGCACGTGGAACGGCTTCGGCAGCGGGTGGTAGTGGCCGGCGACGGAGACGCGGCCCTCCTGCATCGCCTGGAGCAGCGCCGACTGCGTCCGCGGGCTGGCGCGGTTGATCTCGTCCGCCATCAGGAGCTGGCAGAAGACCGGACCGGGGATGAAGCGGAACGAGCGCTTTCCATCCCCGCTTTCCTCCAGCACCTCGGAGCCGATGATGTCGGCCGGCATGAGGTCGGGCGTGCACTGGATGCGTTTGTCTTCGAGGCCGAGCACCGTTCCCAGGGTCTCGACGAGACGGGTCTTGGCGAGGCCGGGAACGCCGATCAGCAGCGCGTGGCCGCCGGCAAGCAGTGTGATGAGCGCTTGATCGACCACCTCGCGCTGCCCGAAGATGACGCGGCCGATACGCTCGCGGACCAGAGCCAGCCGGCCGCCGAGCGCCTCGATTTCGGCGAGGATCTGGTCCGTGGAGCCTTGGGATGACGGCGTCGGGTAGGAATCTGTGAGGCTCACGGATCAACTCCTCTGCGAGGCAGGCGGACGGCAATGATCGGGAAATCAACATCCACAGCGGAAAACGCTCCCGCAGCGAAGGACTCCGCGATGAACGGGGAAGGAATGAAGGCGGCCGATGGCCAAAGTGCGGGGAGCCAAGGTATGGGCAATGCCGGTGGCTCCGCACGGATACCGCGCGATTGTGGCGATCTTGAGATTCGCATCGCCCGCGACGGCACGTGGTCGTATCGCGGCTCGCCGATCGGCCGGGCGCCGCTAGTGCGGCTCTTCGCCTCGGTGCTGCGGCGCGAGCCGGACGGCTCGTACTGGCTCGTCACCCCGGCCGAGCGCGGCCGAGTCGCCGTCGACGATGCGCCGTTCGCCGCCGTCGAGCTGACGGTCGAGGGGGAAGGGCGGGAGCAGGCGTTGATCTTTCGCACTAACACTGATGATAGCGTGACCGCGGACGAGGGCCACCCCCTCCGTGTTGCGATCAACCCTGCAAGCGGCGAGCCGAGCCCCTATCTGTTGGTACGGGATGGGCTGGAGGCGCGGCTGACCCGCGCCGTCTTCTACCAGCTTGTCGATCTCGGCGCGGAAGAGAGGGTCGGCGACGTGAACCGGTTCGGCATATGGAGCAAAGGCAGGTTCTTTCCCCTGGACGAACCGGCAGCGGCGTCGGCGCCCACCCCCGCGGAGGGCGCGGCCCGGTGAATCGCGACTTCGTACTGCGGCGCTTCGCCGGACAGTCCGTCGGCTGGCGGGGTTTCGGCATGTCGCCGGACGAGGCGGTGCGGATCGGCCTGCGCGGCGACCACTCGCTGACGCCGGGGCAGTCGCTGCCCGACCGGCCGCTGACGCCGGCCGCGGTCCTCGTACCCCTGGTGGAGCGCGAGCAGGGGTTCAATGTGCTGCTGACGCAGCGCACGGCGCATCTCGCCGATCATGCCGGGCAGATCGCCTTTCCTGGCGGCCGCGTCGAGCCCGACGATCCCGACGCCGCGGCGACGGCGCTGCGCGAGGCGCACGAAGAGGTCGGCCTGCCGCCAGATTATGTGGAGGTGATCGGCCGGCTCGACACCTACGTGACCGGCACCGGGTTCGAGATCACGCCGGTCGTCGGCTTCGTCCGGACACCCTATCCCGTCAAGCTCGACGAGTTTGAGGTCGCCGAGGCGTTCGAGGTGCCGCTCTCGTTCATCGTCGATCCGGCGAACCACCAGAAGCAGAGCCGCGAGGCCCGCGGCATCACCCGGACCTTCTTCGTGCTGCCGTACGAGAACCGGTACATCTGGGGCGC
>DASWRT010000034.1:0-12809 GCA_036403035.1 Allostellaceae bacterium | reverse complement strand
AGGCTGGAGTTGAACGACAGCGTGTTGATGCGGTCGAGAATGGCGTGCGAGGTCTTCGGCAGTTCCGTGATGTTGATCGGGTTCAGCTGGATGATGAGGATATCCGGCGTATCCGTGTTGTAGATCAGTGGATACAGCGGCGGATTTCCCATGTAGCCGCCGTCCCAGAAATACTCGCCGTCGATCTCGACGGCCTGGAACATGAACGGCAGACAGGCCGAGGCCAGCACCGCGTCGACCGTGACGTGCCGCTTGTCGAATACCTTGATCCGCCCCGTCATCACGTTCGAGGCGCAGATGAAGAGCTTGACCTTGCCCTCCCTGTGCATCCGATCGAAGTCGATTACGGACGACAAGAGATCGCGCAGTGGGTTCTTGTTGCCGGGGTTGAGCTGGTACGGCGAGAACATCCGAGAGAGGAAATCCGTGATGATATACCCGGGCGACATGTCGAGGCTGCCGCCCTGCGGGTTCCGCATTTTCTCCCAAGGTGTCGCCTTGAGCGGCGAGAAGCGGGCCGCGTCCGAAACCTTCTTCCAGAAGGTGCGGAGCGCCCGGCGCCCGCCATCCGATCCGCCGGTCGCCAGTCCATAAGCGGCCACCGTGGCGTTCATCGCCCCGGCCGATGTGCCGACGATGCCGTCGATCTCGAGCCCGGGCTCTTCCAGCAGTCGGTCGATCACGCCCCAGGCAAAGGCGCCGTGCGCACCGCCGCCTTGCAGTGCAAGATTGATCCGCTTCTTATTGGTGCGCTCCGAGCGTTCCGCTGCCGCCCCGTTGCCGTTTGTTTTCGTCGCCATCTCACAACCTCCCGTTTGTTGCCGATATTTGGATCACCGTAAGTTCCGGGGATCGTCGATATCACGAACGAGAAGGCGTGCTGCTGAACTCAGCCATGCGTGATCTCCTTTCCGGAGACAGGCGAGATGCAATTGACCAGCAATGCTCCGCTCCTGCCGAAGGAGCAGAGGGGTCATCGATGGCGTCTTTACTGGATTGGCGGCATCGCCGGGCGACATCATATCGCTTCAACGAGCATACGCCTTAATTTTTTATTTGGTACGCAATTCTTATTTTTGGTCCGTAATTCTTATTTTAGTGATCACGACCTGCATCACTTGCCTCTGTCACTCCAGCAGCTTGCGAAGCAACTGCTTGGCGGCTGTCGCGTCCCGGCGGCTCCGGACGACAACATCGAGCGCGACGCATTGCGAGCCTGTCATGTTTGTTGGCCGCGCTGACGGAAAGCGGACGCACGATCGACCTCACCCTGCGGCCCGAACAGCATCGGTACAGAGCACTGCGCCAAATCCGGGCGCAGTACCTCGAGCCCGGCGCGACCGCATGACTGCCGCCGCGGGGGTGGCGACGGCCGCTCGGCTTGTTCATCGACCGTCCTTACCGTGCCACGGTTACGGTACGGGAGCGTCCAGCTGCGAGCGAGCCGTCGCCGCAGCGCTCCCATTATCAGTCCGACCGGCCGGAGCCGCGTGCCCAGCGCTCTTGCTTTCTGCCGCGACGATGAAGGCCGGCGCGCCGGCCGGGCGCGGCGGCGGCTCGATGCCGAGGTAGCGGTAGCCCTTGTCGGCGAGGAGCCGGCCGCGCGGCGTGCGCTGCACGAAGCCCTGCTGCATCAGGTACGGCTCGATCACCTCCTCCAGCACATCGCGCTGGTCGCCGAGCGCCGCCGCCATCGTCTCGACGCCGACCGGGCCGCCGCCGTAATTCTCGGCCATCAGCCGCAGATAGCGCCGGTCCATCGCGTCGAGGCCGAGCCGGTCGACTTCCAGCCGGTCGAGCGCCTCGTCGGCGACCCGCCCATCGATCGTCGCGGCGCCCGCGACCGAAGCGAAGTCGCGCGCCCGGCGCAGCAGCCGGCCGGCGATGCGCGGCGTGCCGCGCGCGCGGCGGGCGATCTCGATGACGCCGCCGGTCGCCGCCTTGACGCCGAGCAGCGTCGCGGCACGCGCCACGATCAGGCGCAGCTCGGCCTCTTCATAGAAGTGGAGCCGGATCGGGATGCCGAAGCGCTCGCGCAGCGGCCGCGTGACGAGCCCCGAGCGCGTCGTCGCGCCGACCAGCGTGAACGGCGGCAGGGCGATGCGGATCGCCCGCGCCGCCGGCCCCTCGCCGACCATCAGGTCGAGATGGAAATCCTCCATCGCCGAATACAGCACCTCCTCGACGGCGGGCGCCAGCCGGTGGATCTCGTCGATGAAGAGCACGTCGTGCGGCTCCAGGTTGGTGAGCAGCGCGGCCAGATCGCCGGCCCGCTGGATCGCCGGCGCCGAGGTGGCGCGGAAGCCGGCGCCCATCTCGCGGGCGACGATCTGCGCCAGCGTCGTCTTGCCGAGACCGGGCGGTCCGAACAGCAGCACGTGGTCGAGCGCCTCGCCGCGCGCCCGGGCGGCGTCGATGAAGACGCGGAGATTCTCGCGCGCCTGACGCTGGCCGACGAAATCGACAAGCCGTGCCGGGCGGAGCGCGTGGCCGACGCTTCCGCCGCCCCTACTGCCGTCCTCCGCGGCGGCGTCGTCCGGGGTGGCGGAAGGGGCGAGCAGGCGGGTATCGGGCATCATCTCGGACCTATGCGAACGAAACCGTCCACACATGGCCGCGACTCGGCCCGAACGCAAGAACAAATCAGGAACAACTGAGATTGCGCGGACGCTCCTCGACCGGTCCCGCCGCATGCCGGCCGATATAGTCCGTCAGCCACGCGCCGAGCGCCGCGAACGGCGACTCGCCCGCGACGCGGACGGGCCGCCCGCCCTGGAGCAGCGGGTAGAGCGCGCGCCACGCGTGATCGCCGCAGAGGCCGCGGGCGAGGTCGTCGAGGCGCGGCGGCTCCGGTTCCAGAAAGCGCAGCCACGCCGCAACCGGCCAGCCGAGCGGCCATCGTCCGACATCGGCCGGCTCCGCGGTCTCGAAATAGTCGAGCATGGTGCGGCCGGCCGGCATCGCGGCGAGCCGCACGACCCCGGCGACGCGGCCGCGGAGCGCGGCGGCGCCGAACCGGTCGGGTGCGCGCTTCGCGATGTAGATCGCCGCGACATCGTCCGTGCCGCCCAACTCGTCGCCCATCCGCTGCAACGAGATGCCCCCGCCGCCGCGGGCGACGCCGACCCGCCCGGTGCGGGCAAAGCCGAACATCGGCTTAATCCAGAGGACACGCACAGTACTTGATTCCGCTGCGTTCCTCGTCGCTGTGCTTGCCGCGCGCGGGCCGGTCGTGCCGCCGCCGTGCCGCTCAGTGTGCGGTTGCGGCCGGCGGGCGGGTGCGGACGGCGCCGTCGGCGCGGCGGCTCGGGACGATGAGCGCCGGCTCGCGTCGCATGTCGGAAGAGAGCGGGCGCGCCCGCGCCGGGACTGTCGTGACGACCCCGGCCCGCACGGCCCGCGCTCGTGCGGACGGCTCGCCCGACCCGGCAACAGCATGCCGTTGCCGGCGGCGGCGATGGCGCACGGCGTCGACGACCACCGCGGCGAGCAGCAGCAGCGCGGCGGCAAAGCAGAGGACGGCAACGATCTCGCCGTGCCGCATCAGGAAATCCAGCGCCTCTCCGACGATCCGTCTCGCGTTCACGCCCGACCTCTCCTCGTCCGCCCGCCCGCCTTCCCCGGCGTCGTCAGTGCTTGCAACGCTTGCCGCGGGGGTTCATCCGCGCCGATCCGCACGGTCGTGGCGAGGAGTGTCGGCGGGCGACGGCGACGTCCCGTCGGCCCGGCCGGACCGGAGCCAGTAGGGCGCGGCGTGGAAGCGCGCGTAGAGGGCGCTCAGATCGGCGGCGGTCTTCGCTGCCGGCGGCTCGGCGGCGGGTCCGGGTGGTGGCGTGGCGGCGGCGCCGCCGACGGCGCGATAGGTGAAGACGCCGAGATCCGGCGCCCAGGCAAGCGCCGGGAGCGGCACGGGCATCGCGGTCCCGTAGCCGTCGTCCCACGACAGGGTGCAATAGGCGACGTGCCCGTAGCGAAGGTCGATCACGACGCCGCTCACCTCGCCCGGCGGTCCGTGCCCGGTCCCGGCCCTGGCTCCAGCCTTCGCTCCGGCCTTGGCATCGGCATAGACTTGTGCGCCGAGCATCCGGCTGGCGGAGATCAACGGGCCGTCGCCGGCCGTGACGGCGCGGTCCGACGGCGGCAGGACGGCGCCGGCGTGCAGCGCGGTCGCTTCGATCCGGCTCGCCGCCATGTCGACGCGGGCCATCTCCAGCGTGTCGGCCGGCACGTGCATCAGCGGCCAGGGGACTGCGGCCGTCCGGCCGTCCAGATCGAACGTTCCGCCGCTCGACCCGAGCAGTGCGAAACGCACGGCGCCGGTCCGTGGATCGACGAGCACATCGCGGATGATTCCGGCGTCGTCGCCCTGCGGATCGCGCACCGGCCGGCCGATGATCCCGGTCGATGCGACGAGGTCGGAGCGATGCGCCGGTGTCCGCGCCTCGATGACGGCGGCGGCGGCGGTGCGGTCCGGCGGCTGATCCGACGCGACGGCGGCGGCGCGTTCCAGCCGGGGCGGCCCATAGCGGTGCTCGTCCGTGCCGGCGGCAGCGGCGGCGAGCGCGTCGCCCGACAGGCCGGCCGTCAGCATCGGCGAGGCGATGCCGCCGAGCCACAGCAGCGCCAGTCCGCGCCAGAGCTTGGTCATCTGCACGCTCCCCTAAAAGGCGACCGGTGTGGCCGGCCACTCGCGGTGAACGCTCGGCCGCCCCGCCGCTTGCCGGCGCGGCGGATTAAATTTCCTTCATCCAGCCCGGCTTTCTCCCAAGGAGCAGTGTTGCGATGCTCCTTGGGAGAAAGCCGGGCCGGGTTGCCGGCGGCACGCGCCCGTTTCCGCGCCCGTTTTGCTTAAATTGCATGCATCCGCCCATTGACCTGACCGGCTTTCAGGTATGCACTGGTTTTACCCAGACCTGTTGCCGAGCGGAATGCGCTCCGATCGCGCGGCGCTTTCGCGCTGGAGGTCAAGGTGCAACGGGCCGTCGCGGTGCCCGTTATCGTTAAGAGGAATGGCGCGCAGCGATGCGCCGTCTAGGGAGGAGTCGATGACTGATAAGACTGGCAACAAGCCGCAGGCCGATCCGAACCGGACCGACGATCGGAACATGCATGCGCCCGGCCGGGATGTTTCCGGCGGTGGCCGCCGGGAGAGCGGCCATGCCGAGGACGAACGGCGCGAGACGCGTATTTACGAGGATCCGGACGTGACCCACCACACGGTGGGACATCACCACACCGACTGACGATCGCCTCGCGGGGACGGGCTGGCCGGCGTGGTCCGCCCGTCCGCTCCTTGCCCGGCGCGCCGGCGTGCGATGAATGCGGGAACCGCAAACGAAAAGGGGCCGCGACGAAGCGCGGCCCCGGTAACGTACTATGCGGGTACTATGCGTCGAGGTACTAGGCGGGTACTAAGCGTTACTAGGCGTAGGCGTACAGTACTGAATGCTTTTCGATCACCGGCGCCGGACCAACCCTGTCCTGCGCGCAAGACAAGACTAAGAGCAGTGTCGTTAAAGAATCGTTAAAGCGCGGGGCTGAGAAACAGGAATTTCACGGCTCGATGCGGCGCACGAGATCGCGCCGCGTTGCCCCTTCCCGTAGCAGCGCCGGAATCGACGAGCGCGCCTCGATATGGTCGAAGGTCTGCGCCACGACGACCTCGCGGGCCGGCGGCGCGTCCGCCGGCAGCGGCAGGAACAGCCGCTCGGTCGCGAGCGTCGCGGTCGGCGTCGCATAGGCGCTCGCGATGTAGATCGGCTTGCCGGTCTCGAAGACCTCCCGGTAGATCCCGAGCAGGAAGCGGCGATGCTCCTTATCGACGTTTTCGCCGACCGGACGGCCGGACAGGTCGAGCCCGAAATCGGGGATGAGCGCGCTGCCGGTCGAGCGATAGCGGAAACCGCCGCCGGCCGCCGGCTCGACGAACGACAGGTGCGGCAGCAGCACCGCCGTCTCCTCGTCGAGGAACGGTTGCGCGGGATCGGCGCGACAGCGGCACCACCGGCGGAACGCCGTGCGGAGCACGCGGTTCAGCTCCTCCGGCGGCGTGTTCAGCAACTCGTCGACACGCGCCTTCAGGCGCTCCAGCCGGTACGGCTTCGGCAGCAGGTCGCCGCGCGCGACGAGCGGCTGGTTCTTGTGCAGCTGCTCGGCATAGCCGCTCGTGTACAGAACCTTGATGCCGGGGCGGAGCGCCACCGCCTTGCGCGCGACGGCGAAGCCGTTCGCCTGGCCGGGCATGACGATGTCGGTGAAGACGAGGTCGATGTCCGCCGTGTCGACGAGCATCGGGATCGCCGCGTCGCCCGAACTCGCCGCAAGGACGCGGTATCCCTCGTCCGACAGGAAGGCCGCCGCCAGATCGAGGACGTCGGGCTGGTCCTCCACTGCGAGGATCGTCTGGGTTTCCCCGGCCATCGGTTCCGCAGGTGGCTGCTGTCGTTAGGCGCCCGGAAAGTCTAGTCTCCGGCGGCGGCGCGGCAAAAGGGAAACCCGTCGGGCGCACCCATTTTGTCACAGGCCCGTATTCATCTTATGTCGCTTCATCTTATGTCGCCGCCAGTTCGCGCGCGTGGTGGCGAAGATGATCCTCCATGAACGTCGCGATGAAGAAATAGCCGTGGTCGTACCCTTCGTGCCGGCGCAGCGTCAGCGTCTGGCCCGCATCGCGGCACGCGGCCTCCAGCAGTTCCGGCCGGAGTTGGCGGGCGAGGAAACCGTCCGCCGTGCCCTGGTCGACGAGCACCGGACCCGGAAAGGTGCGGCCGCGGCGGACGAGCGCGCAGGCGTCGTATTCCTCCCACGCGGCGCGGTCCGGGCCGAGATATCCGGAGAACGCCTTCTCGCCCCACGGCACCTGGCTCGGCGCGACGATCGGCGCGAACGCCGAGACCGAGCGGTACAGGCCGGGGTTGCGCAAGGCGCACACCAGCGCGCCGTGCCCGCCCATCGAATGGCCGAAGATCCCCTGCCGCCGCGGATCGGCCGGGAAGTGCTGCCGGACGAGGCGCGGCAGCTCCTGCGTGACGTAGGCGTGCATGCGGTAATGCCGCGACCACGGCTCCTGCGTTGCGTCGACATAGAAGCCGGCGCCGGTGCCGAAGTCCCAGTCGTCGTCCTCGCCGGGGAGGCCGGCGCCGCGCGGGCTGGTGTCGGGCGCGACCAGCATCAGGCCGAGTTCCGCGGCGGCGCGCTGCGCCCCGGCCTTGATCATGAAGGTCTCCTCGGTGCAGGTGAGCCCGGCGAGGTAGGTCACCACCGGCACCGGCCCGTGCGCCGCCTGCGGCGGCCGGAACGCGGCGAACTTCATCTCCAGCCCGCCGGCCGCGGCCGAATCGTGGGCGTAGTACCCGACGGTGCCGCCGAAGCAGCGATGCTCGGAAATGGTGCGCATCACCGCTTCTCCTCAGCGACACCCTCCCCCGCGTGCGGGGGAGGGACGGAGTGGGGGCAATCGCCGGTGGCCAGTGCGGATGCAATACGCTCCAGAATGCCGTCCATATTCTCGAAAACCTCATTGTTCCAGAAACGCAGGACGCGCCAGCCCCGTTCGGAAAGCCACGCCGTCCGCCGGTTGTCCGTTTCGATCTGCGAACCGTGCTGACCGCCGTCGAGTTCGACGATCAGTCGGCAATCGATGCACGCGAAGTCCACGACGAAGGGCCCGATGGGCACCGGCCGGCGGAACCGCGCCATCTGGATCTGCTGCATGCGCAGCCTGCGCCATAGGCGCTTTTCCGCTTCCGTCGGGTTGGTACGCAGTCGGCGGGCGATTTTCGTTTTCTGGCCGGTGCGCATGATGCCCCCACCCCGACCCTCCCCCGCATACGGCGGGGGAGGGAGATTCCAGCCGGTCCGCTCAATAAACCACCACCGTGCGGATCGACTCGCCGTGGTGCATCAGGTCGAAGCCGTCGTTGATGTGCTCCAGCGGCAGCGTGTGGGTGATCAGGTCGTCGATGTTGATCTTCCCGTCCATGTACCAGTCGACGATCTTCGGCACGTCGGTGCGGCCCCTGGCGCCGCCGAACGCGGTGCCCTTCCAGACGCGCCCGGTGACGAGCTGGAACGGCCGCGTCGAGATCTCCTGGCCGGCGGCGGCGACGCCGATGACGACGCTGACGCCCCAGCCCTTGTGGCAGCATTCGAGCGCCTGCCGCATCACCGTCACGTTGCCCGTGCAATCGAAGCTGTAGTCGGCGCCGCCCTTGGTCAGGTTCACGAGATACGGCACGAGGTCGCCCTCGACCTCCTTCGGGTTGACGAAGTGCGTCATGCCGAATTTCTCGGCGAGCTCCTTGCGGTTCGGGTTGACGTCGACGCCGACGATCATGTTCGCGCCGACCATCCGTGCGCCCTGGATCACGTTGAGGCCGATGCCGCCCAGCCCGAACACGACGACGTTGGCGCCCGGCTCGACCTTCGCCGTGTTGATCACCGCGCCGATCCCGGTGGTGACGCCGCAGCCGATGTAGCAGACCTTGTCGAACGGCGCGTCCTCCCGGATCCTGGCCAGCGCGATCTCCGGCACGACCGTATAATTCGCGAAGGTCGACGTGCCCATGTAGTGGAACAGCTTCTGCTGGCCCAGCGAGAAGCGGCTGGTGCCGTCCGGCATCACGCCCTGGCCCTGCGTCGTCCGGATCGCCTGGCAGAGGTTGGTCTTCCGGCTGAGGCAGTACTCGCACTGCCGGCATTCCGGCGTGTAGAGCGGGATGACGTGATCGCCCTTCTTCAGGCTGGTCACGCCCGGCCCGACATCGACGACGATGCCGGCCCCCTCATGCCCGAGGATCGCCGGAAACAGCCCTTCGGGATCGGCGCCGGACAGCGTGTAGGCGTCGGTGTGGCAGATGCCGGTCGCCTTGATCTCGACGAGGCATTCGCCCTGGCGCGGTCCGTCGAGACGCACCGTCTCGATCGAGAGCGGTGCTCCGGCCTTGTGCGCGACGGCGGCGCGAACGTCCATGCGTTTTCCTCCTCGATGGTTTGGGCCGCCGGGCGGCGGCGGTCTGCTGCGTCGACGGGCGGAAGTGAAGTGTACTTCGGTGCCGGAAATCAAGCACTTGGTCGCGGTGGGCGGCTAGCGGTCGCGGCGCCGCGGCGGCCGGTGCCGGTCCATGAACTCGGGGGGCTTGCGCGCGAGCCAGCGGACGAAGCGGCGCAGCTCCGGGTGCGCCCGCAGCCGCTCCGCCGTGTGCCAGTAGTCGCGTAGTTCCTTCTCGCTCAGCACGGCGTGGATCTTGCGGTGGCAGATCCGGTGCATCGGCACCGCGTCGCGGCCTTTGTAGGTGCGGGGAACGAGGTGGTGCAGGTCGACGCTGGGACCGGGCACCAGCGGCCGGCCGCAGAGCGGGCAGGGAAAGGGCTCGTCCATCGCCCCAGAGGTTTGCGCCTCGTTGCCGGCCGTCAAGCGATGGTCACAACACCCGGCGGCCGAGGTCTGGGAACACCTTCGCGATCTTGCTCATCAGGTAATCGCCGTAGGTGCCCTCGAACGCATGGACGCTCTCGCCGTCCCAGCGCCGCGCCCGGTCCTCCCGCACCAGCTCGTCGCCGACCGCGGCGTGCTGCGGCAGCGGCCGCATCTCGGCGGCGACGTCGGGATCGAAGAACAGAGGGAAGGACAGCCGGTCGCTTCCGCCGGCGTTGCGGACGCGGTGCGGCGTCGAGCGGAACCAGCCTCCGGTCAGCCGGTCGAGCATGTCGCCGATGTTGCAGACCAGCGTGCCCGGCAGCGGCGGCGCGTCGATCCAGCCGCGCTCGGGCGTCTTGACCTGCAAGCCGGCGTTCGCGTCCTGCGCCAGCAACGTCAGCAGGCCATAGTCGGTATGCTCGCCGACGCCCCAGCCGGCGCCGTCGGACGCCGCCGTCGTCGTCATCGCGGGGTAGCGGAAGATGCGGAACAGCACGGTCGGCTCGGCCGTGTAGTACCGGGCGAAATAATCGTCGTCGAGGCCGAGACTGAGCGCCACGCCTTCCAGCAGCGCGTGCGCCGCGCGCGTCGCCGCCGCCATGTAGCCGAGAGCGGCGTCGCGCAGCTCCGGCACCTCGGCGGGCCAGAGATTGGGACCGTGCAGTGCCCACCCGGCCCGGACGCGCGGGTGGTCGGCCGGCAGCTCGGTGCCGAGATAGAGACCTTCCTTGAGGTCCGGCCTGCCCGAGGTCAGTTCGCCGCCGAGCGGGAACCAGCCGCGCCACGCCCGCCCGCCGCGCGCCATCGCGATCTCCGCCTTCGCCTCGTCCGGCAGCGCGAAGAAGCGGTGGCTCGCCGCCTCCAGCCGGTCCAGCAGCGCGGGCGGGATGCCGTGGCCGGCGACGTAGAAGAAGCCGCTGTCCCGGCAGGCCGCCGCGACGGCCTCCGCGACACGGAGCCGCGCCGCCGTGGCGCCGCCGGTGCGGTCGAGGAGCGGGGCCATGTCGATGATCGGCAGCGCGGCGCCGCTGCCGGACGTGGGCTCGTTGCGCGGAAGCGTCATCCGGCGAGCTTAGCGTCCCGGTCGCCGCTTAGGAACGATTGCCCCTCCGCGCCGGCGCCGGTCGGCGGCTGCCGTTCCGCCGGGGCCGGTGCGGCTGCCGTGGTCGGCTGGGCGCAGCTCTCCTTGGGTTTGGCCGGTCCTGGACCGGTGACGACGTCGAAATCGAACATGGCGGCCTTCCTTGTCTGAAAGGCCGCCCCGCGGTCGGCGGACGTTCGATGCTGGAGATGTCCCAGAAACACGAAAGCCGCCTCGGTCGGGGCGGCTTCGGTATCTACGACGAGAACGCGCGAACCCTAAGCCGCCGGCCTGTACCAGCGGCTATAAAATCGCTGCGCGGCGGCAGCGCGGATGGAACGGAGCGCAATCATCGTCCCGACATCATACGCAAACCGGGGCAGCCGTGCAACGGCGCCCGCAGGTCCGGCATGAGAGCGCCTGCGCGACCGGGCGGAGCAGCCCGCCGCCCGATCGCTCGCGGACTCACCGGCGGTTGCAATGCGCCGCGACTTTCTTGTGAAGGCGCACCAGCATCCGGTCGCGGATCCCGTAGCCGGCGAGATGGTCGACGGTGTTGGCGAGGTAGTCGCTGCAGCTGCCGAGCGGTCCGGCCGCGCCGGCGACGATCTCGGCGACCGTCGCTTCCGGCAGCCGGCCGGCATAGCGGGAGTGGTCGCGGTTGATGGCGAACGTGACCGCGTCGACGCGGCCCGCCGGGGTCGTCACCTTGACCCAGCGCGGCACGTAGGCGCCGGTCAGCATTTCCCGCCGCCATACGATGTCGAGCTCCTCCAGGACCTCGCCCGCGGCGATCCGGTAGACGAGGCCGCGGCAGGCGCCGCCGCGCTCCAGCCCGAGCGTGAGCCCCGGCCGCTCCGGCGTGCCGCGGCTGAGCGCGGTCCACAGGCAGTAGCTGCGATGATAGCCGCGGACCACGCCCGCCTGCCGCTCGACGAAGCGGAAAGCCGGGTTCCAGATCAGCGAGCCGTAGGCGAACAGCCGGATATCCTCGCGCCGGTTCCAGCGCCCGAGCGTCGCCGCCAGCGATGCGGCGAGTTCCGCGTCGTCGAGGGTCCGCAGGTTCGGATCGGCCGCCATCACGGCCCGGCGGATCGCGCCGCTGCGGATGGTCTCGCGCGTCAACTCCATCCGCGCTGTCGCCGCCGCCGTCTCGTCCCGATCGGACGCCACCTGCCGTTCTCCGTTTCCGGACACTCCAGAGATTCATAAATCGGCGAAGCGGCGGCCGGAAGCGCAGATCTGATCTCCACCGTTCCAGCCGCCGCCCAAAGCAGAGGTTTCGCGCCGCGCCGCCAATTGCTCCGGTAATCTCGACATGCCGATTTTCCGGCGACGCCGCGTTCACTTGGGGCAAGACGGCTGACGGATCGCCTCGCCCGTAAACGGACGTTCTCCGAAATGCATCCAGTCAGTCCGCAACCGAGGAGGATTGCACCCATGGCGACGAGGTCATTGCTTCCCTTCGTCTTCGGCGGCAGCCCGATGTCGCGCAGCGGCGGCGCCGCCGATCCCTTCCTTACCCTGCACCGCGAGATGAACCGCCTGTTCGACGACGTGTTCCGCGGCGGCGGAATGCCGATGGCGGGTCCGGTGGCCGAAGGCCCCGCGGCGGGGGCGGCGATGCCGCGCATCGACGTCAGCGAGGACGATCGCGAGATCCGCGTCTGCGCCGAACTCCCCGGCGTCGCCGAGAAGGACGTTAATGTCACGCTCCAGGACGACATCCTGACGATCCGCGGCGAGCGGCAGGCGGAGCAGGAGGATCGGCAGCGCAGCTACCATGTGATGGAGCGCTCGTACGGCTCCTTCATGCGCTCGCTGCGCCTGCCTTTCGCGGTCCGGCCGGACCAGATCCAGGCATCGTTCGAGAACGGCGTGCTGACCGTGACGATCCCCAAGACCGCGCAGCAGCAGAGCGCCCACCGCATTCAGATCCGTGGCGCGACCGGCGGCGGGTCGACTGATACAAAGAGGCCGGGGACGCGGACGACCGTGGAGTGAGACAGGCGGCTGTCGGGCTTGACCTATCGGCCGTCGGTCAAGCCCGTGCGGCAGCCTCGGTCAACGTCCGCGGCCGACGGAACAAGCGGGGAGAGACATGACGCCGTTCAGCGCCGTCCGGCCGCGCTGGCGATCGGCGGCGCGAACTGCGGCTCGATGTCCCAGGGGAACAGGATCCAGGTGTCCTGGCTGACCTCGGTGACGAAGGTGTCGACCATCGGCCGGCCGGCCGGCTTGGCGTAGACGGTCGCGAAATGCGCCTTCGGCAGCATCTCCCGCACCACGCGGGCGGTGTGGCCGGTATCG
>DASWRT010000033.1:0-4790 GCA_036403035.1 Allostellaceae bacterium | reverse complement strand
GAGCCCGAGGTGTAGAGAATGAACAGCGGGTCCTCGGCGCTCATCTCCTCGGCCGGGCAGTCCGGCGAGGCCTTCGCCACCGCCTCTTCGTACCAGACGTCGCGGCCGTTCTGCCAGGCGACCGAGCCGCCGGTGCGGCGCACGACCAGCAGGGTCTCGACCTCGGGGCACTGCTTGAGCGCCTCGTCGGCATTGGCCTTGAGCGGCACCTTGCGGCCGCCGCGCAGCCCTTCGTCGGAGGTGATGACGAGCTTGGAGCCGCAGCCCTGGATGCGGCTGACCAGACTGTCCGGCGAGAAGCCGCCGAAGACGACCGAGTGGATCGCGCCGATGCGGGCGCAGGCGAGCATGGCGTAGGCCGCCTCGGGGATCATCGGCAGGTAGATGGTGACGCGGTCGCCCTTCTTGACGCCGTGCGCCTTGAGCACGTTGGCCAGCCGGCAGACCTGATCGTGCAGCTCGCGGTAGCTGATCGCCTTGTGCTCGGCCGGGTCGTCGCCCTCCCAAAGGATCGCGGTCTGGTCGGCGCGCTTTGCGAGATGGCGGTCGATGCAGTTGGCCGACACGTTGAGGGTGCCGTCCTCGAACCAGCGGATCGAGACGTCGCCGGTGAAGCTGGTGTCCTTGACCTTGCTGTACGGCTTGATCCAGTCGAGCCGCTTGCCCTGCTCCCGCCAGAACCCTTCCGGATCACGGACCGACGCCGCGTACAGACGCTCGTATCCGGCGGCATCGATCCAGGCGTGTTCCTTCGCCGAGGCCGGCGGTGGGAAAAGGTTGTTGTTGGACATGATTTTTTCGCTCCCTACCGGTGTTGGATTCCGCGGCCACCTAATGGGCGACGACGGTGCCTTGGTAAGGATTATCGACGAAGGCGGGCGCGAAACAAGCGTCGGGGGCTCAGAGTGCCTAACAATACTGGTTGTGGCCTGCGTTGCGTCGGGGTGAGGCATGGTTAGGAGCGACGGCGACGGCGACGCGGGCCCATCGGCGAGCCGGCGCGACGCTTCCATGCCTCACCCCGGCGCAACCCGAAGGAACGCGGTGTCGTGGCCGCCGGGGGGCGTCGCCCGGCCTTGCCGATGGGCCTGCATCGCCTGCGGCCTCTCGCGCAAGCACAGCTTGCGCTGACGGCGACAGGCGAAGCGGAGCTTCGCTGAGAGCCGGGCTCCTACCCGGCGACCACGACACCGCGTCGCAGACCACAACCAGTATTGTTAGGCACTCTGCAAACAAGGACGGGACCGCCTGTGCGGCGGTCCCGTCCGTTTGGAAGCGTCGAAAGATCAGGCGCGGGCGCGCCGCTCCGCCGTAGCGGCGCCGCCGATCGCCGTCCGGGCGCCGGTCGCGAGCAGCGCCGCCTGCGTACGGTTGGCGACGTGGAGCCGCTTGATGATCTGCTTCACGTGCGCCTTCACCGTGCTCTCGGACATGTCGAGCGCATCGGCGATCAGCTTGTTGGACTTGCCCTGCGCGATCAGGCCGAGCACGTCGCGCTGCCGCCGCGTCAGTTCGGACCAGGGTTCGGGCGCCAGCTTCGGCGCGGCCTCGGTGGGACGCCCCTGGGTGGCGTCGATCAGCGACGACGGAACGTACACGCCGCCGGCCAGGACGAGGTCGAGCGCGCCCATCAGCACCTTGAGGCTGAGCGTGGTCGGCAGGAAGCCGCGCGTCCCGGCTTGCAGGATGAGGCGCGCCCGCTGCGGGTTGTCGCTCTCGGCGGCGACCACGACCGGCGCGTCGGGCATGACCGACCGCAGCGTCTCGATGTCTTCGAGGTCGATATGGTCGGACGTCGCAGCGCCGAGCAGCAGCAGGTCGAAACGCTGTCCCGCCTCGGCCAGCCGGATCGCTTCGGCTGCGGTCGGCACGTCGACGACACGCCAGCGCGAATTGTGCTGCGCCAGGGCGACCTTGAGGCACTCGCGGCGCAGACGGCTCTGGTCGATCAGCGCCAGGATCACGTCACCGGTCGCGGCGCTGGCTGCGACGCGCGCCGTGCTGTCGATGGCAGACGGGGTCGTTTCGATGCCGTTCGGCTCCATGTCCTTGCTCCTATCCTGAACGTCCGTCGTGTCACGTGCTCTTCCTGAGGAAGCCGCACCGCCGGTTTCACAATTTGGAAGGCTACAGCATTTCTGGTTGTATGACCCTTTTGAAGTAAAATTTTGTAAGTCCATGTAACACTTTGTAACGGCTCAACAGGTATGAGAGTCTCGAAAGGGGTGCCACAAGTAATAGCATCATACGCGCGAATACATCCCGGATTCGCTCATTTTAGCCGACGCGGGGCAGGCGGTGCTGTAACAGAGATGTGTCCATCGTAACGAGGACGGCCCCGCCGAGTCCAACCGACTCCGCCGGCCGTCTCCGGGGAGTCCGCGGTCAGGCGGCGAGGCCGGCCATCCCGCAGATCGCCTGCCACTCGGCGTCGCCGACCGGTACGACGGAGAGGCGGGACTGCCGGATCAGGCCGAACTGGGCGAGCCGCGGCTCCGCCTTCATCTGCTTCAGCGTCACCGGCTTCGGCATCGGCCGCACCGGCGTTACGTCGACCATCCCGAACCGGCCGGTCTCGTCGCTCGGGTCGGGGTAGTAGGTCCGCGCGATTGCGACGATGCCGACGATCTCCAGCCCCTCGTTGGAGTGATAGAAGAACGCCTGATCGCCGACTTGCATCGCCTTGAGGTTGTTCGACGCCTGATGGTTGCGCACGCCGTTCCAGTGGGTGCGGCCGTCCGCGACCATTTGGTCCCAGGAGTATTTGAAAGGTTCGGACTTCAGCAGCCAGTGCGCCATGACGGGGGCAGTCTCCGTCATCCCGCTGCGGCGGGCGGCGGGTTCATGATGACCAGGCGCCACGGGGCGATCGTCGTCGACGCGAAGAGGCCGGCCTTGGCATAGGGATCGCCGGCCGCGAAGGACGCGGCCTCCCGCGCATCGGCCACGTCGAGGATGAACACGCTCCCGTTCGGCGTCGCGCCGTCCTCGGTCAGCGTCGGCCCGGCGACGACGATGCGCGTCCCGAACGAATTCAGGTAATCGAGATGCGCCGGGCGGTTCGACGCGCGGAGCGCCTGATGGCCGGGCTTGTCGACGCAGTGGATTACGAACAGCATGAGGCTCCCCCTCGGTCATGTCGGCCGGCCGGCCGGTCCGCCGCCGGTCAATCGCCACGCGAGCGTAGCGACGGCCCGCATGCCGTCAAGCATCCCTGCTGCTGCTCCGTCCGCCGAGGCCGCCGCCGCAGGGCGGGCGAACCGCTCGCGTCAGCGGCTCAGCGGATACTCGGCCTGATCCTCGTAGATCGCGCCGCTCTTCGTCAGGTAGCTCGCGATCAGGCTGAAATGATCGACCGCGAACGGCTCAAGCCGCAGCAGCGCGTGCTCGGCGAGGAACGCTTGCAGCTTCGGCATGGCCACGTCCTTCAGCCGCGCCAGCGTGACGTGAGGCGCATAGCGGCGCGTGTCCGGCTCCAGTCCGGCCCGCGCCAGCACATGCTCGACCTTCTCGTGGAGCGTCAGGAGCGGCTGGCTCCGCTCGATCCCGGCCCACAGCATCCGCGGCTTGCCGCCGCCGCCGAAACAACCGACTCCGGCGAGCGTCAGCGCGAAACGCGGCGCGCGGATCTCGGCGAGCGCCGCGTCGATGTCGGCCGCCGTTCCCTCGTCGACCTCGCCGATAAAGCGCAGCGTGAGGTGAAAATTCCCCGGATCGACCCATTTCGCGCCGTGCATGCCGCCGCACAGCAGGGAGAGCCGCAGCTTGTGTTCGGGCGGCAGGTTGATCCCGACGAACAGGCGAAGCATCGCGCACCCTCCGATCCGAGTTTCAACGGATCGACGGCTATTCCGTTGCACCCGGAAGGCAACGCCGGGCCGCGCCTTATCGCTACTCGCCGGCCGCGCTGGCGATCAGCACCGGGCGCGGCGGCGGCGGCGCTGCCGTGTCGCCGCCGCCGATCTCGACGGCGGCGACCTCGCCGTCGATCATGTCGCTTTCGGTCATCATGACCTGACAGGCCGCGAGCGGGCCCGGCAGCGGCTTGTCCGGCCGCAGCCCGAGCCGGACCAACTCGCGTCCGCGCGGCAGCACGCGCGCGTTCACCGAGCCGGTGAGCTTCGCATAGGCGTCGGCGGCGCTCTTGATCCCCTTGCCGACCAGTGCGGCATGGCCGAGCATCACTGCGAGGCTATCGAGCAGCGCCTGCGCCCGCTCGACGATGCGCTCCTGGTTCTCGATCTGCCGCGCGAAGCTGATCTCGACCGAGGCGAAGCCGATCGCGCAGGCGAGGCCGGCGGGGCCGGCCGGGATGATCTGGAGCTGCGCCGCGCGGCGGCAGAATTCCGAGTCGGCGCGATGCAGCTTTTCCAGCGCCGCGTCATTCGGCAGGTACATGACGCTGAGCACGCGCGCCAACTCGCCCTCGCGGCCGGACTGGCGGCACACCGCGCCGACGGCGCTGCGGTAGTCCTTCTCGGCGAGCGCCTTCAGGTGCGTGTTCATCGTGCGGCCGAGGTTCTGGTACGCGGCGTCCTCGCCGTCCGTGCCCTCAGCCTCGGCGATGTCGACGACGAATTTCGACGCCTTCGAGTCGATCACCAGGACGCTGTTGCCGGGCAGGAAGACGACCGCGTCCGGGCGGAGCTTGCGTCCGGTGTCGGCATCCTGCGTCGTGTGCTGGAGCATGAAGTCGCGGCCTTCCTCCAGCCCGAACGAGCGCAGCGTGTTGGCGAGCCCGACCTCGGCGAAGCGGCCGGCGCCGCCGGGGCTGGTGAGCGCCCGCCACA
>DASWRT010000032.1:0-1539 GCA_036403035.1 Allostellaceae bacterium | reverse complement strand
GACCGCGGCGGCCCTCCCGAACCCTGCCGCGGCCGCAAGCGCCGGCAGCCGGAAGCGGACGCGCCGTTTCACCCGGCCGTCCTCAGCGACGACATGCGCGTTGGTCAGCACGACGCGCGGGTGCCCGGCGACCGCGCCCGTGCCGTTGAAATCGCCGTCGACCAGGATCTGGCCGACCGCCCGCGCGCAGGGATCGCCGGCATCGGCCGCGCGCCGCCCTGGCCGGTCGAGGAACGTGCTGGCGAGGGCAGGGGCGAGTGCAGCGGCAGCGTCGGCGACCAAGGCTGCCAACATGAGGGCCGCGAGCAGGCGGTAGCGCCGCCCCTGCGGTTGAGAGGATTGCCGAAGACCGCCGCGCCGATGCATATGAATGTTCCGCCCGCCCGTTTGCGGCACGATTGCGGGCCATGCTTAACAAAGCGTTATCGGGATGCGGCAACGGAGAGCTGTACGGGAGGACTGCACCGCGGCGGCAGCGCCGGTGACGCGGCGCGCCGTGCTCGGCGGGCTCCTGCTGCCGTTGGCGGCGTCGGTATCGGCGCCGGCAGCGGCTCGGGGCGGCGACGACGTGCTGCTGGTCGATCCGTCCCTGCCGGTCGCGACGGCCTGGACGAATCAGGAGGTGCACGGGCGCACCGACTACGGCAACGTCATGCTCGACGGCCGCCCGTTCATCCGCGCGGCGGCGGCAGGCGGCCGTCATGTGGCGTCGGCGCTGATGCGCCCGGCCGACGTGCCGCTTGCCGCGCACCCCTGGCTCGAATGGACGTGGCGCGTCGACCGCGTGCAGCCCTCGGCCGACATCCGCCGCCGCGACGGCGACGATTATGCCGCGGGAATCTTCCTGTTGTTCGACCGCCCAAGCTGGTTCCGGCGCGAGGTGCCGACGCTCGCCTATGTCTGGACGAGCGAGCGGACGCCGCCGGGGGAGGTCGTCCGCAACCCCTACCACCCGGACGCCGTGCGCTGCATCGTCGTGCACAGCGGCGCCGCCGGGTCAGGGAGCGTGATCGCCGAGCGGCGCAACATCGTTGCGGACTACCGGCGCGCCTTCGCAGCCGATCCGCCTCCGGCGATCAGGGCGGTGGCGCTGTGGACCGACAACGACCAGACGGGCGAGCCCGCCGAGGCCTATTACGGTCCGGTTGCCGCCTGCGCCGGATAAGAGTCTATCTCCGCCGTCCGGACCCTCCGGCCCGCGGATCGACGCCATCCCGGTGGTGTGCGGCGGCGGGTGTGGGATATAACGGTTTTTGAACGGCTTGGAGGCATCGGCCCGCGAGGTCGACGGCTCTCCGGGCGCGAAACAGATATCGTTCGGAGGAAGCTGGTGACAACGTCCGCACATTACGCATTGGGTCTCGCGCTTCTCGCAGCTCCGCTCTCCATCGCGGCGGCTCAGGCCGAGGTGTCCGACAACGTCGTCAAGATCGGCATCCTGAACGACCAGTCCGGCGTCTATGCCGACTTCGGCGGGAAATGGTCGGTCGAGGCCGCAAGGATGGCGATCGAGGATGCGGGCGGGAAGGTGCTCGGCGC
>DASWRT010000031.1:0-5555 GCA_036403035.1 Allostellaceae bacterium | reverse complement strand
GAGAGCTGTGCCGGAGCGGCGCGGCCCCGCTGAGTCGAGTCGGTCCAGAGAGCGGCCGAGGAGTGCCGGCGCATAGGCAAGTCCACGCCTGCCGCCCCGATAATCAATCCGGCGCGGCAGCGCACTGCTTTCCAAATAACCTCAATGCGCTGATGCTGACAAAAATTTGTGCAGCGCAGCATGTAACATGAAAGATACAAAATTCCTCTTGCATTAATTTTGCTGCACCGCAACATATCGACGGTCAACTTCGTAACTGGGGGGAGACGCCCGCTTAGGATTGGAATGATCTATGTGGGCCTACACCGACGAAGAAATCGACTGCCTGTCGACACGCCGCGGCACTGAAGCGAGCGCGGCGACAGAAGGGGCCGACAACGAGAACGTTCTCGGCCCGCTCACCCTCGACATCCTGCGACGGCTGCGTGCGTGGCTGGACCGACAGGCGGTCCGCGCCGAGCTGGAAAAGCTCGACGGGCGGACCCTTGCCGATCTCGGCATAAACCGCGGCGACTTTCCCGCCATCCTGGCCGGCGCCTACACCCGCGCATCGAGCAGCAACATGAACAGCACATCTCCAAAGCAATCGGCCGCGGCCGAACCCCGCGGCGGGCTGGCGTCCCGTACGCTCGCCATGCCCGCGGACGCGAACCCGTCCGGCAGTATGTTCGGCGGCTGGATCATGGCCCTGATGGACGCTGCGGCGGCCATGACGGCGACGAGACACGCAGCGGGCCGCGTCGTGACGGTCGCGGTTTCGAATATCGCGTTCCTTGAGCCTGTGCATGTCGGCGACACGGTTTGCTGCTACACCGACGTGACCCGCACCGGCACGACGTCCATCACGCTCCACGTCGAGGTCTGGGTCCTGCGGCAGGGCAAGGGCGACCGGGTCAGGGTCACCGACGCCGAGTTCACCTTCGTCGCCGTCAACGACAACGGGAAGCCGCAAACGCTGCGGCGCGTTCCGGCCGCGGAGACCCATCCGACTCCTTGGTGATCGATTCTCCGGCCGGAGAGAACCTTATTGCGGATTGCGTTGGATTCGGAGAGACGCGTCACGCGGGTTCCCGTTCCAAGTTCGGTCGCAACTTGCACTGGTTGTCGAGCGGCGCCTTCGGAGGCGCCGCTCATCGTTTGCAGATGGGCCGCGTCAACAGATTGGGCGTTCACCGGGAGGCCGCGACACACTAGATGTATATACCGGCTCCTCCGGTTTCCCTTCCTCCCGCACGGTCGAACCCTCATGCTTGACGCCTCCCGCGGCAGCACCGCCTCCTCCCCGACCGCTCCCGAGCCGGTTCGCCTCGCCGACTACCGGCCGCCTGCCTTCACCATCGACACGGTCGACCTCGATTTCGACCTGGGCGAGGAGGAGACGCGGGTAAAGGCGCGGCTCGCGGTGCGGCGGAACCCGGACTCCGCGGCGGAGCGCGACGCGCCGCTGACGCTCGACGGCGATGCGCTGGAGCTGGTCTCGCTGGCGCTGGACGGCGAGGCGCTGGATGCCGGCCGCTACCGCTTGGCCGAGGAGGGCGGGCTGGTGATCGAGCACGTGCCGGACCGGCCGTTCACGCTCGACATCGAGACGCGCATCCTCCCGCAGAAGAACACCGAGCTGTCCGGCCTCTATACGTCCGGCGGCAATTTCTGCACGCAATGCGAGCCGGAGGGGTTCCGGCGCATCACCTATTTCATCGACCGGCCGGACGTGATGGCGCGGTACACGGTGAGCGTAACCGCCGACAAGGCGCGCTATCCGGTGCTGCTGTCGAACGGCAACCCGGCCGGAACGGAGGATCTTCCGGGCGGGCGGCACCGGGCGCGGTGGGTCGACCCGCACCCCAAGCCCTCCTACCTCTTCGCGCTGGTGGCCGGCGACCTCGTCGCTTTCCGGGACAGTTTCACGACGCGCTCCGGCAAGACCGTGCCGCTCGCGATCTGGGTGCGGCGCGGCGACGAGGACAAATGCGGCCAGGCGATGGACTCGCTGAAGAAGGCGATGATTTGGGACGAGGACACGTACGGGCTCGAATACGATCTCGACGTGTTCAACATCGTCGCCGTCAGCGACTTCAACATGGGGGCGATGGAGAACAAGGGCCTCAACATCTTCAACACGCTGTACGTGCTGGCGAAGCCCGAGACCGCGACCGACGCCGACTATCAAGGCATCGAGACGGTGGTATCGCACGAATATTTCCACAACTGGACCGGCAACCGCGTCACCTGCCGCGACTGGTTCCAGCTGTCGCTCAAGGAAGGGCTGACCGTCTTCCGCGACCAGGAGTTCTCCGGCGACATGGGCAGTCGCGCGGTGCGCCGTATCGCCGACGTGCGGCGGCTGCGCGCGTCGCAGTTCCCCGAGGATGACGGGCCGCTCGCCCATCCGGTGCGGCCGGACAGCTATATCCGGATCGACAATTTCTACACCGCGACCGTCTACAACAAGGGCGCGGAGCTGGTGCGGATGATCCAGACCCTCCTCGGCAAGGAGGGGTTCCGCAAGGGGATGGACCTGTACATCGCCCGCTGCGACAACCACGCCGCGACGATCGAGGATTTCGTCGCGGCGATGCAGGACGCGAACGGGGTCGATCTAAGCCGGTTCAAGCGCTGGTATGCCCAGGCGGGGACGCCCGAGCTGACGGTCGAGGACCGCTACGACGCGGCAAGCGGCACCTACGAGCTGACGGTCGCCCAGAGCGCCAAGCCGACGCCGGGCCAGCCGGAAAAGGCGCCCGTGGTGGTTCCGCTGGCGATGGGGCTGATCGGGGCGGACGGGCGGGAGCTGCCGACGCGGCTCGACGGCGAGAACGAGGCGAAAGCGGGGACGCGCGTGCTCGCGCTGACCGAGGCGAGGCAGAGCTTCCGCTTCGTCGACGTGCCGGCCTCCCCGGACGGAAGGGGCCCGGTGCCGTCGCTGCTGCGCGGCTTCTCGGCGCCGGTCAAACTCAAGGGCGTGTCGCTGGAGCGGCTGAAGTTCCTCGCGATGCACGACACCGACCCGTTCGCGCGGTGGGAAGCGGGGCAGCAGGTCGCGACATGGACGCTGCTCGACATGATCGGGGCATGGCAGCGCGGCGACGCGGCGGGCGCCGCGACGCTCGATCCCGACCTGATCGAGGCGCTGCGGCGGACGCTCGCCGGGGCGGACGCCGATCCGGCCTTCGCCGCCGAGGCGCTGACGCTGCCGAGCGAGGCGTTCCTCGCCGATCAGATTCCGGTCGTCGACGTCGACGCGATCCACGCCGCGCGGCAGGCCGCACGGATCGCGGTCGGCACCGCGCTCGCGCCGGAGTTCGCCGCCGCTTACGAACGGCTGACCGACGCCGGCCCGTACCGGAGCGATGGGCCGGCGATCGGCCGCCGGGCGCTGCGGAACGTCTGCCTCGCCTATCTCGCGGCGGACGGCGGCAACGGCGGGGTGGCGCGCGCCAAGGCGCAGTTCGACGCCGGGCGGAACATGACCGACGTGCTGGCGGCGCTGCGCGTGCTGACCGACCTCGACCGGCCGGCGGAGCGCGAGCAGGCGCTGACCGCCTTCTACGAACGCTGGCGGCACGAGGGCCTCGTCATCGACAAGTGGTTCGAGTTGCAGGCGACGTCGTCGCTCCCGGAGACGCTGGCGCGGGTGAAGCAGCTGCTGGCGCATCCGGCCTTCGACATCCGCAACCCGAACCGGATGCGCTCGCTGATCGGCGCCTTCTCCCAGAGGAACCAGGTGCGGTTCCACGACCCGAGCGGCGCCGGCTACGCCTTCCTCGCAGATCAGATCGCGGTGCTCGATCCGATCAACGCGACGATGGGGGCGCGCATGGTGCAGCCGCTCGGCCAGTGGCCGCGCCACGATCCGGCGCGGCAGGCGCTGATGAAGGCGGCGCTCCAGCGCGTGCTGGATCTGCCGAACCTCAGCAAGAACACTTACGAGATCGCGTCGAAGAGTTTGGGGTAAATAAAAGAAGAGTCTGGGGTAAATAAAAAAGAACGTTCGAACCACCAAGTTACCAAGAGCACCAAGAAGATTTGGTCAGCGCGCACAGCGCGCCGAAAACCCTCGTGGTGCTTTTGGTAACTTGGCGTTTCGAACGTTCGTTTTCTACGTCTGTTTTTGAGCCCCGGTAAGTTTAACGTAGGGGCGGTCCTTGGGCCGCCCGCGCTTTCGGCGCGACGATGCGTTCCGCCTGCTGCGCGAGAAGGGCGGGGCAAGCCCCGCCCCTACGTTAAACCGCAGCGGCGGACTGCGTTCTCGGCCACCCTACTCCGCCGCCGCGGCAGCCGGCGGAGCCGCTCTGGACGCGGCGCGGCTGCGGTCGGCGGACACTCTCCCCTTGCGCAGCGCGTCCACCGCCGTGGCGAGCTGCCTGTCCTTGTCGGTGCCGAGAATGGTCAGGTCGACGAGGCCCTCGGCCGTGGCGGCCTGCGCGGCGGTCTCGCTCGACGCGTGAACGGCGGCCTCATGCGCGGCCCGGCCGGGAGACGGGACCGGCGGCTTGATCGCGCCCTTGAGGTCGGCCTCATGGGTAAGCTGCGCGCCGCTGCCCGGCACCTGCTGGTCCTTCGGCACCATAACGACCTGATCGGGGGTGATGCCCTCCGCCTGGATCGAGCGGCCGGACGGGGTGTAGTAGAGGTCGGTGGTGAGGCGCACCGCGCCGCGCGTCGTCGCGACCGGCAGGATCGTCTGCACCGAGCCCTTGCCGAAGCTGCGCGTTCCCATGACCGTGGCGCGGCCGCGGTCCTGCAATGCACCGGCGACGATCTCCGAGGCCGAAGCCGACGCGCCGTTGACGAGCACGACCATCGGCACGCCCTCCAGCCGGTCGGTCGCATCGGACGGCGCCGTGATCCGCCGGGTCAGCCGCCCGTCCCGGCCGCGGGTGGTGACGATCACCCCGCCGTCGAGGAAGTCGCCGGCAACCGCTACCGCCTGATCGAGCAGGCCGCCGGGATCGTTGCGCAGGTCGAGGACGAACCCGGCAAGCCGGCCGTTCGCCTCCCGCTTCAGCCGGTCGATCGCGGTGACGAGCCGCTGCTGCGTGTGCTCATTGAACACGCTGACGCGGACATAGCCGATGCGGCCGGCTTCCAGCCGCGCCTTGACCGGGTTGACCTCGATGATCGCGCGGGTCATCTCGATGTCGAACGGCGCGTCGGTCGTCCCGCGCACCAGCGTCAGGCGCACGGTGCTGCCGGCCGGGCCGCGGATCTTGTCGACGACGTCGGAGAGATCGAGCCCGTCGACCGGCTCGCCGCCGACGCGCTGGATAACGTCGCCGGGGCGGACGCCGGCATGCGCCGCCGGAGTGTCGTCGATCGGCGCGATCACCTTGACGCGCCCGCCGTCGCGCGTCAGCTCGGCGCCGATGCCGCCGAACTCGCCGCGCGTCTGCGCGCGCAGATCGGCATACTCCTTCGCGTCCATGTAGGCGGAGTGCGGGTCGAGGCCGGACAGCATGCCCTTCAGCGCGTCCTTCGTCAGGTCGCGGTCGGGCACGTCCTTCACGTAATGGTCGTGGATGACGTCCATCACCTCGCGCATCGCCGCGAGGTCG
>DASWRT010000030.1:0-8366 GCA_036403035.1 Allostellaceae bacterium | reverse complement strand
ACTCGATCGACCGCCGCACCACCGGATCGTCCTCGCCGTAGCCCATCTGCGCGAGCATGCCGAGGCAGCGCGCGCTGACGTCGGCGGTCGGCGGATCGAGCAGGGCGCCGTGATCGGCGAATGGAATGTGGTTCAGGTAGTAGCAGGTATTGTCGGCGTCGAACGCGCCCCAGCCGCCGTTGCGGCTCTGGAGGCCGACCACCCATTCGGCCGCCCGCGCCAGCGACTGCTTGTACAGTTCGCCGTCATAGCGGTCGAGGGCGAGCGCCACGACCGCCGTGTCGTCGACGTCCGGATAATGCGGGTTCGCGTACTGGAAGGCCCAGCCGCCCGGCCGGACGTCCGGACGCCGCGACGCCCAGTCGCCGACGACGTCGAGAACCTGCCGCTCGGCGAGCCAGTCGAGGCCGGCGCGCGCCGCGGCATCCGCTCTCGGGTCGCCGGTCTCCAAGAGCGCATGGCAGCTCAGCGCCGTATCCCAGACCGGCGACAGGCAGGGCTGGCAATAGGTCCGCCCCGGCTCGCGCACGACCAGCTTCTCGATGGCCTCGCGGGCGATGACGACGTTCGGGTGATGCTTCGGATACCCGAGGCAGTCGTACATCATCACCGTGTTCGCCATCGCCGGGTAGATCGCGCCGAGCCCGTCCTCGCCGTTGAGGCGTTCCTCGACCCAGGCGACGGCCGCGTCGATCGCGCGCTGCCGGGCGCCCTTCGGAAAACGCGGCTCGCTGACGCGCAACGCCCAATCGATGCCGCGGAACAGGCGGGCCATCTGCGAATTGTCCTGCGCCGTCGCCCAGACCCGCACCTGCTCCGGCGGCTCGGTGAACAGCTCCTGGATATGCACGCCGTTCGGGTTGCGCGCCTGCGGCTTGACGGCCATCAGCACGAGCAACGGCACGATCACCGTGCGCGACCAGTACGACACCTTGTCGAGGTGGAACGGGAACCACGACGGCAGCATCATGATCTCGACCGGCATCACCGGCACCGCGCGCCACGGCACCTCGCCGAACAGCGCCATCTGGATGCGGGTGAAGACGTTGGAGCGCGCCGCGCCGCCGCGCGAGAGAATCGCTTCGCGCGCCTTCGCCATGTGCGGCGCATCGATCGGATCGCCGGCCGCCTTCAGCGCGAAATAGGCCTTGACGCTGGCGCTCATGTCGAACGCGCCGGCATGGAAGAGCGGCCAGCCGCCGTGCTCTCCCTGGATGTCGCGCAGGTACTCGGCCATCGCCCGGTCGCTCTCCGGGTCGATCTCGCCGAGGAAGTGCTTCAGCAGGATGTATTCGGCCGGGATCGTCGCGTCCGCCTCAAGCTCGAACGCCCAGTGTCCGTCCTCGCGCTGCAACGAGAGCAGGGCGTCGGTGCCGGCGGCAATCGCGGCGTCGAGCGGCGGGAGCGACATCGAAATGTCGGCATCCCGTCTGCGGCGTTGCAAGGTGGAAGATGTCATTCGTGCTGCTAAACCGGAACGTCAGGAATGGGTATTCGTCGCCACCATGCGGGGAGAAAGCCGGCGGCTCAAGTCCTTTGTGGGCATGCCTGATGCGACGGTCGTCTGTGCTGTCGCCGCGGCAACATGACCGGAACGGATGGCGCCCTCGATCGTCGCCGGCAGGCCGGTATCGGTCCAGTCGCCGGCAAGGATCAGGTTGCGCCACGCCGTCCGCGCTCCCGGCCGGAGCCGCAGCTGAGCCGGCGTGGCGGCGAAGGTCGCCCGCTTCTCCTTGACGATGCGCCAGGGCGGCGGCGGCGCGTCCGGCTGCCCGACGCCGTAGGCGACGGCGACGTCGCGCCAGAGCAGCGGCACCAGCTCCTCCGCGGGCCGATCGACGAACCGCTCGGCCGCGCTGACGGTGACCGACAGGATCCCCGGCTTGCGGAAGACCCACTCGGCATTGCCGCCGACCAGCCCGATGAAAGGCGGCGCCCCCGGCGGCGCGGCGTCGGTGCGGTAGTGCGCGTTGACGATCGCCCGGAACTCGGTCGGCGCCGGCAGGTCCGGCACCAGACGGGGGGCGACCGCCGCCGGCATGGCGAGGATCACCGCATCGTCGGCGGCCACCGGCACGGTCTCGCCGTCGAAGGACAGCGCCCCGACCGACGACGTTCCGTCGTCGAACGCGATCTCGCGCAACCGCGCGCCGAACCGGATCGAGGCTCCCCGCCCTTCCAGGAACCGCAGGGCGGGATCGACGAGGCTCTCCGACAGGCCCTGGCGCGGCAGCATCGGGCGGCAGGCGGCGGCGCCGCGCCCGAGCGTCTCGCGGACCACGCGCCACAGCAGGATCGCGGCGCCCTCGTCCGCCGCGGTGTTCAGCGCGGCGACGGCGAGCGGTTCCCACAACCGGCGGTAGATCGCCGAAGCCGGATCGAGGCGGCCGGCCACCGTGTCGGCAGGCGACGCCAGCGCCAGCCGCAAGCCCTTGAGGTAATCGCCGGGCGCGGTCGCCGGCACGCGCCGGGCGCGGTCGAGAATCCACCACGGCAGCGCGCCGCCATTGGGACGCAGCGCCCAGCGCTCGCCCGTCGCGACATCGAGAAAGGGAAAGGCCGCCTCCGCCGCCTCGAACGTATCCTCCGCGCCGATCTCGCGAACATAGGCGAGCGCGGCATGGTTTCCGCTCAGCAGCAGGTGGTTGCCGTTGTCGATCCGGCAGCCCAGCTCGGCGTCGAAATAGGAGCGGCAGCGTCCGCCGGCATGCCGTCCGCTCTCGTAGAGCGACACCGCCCAGCCGCTCGCGGCGAGCCGGACAGCGGCGGACAGGCCGGCGAGACCGGCGCCGACGACATGGGCGCGCCGCCGCCCCGCCGCCGCCGCCGTCATGCGCCGTCCTCCGCCGTCATAGGATCGCATGACGCAGGACGAGCGCAGCCTTGCGAAGGCCCGGCAGCCGCACCGGCCGGTCGAGGTCGGTCCAGCCGCGCTCGATCAGCTTTCCGAGGATCGCGCGATAGACCGCGAGCATCGTCGCGGCGGGCCGCATCGCGCGGCGCGGGCAGGCGGCCATCGCCGCTTCGGCCCCGGCATAGTGGCGCTCCGCCATCGCCGCCACGTCGCGGCAGACCGCGGCAAGGCTCGGATGCGCCAGCACCGCGGCCGGATCCGACGATGCGATCCCATGCGCGTCCAGCAGCTCGCGCGGCAGGTAGAGCCGGCCGCGCGCCGCGTCCTCGGCGAGGTCGCGCAAGATGTTGGTGAGCTGCAACGCCCGCCCCAGCTCCTCGGCGACGCGGTCCGCGGCCGGCGTGTAGGAGCCGAAGATCCGCACCGACAGCAGCCCGACGGCGCTGGCGACGCGGGCGCAATAGAGGTCGAGGACGGCGAGGCTCGGCGCGCGGATCGCCTCCTGCGCATCCATCTCCATGCCGTCGACGATGGCGAGGAAGTCGCGCCGTTGCAGCCCGTACTCGCGCACCGGGCCGAGCAGGGCGCGCGAGATCATCTTGCGGGCCCGCCCGGCATAGAGCGCGTCGATCTCGTCGCGCCACTCGGCGAGCGCCCGCCGCTTCTCGGCGAGCGGCGCGTCGTCGTTGTCGGCGATGTCGTCGACCTCGCGGCAGAAGGCATAGACAGCGTACATCGCGTTGCGCCGGGCCGCCGGCAGCAGCCGCATCGCCCAGTAGAACGAGGTGCCGGACGCCTGGACGCGCGCGGCGATCGCCTCCAACTCGCCGCCGCCGGGCACGGGCGCTGTCGTCGCCTCGGGCTGGTGCTTCTCCGCCGCCTGCGTCATGTCCGCGGCCTCGCCGGGAAACCGCCTTGCCATGCCCCCTTGAGCAGCGCGAGCAGGAAGTCCGGCTTGCGCAGCTTCACCCGCGTCGCGAGCGGATCGCCGGCGCGCAGCAGCGACGTCAGGCGGGCGGCGAGCGCCACGACGACCGCGCTCTCGCACCGCAGGCCGGCGCTGCGGACGCGCGGCGGCAGGCCGCGCGCCTCGGCGACGAGGCGCGCGGTGCGGTCGAGCATCCGGTCCATCGTCCCGCGCAGCCCATCGGTGATCTGCGGCGCGGCGAGATCCTCGATCCGCCCGCCCGAGACGGCGAGGTCGTCGGCCGGCAGGTAGACACGGTCGAGGTTCCGGTAATCGTCGGCGCAGTCCTGGAGATGGTTCAGCACCTGGAGGGCGGCGCAGAGCGCGTCCGACGGCGGGAACGTGTCCCGCGATTCGCCGTGCAGGTCGAGGAGCTGCCGTCCGACCGGCGCGGCGGAGTAGCGGCAATACTCCATCAGCTCGCCCCAATCGGCATAGCGCCGCTTGGTCGCGTCGAGCCGGAAAGCGCGCAGCACGTCGTGGCAATGCTGCGGATCGACGCCGGTCTCGGCATTGCTCCGCCGCATCGCCGCCGCACTCGGCGAATCAGTGCCGGGCGCGCCGTCGAGGATGTCGGCCATCCGGTCCAGCCGGCGCAGCTTGTCCTCCGGCGCCAAGGCCGGGTTGTCGGCGATGTCGTCGGCGGCGCGGGCGAAGGTGTAGAAGACATGGACATGCGGGCGCAGGTCGCGGCGGATCAGCCACGAGCCGACGGGGAAGTTCTCATCGCCGCTGCCTTTGCCCGACGGCGTCTCCAGCGCCACGTCTAGGCCCGGCCGCGGAGCTGCTGCACTCGCCCCTTCCATTCTCCTCCTTTGCCGCGCCAATGGAGGCGGGCGGAATCGACCGTCGCGGCCAAATAAATGAATGCAACAGCCGGAAGCAAGGGCGCCCACGCAAAAGTGATGCCGTAAAACCTCAGTATCGGCATAAAAGACACGGTCATCAGCACCCAGGCGGCCAGCGCTGCCCAGGTTGCTGGACTGCCGATCGCGAAGACCAGCCCCGCCGCCGTCAGCAGCGGCGGCACCAGATACGTGACGATCATGCCGAGGACGGTACCGGCGAGCAGCACCGGGGAGTAGCGGAGCTGCGTGTAGGCGGTGCGCGCCACCATCCGCCAGACATCGCCAATCTCCGGGTAGGGCCGGAGGCTGACGGTGCGCTGCGTCAGTCCGAGCCAGATCGCGCCGCCCTGCCCCTTCACCGCCGCCGCCAGGGCGCAATCGTCGATCAGCTCGCCGCGGATGCGCTCGACGCCGCCGATGCGCGCCAGCGCCTCGCGCCGCACCAGGATGCAGCCGCCTGCCGCCGCCGCGGTCCGCGCCCGCCGATCGCTCGACCACGCGAACGGGTACAGCATCGCAAAGAAGAAGACGAAGGCCGGGATCAGGAAGCGCTCGGCGAGGCTCTCGCAGCGCAGCTTCACCATCAGCGACGCCATGTCGAGCCGCCCGGCTTCGAGGCGCGCGACAAGCCCGGCGAGGTTGTCGGGATCGTGCCCGATGTCGGCGTCGGTGAAAAGGACGAGGTCCGACCGGCCTTCCGCCTCGACCGCCTTGAGTCCCTGCGACATCGCCCAGAGCTTGCCGGTCCAGCCGGCCGGCAGCGGCGGCGGGGCGACGATCGTCAACCGGTCCGCTGCGCCGCGCGACGCTGCGGCGGCGCGGGCGACGTCGGCGGTGCCGTCCCGGCTGTGATCGTCGACGACGAAGACGCGGAACTCGCCTTGGTAGCGCTGCGACAGCAGCGACGCGACGGCGCGTCCGATGACCTCGGCCTCGTCGCGCGCCGGCACGGCGGCTGCCACCGAAGGCCATCGCTCCGGCGGCAAGGCAGGCGCCGGCTCGCCGAGCCGCCAGAAGAAGCCGCGCCCGAGCAGCAGGTAGACCCAGACGGCGAGCGAGAGCAGGGCGACTGCGGAGAGGAACGTCGTCATCGCCAGTAGCCCGCCTCGCGGAACCACGCCACGGCGTCGGCGAGCGCGTCCCGCGCCGGGCGCGGCGCATAGCCCAGCTCGCGTTTCGCCTTGGCCGAGGAGAAGAACATCGTCTTGCGCGCCATCTTGAGCCCGTCCAGCGTCACGAACGGCTCGCGGCCGGTCATCCTGCCGAACGCCTCCGCCGCCACTGCAATCGGCACGATCGCGTTATGCGGCAACCGGATGCGCGGCGGCTTGCGTCCCGCGAGAAGCGCCACCTCGCGCAGGATCTCGGCGAGGGTCATGTCGTCGCCGCCGAGGATGTAGCGCTCGCCGGGCCTGCCGCGCTCGGCCGCCAGCAGATGGCCGGCGGCGACGTCGTCGACATGGACGATGTTGAGTCCGGTGTCGACGAAGGCCGGCATGCGCCCGGCTGCCGCCTCGACGATCAGCCGCCCGGTCGGCGTCGGCTTGACGTCGCGCGGCCCCACGGGGGTCGACGGATTGACGATCACCGCCGGCAAGGCGTGCTCCGCGACGAGCCGGCGCACCACCTCCTCCGCGCGGAACTTCGACTGCTTGTAGGCGCCGATCATGTCCTCGTACCGGCTCGGCGTCGTCTCGTCGGCCGGCGTGCCGTCGGCATGCAGGCCGAGCACCGCGACGCTGCTGGTATAGACGATCCGCGCGACGCCGGCCGCAAGCGCCGCCTCCATGATGAGGCGCGTGCCGTCGACGTTCGCCCGGAACATCGGCGCCGGGTCGGGCACCCACAGCCGGTAGTCGGCGGCGACGTGGAACAGCAGCGTGCACCCGGCGAGCGCGGAGTCGAGCGAGGCCCGCTCCTCCAGCGAGCCTTCCCGCACCTCGACCGGTAGTCCCTCGACGTTCCGCCGATCGCTGCTCGGCCGCACCAGCACGCGCACTTTCGCGCCGGCCGCGAGCAGCGCGCGCGCGACCGCCGCCCCGACGAAGCCGGAAGCGCCGGTGACGAGCGCCGTCTGATCGGAGAAGGGAGACATGGGAAAATGAAGTCCGGTCGCGACCGAGCCCGGTTTCTACCGGGACATGGTTAATGACATCTCTCCGCAACCGCGCTCCGTCGCAGATCCGGTTCCGCCGGCCACGGGTCAGGCGGCGGAATCACGGGTAGAGGACTGCACCGGAAATATCGGCGGACGCGGCAGCGGCAGGGATAGGGCGTCCGCCGCCGCCTGTCCAGCATCGCGCGGGCCACGGCGATGCCGGCCGCGTCAGGCGCGCTCGACCAGGATGGCGCGGAAGTCGTTGACGTTGGTCAGCGTCGGACCGGTGACGACCTGATCGCCGAGCGTCTCGAAAAAAGCATGGGCGTCGTTGGCGGCGAGCATCGCCTTGGCGTCGACGCCGCGGGCCGCGGCGCGCGCCAGCGTATCCGGCGTCACGACGGCCCCCGCCACCTCCTCGGCGCCGTCGACGCCGTCCGTGTCTCCGGCGATCGCCCATATCAGTGCTTCGCCTTGCAGTTCGACGGCGAGCGCGAGAAGGAACTCGACGTTCCGGCCGCCGCGCCCTTCGCCGCGAATCGTGACGGTCGTCTCGCCGCCGGAAAGGAGGACGCACGGCGTCGGCGCGGGCTGGCCGTGGCGCAGCGCCTGCCGGGCGATGCCGGCCATGACCTTGGCGACCTCGCGCGATTCTCCCTCGATCGAATCGCCGAGGATTACCGGCGTGACGCCCGCCTGCCGGGCGACGCCCGCCGCGGTTTCGAGGGACTGCTGCGGCGTCGCGATGATGACGGTCTCGGTCCGCGAAAGCCGTGGATCGCCGGGCTTCGGCGTCTCCTCGGCCGCCGCGTCGAGATGCCGGCGGACCCGCTCCGGCGGATCGATGCCGTATTTCGCCAGGATGGCGCGGGCGTCCTCGAAACTGGTCGGGTCGGCGACCGTCGGGCCCGAGGCGATCACCGAGGGATCGTCGCCCGGCACGTCGGAGATCAGCAGCGCATGGCAGCGCGCCGGGTAGGAAGCGGCCGCGAGCCGGCCGCCCTTGATCGCGGAGAGGTGCTTGCGGACGCAGTTCATCTCCTGGATGTTGGCCCCCGACCTCAGCAGCGCCTTGTTCACCGCCTGCTTGTCGTCGAGCGTCAGTCCCGGCGCGGGCAGTGCCAGCAACGCCGATCCGCCGCCGGAGATCAGCGCGACGACCAGATCGTCTTCGGTGAGGCCGCGGACCCCTTCGAGGATGCGGCGGGCGGCGTTCTCTCCCGCCGCATCCGGCACCGGGTGCGCAGCCTCGACGATCTCGATCTGACGGCACGGGACGGCGTGGCCGTAGCGGGTGACGACCAGCCCCTCGACAGCGCCCGACCAATGCTCCTCGAAAGCCTTCGCCATCGCCGCGGACGCCTTGCCGGCGCCGACGACGACCGTCCGCCCCTTCGGCGGCGCGGGCAGGTGGGGCGGCACGCATCGGGCCGGCGCCGCCGCGTCGACGGCGGCCCGGAACATCGCCTCCAGAAGGGCGCGCTGATCGCTCACGGCGGGAGACTCAGCCCTTCGCCACCTCAAGACCGGCCAGCCGTTCGAGCACACGGACCATGCCGGAGTGGTCCCATGCCGCGCCGCCCATCGCCGTCGCCGCGT
>DASWRT010000029.1:0-33218 GCA_036403035.1 Allostellaceae bacterium | reverse complement strand
CAAGCCGGGCGAACTGCCCGAGGCGTACCGCCGTTACCTCGTCAACCTGATGCGCGCCGACTTCGGCCTGCCGGGCGTGCCGATCCGCTTGATGCTGCGCAAGGGCAAGAACCCCTACGCCGAGAAGGATTAGCGGAAGGGCGGGCGCGGCCATGGCGACGCTTCCCGAAATCGTGCGGTCCTTCCGGGTCCAGGCCGGCTGGTGCGACCGGCTCGGCTCGCCGTTCACCGCCCGCCTTCTCGACCGCGCCGCCGACGACCTGGAGAGCGGCGGTTCCCTCCTGACCGGCCTGATCGGCGTCTGGCCGGGCGATCCGGTCGCAGACGCTCTGCCGCTGCGCTTCGCCGGCGCGCTGCACGCGCTCGTCCTGTCCGGCGCCGCGCCGGACCTCGCCGCGATCTATCCCTCGCAACAGTCCGCGCTCCCCGACCCGGCGGCTCTGTGGCCGGCGGTCCTCGCCGCCGTCGCCGCGCACCGGCCGCATGTCGAAACCTATCTCGCCTCGCCGCCGCAGACCAACGAGGTCAGCCGCTCCGCGGTGCTGCTCGGCGGCTTCCTGGAGGTCGCCCGCGTTACGGCGGCCCGCCTGCCGCTGCGGCTGCTGGAAATCGGCGCGAGCGCCGGCCTAAACCAGCTCTGGGACCGCTACCGCTATGCGCTGGGCGAGGAGGGGAACTGGGGAGATCCGGCGAGCCCGGTCCGCCTCGCGACGCGCTGGACCGGTCCGCTGCCGCGCTCCCTCGATGTGCCGGTCCGGGTCGCGGAGCGAGCGGCCTGCGACGTGTCGCCGATCGATCTCGACGACGCGGCGCAGCGTTTCCGGCTTCGGTCCTATGTCTGGGCGGATCAACGGGAGCGGCTTGCCCGGCTCGACGCCGCGATCGATCTCGCCCGCCGCGCCGGCATCCGCGTCCAGCGGTCGGACGCCGGCTCGTGGGTCGAGGAGCGGCTGAGCGAGCCGGCGGACAGGCGCGTCACCGTGCTTTACCACTCGATCATGTGGCAATACATGCCACGGGAGACGCGCGAGCGAATCACCGCCACGGTGGCGGCGGCATCGCGGCGGGCGCGTCCCGACGCGCCGCTCGCCTGGCTGCGCTTCGAGCCCGCGGGGCCGGATGCGACGCCGGAGCTTCGGCTGACGCTCTGGCCGGAGGGCAAGGAGCGCCTGCTCGCGCGGGCGCATCCGCACGGCGTGAGCGTGCACTGGCTCGCGGCGGACGATGGCTCGGCAGCCTGAGAGCCGCGTTGACGACGGGAATCGGGGGAGAGGAAGCCGCGCCATGGACAGGGACGAACTCCTGACCCGCTGCCGCAACTACCACGAGATCTTTCTACAACATCAATCCGCGGCGATGAAAATGCTGTCACGGCAGACCATCCTCGACTGTGGGCATCGCCTCGGGCTCGCGAACCGCAAGACCCTGACCATGGGAACGACCGGCGAAATGACGCTGATTTTCGACCTCGCCGTCTATACCTCGCTGCTGCCGGGACGTTCGCGAGCGCTCGACCGGTATCGGAAGTCGGCTAAATTCAGCGCTGAGTCGGACGAGGCCCGCATCCTCGACGCGATATGTCACAGCCGCTTCGCGCTATGGAAAATCGAGGGTCTGCACGAGACCGCCGGCACGATTGTGCGCGATCCGGCGCGACAGCAGAATGCGTGGTTCATTGATGTCGTCCTTCCGGATCGGCCGCTCCCTGAGGGAGCCTATCTCGCTATGCGCCTTTGCGAGCCGGACGGCACGTTCTCCCTGCCTTGCGGCAGTGTCGTGCCCGTGACCAGCGACATGCTGGATGAGATCGTGGCCGAGATCGCGACGTATATTCCGAGAACACCCCCGGAGAAGGTGATGGACGATCCGCGATTTGCCGCGATCGTTTATCGGACGGCGATCCAGTCCGGGGTATACGCGACGGCCGAGGACGAGGACATTCTACCGATCTTGGAAGAATTGTCCTCTCGCGGCGGCTAACCCGCCGCCGCTGCGCTCGCGCCGGAGACCGTCACAACCTCGTCGTGCACCGCGCAATCCGCCGCCGCGAGATCGACGAAGGCGCCGGCGACGCTCTCCGGCGGCGGCAGGGTCTCCGGCCTCTCGCCGGGGAAGGCGGCGGCGCGCAGGCGGGTGCGGACGATGCCGGGATCGAGCAGGTTCACCTTGATCCGGGTCGGCTTGGCGACTTCGGCGGCGTAGATCCGGACCATCATCTCCAGCGCCGCCTTGCTCGCCGCGTAGGCGCCCCAGTACGGGAAAACGCCGCGCGCGACGCCGCTCGTCACGAAGATCGCGCGGCCGGCGTCGGACTGCCGGAGCAGCGGGTCGAGCGAGCGGATGAGGCGCCAGTTGGCGGTGACGTTGAGGTCCATCACGCGCTGCCAGTCCTTCGGGTCGAAATGCCCCATCGGCGACAGCGTGCCGAGCACCGCGGCGTTGCCGACCAGGATGTCGAGCCGGCCGAATCGCTCGTAAAGCGCGAAGCCCATCTGGTCGATCTTGTCGAATTCGGTGAGGTCGAGCGGCACCAACGTGGCGCTGGCGCCGGCCTCCTTCACCGCGTCGTCGACCTCCTCCAGCCCGCCGACCGTGCGGGCGACCAGCACGACGTGCGCGCCTTCGGCGGCGAAGCGCTTGGCGACCGCCGCGCCGATGCCGCGCGATGCGCCGGTGATCAGCGCGATCCGGCCGGCGAGCCGGACACCGCCGTCCTTCGTCCCGGTCTCCATGGACGTCACGCGCTTTCGGCGAGCAGCGAGAGCTGCGTCTGGACCTTGCCGGCGTCGCGATCGGTCAGCGGGATCGGATAGTCGCCGGTGAAGCAGGCGTCGCAGAATTTCGGTGCGGCAGGGTCGCGGCGGACCTCGCCGAGGGCCCGGTACAGCCCGTCGATCGAGATGAAGGCGAGGCTGTCGGCGCCGATGAATTCCGCCATGCCCGCCGTGTCGAAACGGGAGGCGAGCAGCTTCTCGCGCTCCGGCGTCGCGATCCCGTAGAAGCAGGAATGGCTCGTCGGCGGGCTGGAGATCCGCATATGGACCTCGGTGGCGCCGGCATTGCGGACCATGTCGACGATCTTCGTCGAGGTGGTGCCGCGCACGATCGAGTCGTCGACCAGGATCACGCGCTTTCCGGCAAGATACGCCTTGTTGGCGTTGTGCTTCAGCTTGACGCCGAGATGGCGGATGCTGTCGGTCGGCTCGATGAAGGTGCGGCCGACATAGTGGTTGCGGATGATGCCCAGCTCGAACGGGATCCCCGATTCGGCGGCGTAGCCGATCGCCGCCGGCACGCCTGAATCCGGCACGGGGATCACGACGTCGGCATCGACGTGGCTTTCCCGCGCCAGCTCGGCGCCGATCCGCTTGCGCACGTCGTAGACGCTGGTGCCGTCCATCACGCTGTCCGGCCGCGCGAAATAGATATGCTCGAAGACGCAGAACCGTTTCTCGCGGCGGCCGAACGGCTTGATGCTGCGGATGCCGGCGCCGCTCAGCGAGACGATCTCGCCGGGCTCGATCTCGCGCACGAAGTCGGCGCCGATGATGTCGAAGGCGCAGGTCTCGGAGGAGAGGATCCAGGCGTCGCCGAGCTTGCCGAGCACCAGCGGCCGGACGCCGAGAGGGTCGCGCACGCCGATCACCCCGTCCTGAGACAGGGCGGCCAGCGAATAGGCGCCCTCGACTTGACGGAGCGCGTCGGTGACCCGCTCCTCGACCGTCTCCTTGAGGCTGGTCGCGATCAGGTGGACGATCACCTCGGTGTCGCTGGTCGACTGGAAGATGCTGCCGCGCCGGACGAGCTGCCGGCGCAGATGGTAGGAATTGGTGAGGTTGCCGTTGTGGCAGATCGCGAGGCCGCCGAATTCGAAGTCGGCGAACAGCGGCTGCACGTTCCGCAGCGCGACCTCGCCGGTTGTGGCGTAGCGCACGTGACCGATCGCCGAGGCGCCCGGCATCCGGCCGATCACCTCCTTCGAGCTGAAATTCTCGCTGACGTGGCCGAGGCCGCGATGGGCATGGAACTGCTCGCCGTCATAGGTGACGATCCCGGTGGCCTCCTGCCCGCGGTGCTGCAAGGCATGCAGGCCGAGCGCGGTCAGCGCCGCCGCGTCGGGGTGACCGAAAACGCCGAAGACGCCGCACTCCTCGCGAAGATGATCGTCGTCGTAGGGAGACGTGGTGAGCAAATGCGCCTCGAAAGGTAAGGGTGCGGCTGCCGGACCGTCATGTCTTGACGGACAGATAAGTAATGCGAAGCGGTCTCGCGAGTCACGAGGCCCTGCAAAAAACGCGGCTCCGACGGTCGCCGCCCGGATCGGCTGACCGCCCTACTGCGCGCTTTGGAACAGCCGGTCCATCTCCTTGCGCTCGACCGGCCGGTAGCCGCCAGCCGCGGCCGGCGCCGCATGAGCGGCGGCGCCGCCGCCGGCAGGCGGCTGTCTCGGCTCCGAGGCGCCTTTTTGCTCCGCCGTGCCGCCGCCGCCGGGCATCACCAGGGCGCGAATCGCCCGGTCCGCCGCCGCGTCGCGCTCGCGTTCCAGCAGCTTCTGCGCCTCGGCCGCCGCGGCGGCGCCGCGGTCGCGCGTCTGTCCGGGCACCAGCGACTTCAGGAAATCCGACCCGCTCACCAGGAACGGCCGCGTCCGCGCGCCGGCCGCCCAGTCCGGCCAGTTCGCCTCCGGCACCGCCCAGGCGCAGACCATGTAGAGGAGGCAGGCGAGCACCAGGCCGCGCAGCAGGCCGAAGACGAGGCCGAGCGTGCGGTCGAGCGCGGACAGCGAGGATTGGCGCACCCGTCCCGAGATCGCCGACGCGATCACCGAGAGCACGATCAGGCTGACCAGGAACAGCGTGATGCCGGCGGCGCCGTCCGCAACGGCCGGCGAGGCGATCAGGTTGTGGGCGATCGATCGCGCCTGAGCGAAGCCGTAGATCGTGATCAGCGCGGCGCCGATCCAAGTGCCCAGGGAAAACGCCTCGCGCACGAAGCCGCGCGCGAAGGCGAGCAGCGCCGAAAAGCCGATGATGCCGAGGACGACGACGTCGACGGTGTTCATGCGTCCCCACTCCGACGGGCTGTGCCGGCGATCACTGCCGCCGCGGGACGGCGCGGCGTCTCGGTGAAGAGCCCGACCAGCTCGTGCAAATGCCCGATCTCCTGGGCCAGGATGCCGCTGCTGCCCGTGCCGCCGCCGCTGCGGCTGCGCGACGTGCCGCTCTTGCCGCCGCCGCCCGTTGACGCGGCAGTACGGCGGCGCGGCATCAGCGCCGAGGAGAAGCCGAGCTTGCCGGCCTCCTTGAGCCGCTGGTCGGCGTGGCTCACCGCACGGATCTCGCCGCTGAGGCCGATCTCGCCGAACACAACCATCTCGGCGGGCACCGGCTGCTGCGTCAGGGCCGAGACGAGCGCCGCGGCAACCGCGAGGTCGGCCGCCGGCTCGCCGATGCGCAGGCCGCCCGCGACGTTGAGGTAGATGTCGTTGGCGCCGATCGACAGGCCGCAGCGCGCGTCGAGCACGGCGGTGATCATCGCCAGCCGGTTGCCGTCCCAGCCGACGACCGCGCGGCGCGGCGTGCCGAAGGGGGAGGGCGCCACGAGCGCCTGGATCTCGACCAGCACCGGCCGCGTCCCCTCCATGCCGGCGAAGACGGCGGCGCCGCTCACCGCGTCCTGACGCTCGGCGAGGAACAGCGCGGACGGGTTCGGCACTTCGGCGAGGCCGGCGTCGGTCATCTCGAAGACGCCGATCTCGTCGGTCGGGCCGAAGCGGTTCTTGACCGCGCGCAGGATGCGGAACTGGTGGCCGCGCTCGCCTTCGAAATAGAGCACCGTGTCGACCATGTGCTCCAGCACGCGCGGCCCGGCGATCAGCCCTTCCTTGGTGACGTGGCCGACCAGGATCAGCGTGAAGCCGCGCCGCTTCGCCAGCCGGATCAGCTCCTGCGCCGCGGCGCGCACCTGGCTCACCGTGCCGGGTGCGCTGTCGAGCGTGTCGAGATAGAGCGTCTGCACGGAGTCGACGACGACGACCGCCGGTCCGCCCGCCGCATGGTCGAGCGAGGCGACGATGTCGCGGACGCTGGTCGCCGCGGCCAGTTCGACCGGCGCCTGCGCGACGCCGAGGCGCGCGGCGCGCATCCGCACCTGATCGACGCCCTCCTCGCCGGAGATGTAGGCGCAGCCGCCGGGTTCTCCGGCGAGCGCCGCGACCACCTGGAGCAGCAGCGTCGACTTGCCGATGCCGGGATCGCCGCCGACGAGGATCGCGGAGCCTGGGACGAGTCCGCCGCCGCTCACCCGATCGAACTCGGCGATGCCGCTGACGCGCCGCGGCATGATTTCGCCCGCGCCGCCGGCGAGGCTGACGAAGTCGAGCCGACGGCCGCCGCCCTTGGCGGGGCCGAGGCCCTTCGGCACGCTTTCCTGCGGCGCCTCTTCGACGAGGCTGTTCCAGCCGCCGCACGCGTCGCAGCGTCCCGCCCACTTCGCATGGACGGCGCCGCATTCCTGGCAGACGTAGCGGGCTTGAGAGCGCGCCATCGGTCGGTAGTCCGTACTACGAGAAACAGAACGACAGGACGAAGCGGTCAGGCGTGCGCCCGCACGTCCATCTGGATCGGGCCGTCGGCGCGGCCGTTGATGAACTGCTCGACATAGGGGTTGCCCGATTTGTCGATCTCGGAGACCGGGCCCGACCAGACGATGCGGCCCTTGTGCAGCATCGCGATCCGGTCGGCGATCTTGCGCGCGCTCGCCATGTCGTGCGTGATCGACACCGCCGTGGCGCCCAGCTCGCGGACGCACTTGACGATGAGGTCGTTGATTACGTCGCCCATGATCGGGTCCAGCCCGGTGGTCGGCTCGTCGAAGAAGATGATCTCCGGCTCGGTCGCGATCGCCCGCGCCAGCGCCACCCGCTTCTGCATGCCGCCGGACAGCTCGCTCGGCCGGAGCTGCGCGACGTCGGGGCCGAGGCCCACCGCCGTGAGCTTCTGCATCGCGATCTCGCGCGCCGCGCCGCGGGCCATCCCGCGCCCCTGGACGAGGCCGAACGCGACGTTCTCCCAGACCGAGAGGGAGTCGAACAGCGCGCCGCCCTGGAACAGCATGCCGAACTTGGCCATCAGCTTGTCGCGCTCGCGGCCGCGCAGCCCGACCGTCTCGCGCCCGTCGATCATGATCGAGCCGGCGTCCGGCCGCATCAGCCCGAGGATGCAGCGCAACGTCACCGACTTGCCGGTGCCCGAACCGCCGATCACGACGACGCTCTCGCCGGTCCCGACGTCGAGGTCGACGCCGCCGAGCACGATCTTCCGGCCGAACGCCTTGCGCAGACCGCGTACCGCGATCTTCGGTGCGTCATCGGAAGCCATCGCGGCCGAGTGGGGGGCGGCGGCGCTCGCGATCCTGGTCGTACCGTCTTCGGGCGGCGCGCTCATCGCGAGAAGAACGCCTCGGTGATCACATAGTTGAACACCAGGATCAGGATCGAGGCCGAGACCACCGCATAGGTCGTCGCCGCGCCGACGCCCTGGGCGCCGCCGCGCGAGTTGTAGCCGTGGTAGCAGCCCATCAGCGCGACCAGGAAGCCGAACACGCCGGCCTTCACCAGCCCCGAGACGACATCCATCGTCTGCAGGTACTCGATCGTGCGGGCGAGGTAGTTGGCGGCGTTGAAGTCGAGCTTGTAGGTGCCGACCAGAAACCCGCCGAACACGCCGATGACGTCGGCGACGAGGACCAGGAGCGGCAACGTCGTCAGGCCGGCGATCAGGCGCGGCGCCACGAGATATTTGTAGGGGTTGGTCGACAGCGTCGTCAGCGCGTCGATTTGGTCGGTGACGCGCATCGTGCCGATCTCGGCGGCGATCGCCGCGCCGATCCGCCCGGCGACCATCAGCCCGGCGATCACCGGCCCCAGCTCGCGCGTCATCGACAGCACGACGACCGTCGCAACCGCGTTCTCGGCGGCGAAGCGGCTGAACCCGGTATAGGTCTGCAACGCCAGCACCATACCGGTGAACATCGCGGTCAACCCGACGACCGGCAGCGAGTAGTACCCGATATCCACCATCTGCCGCAGGATCAGCCGCGGATAGAAGGGCGGCCGGATGCTGGCGCCGAGCGCAGCGCCGACGAAAACGACGATGCGGCCCGTCGCGGAAAGGAAAGCGAGGAACGCGGCGCCGATGGAGGCGAGGAATTTCAGCATCTCAGGCGGCGTGCCCCGCGCCGGTCTCCGCGCCGATCCGTCCCACGTAGCTCCGGTGGTAGCGCCGCCCGAGCGACGTCAGGATCTCGTAGCCGATCGTCCCGGCCTCGGCCGCCGCGTCGTCGACGGTATGAGCGTCGCCGAGCAGCTCGACGCAATCCCCCGGCCGGACGCGCGCCGTCGCTTCGGGCGAAGAAACGTCGATCGTGATGAGGTCCATCGAAACGCGTCCGACGAGCGGAAGCTTGTGGCCGTCGAAGACGACGCTGCCGCGATTACTGAAAGAGCGGAGCCAACCGTCCGCATAGCCGACAGCGACCGTGGCGATCCGCCCCGGCCGTGTCTTCCGATGCGTCGCACCATAGCCAACGGCATCTCCGGTGTCAACGTCACGGACCTGAAGGATTTTTCCTTTCAGACGAACGACTTGGCGCATTTCGTTGATGCGTCCCGGCAGCGGATTGACGCCGTACAGCGCGGCTCCCGGCCGCACGAGGTCGCCGTGGTAGTCGGGTCCGAGAAAGATACCGGAGGAGGCGGCCAGGCTTGCCGGAGCCGGCGGCAGGATCCGGCAGGCCGCCGCGAAGGCGTCGCGCTGCGCCGCGTTCATCGGATGCTCCGGCTCGTCGGCGCAGGCGAGGTGGCTCATGACGGCGCGCAGCACGATGCCGCCGAGCCGGTCGGGCGAGGCCGCCGCCAGCGCCTCGACCTCGCGTCGCGGCAGGCCCAGGCGGTTCATGCCGCTTTCGACTTGCAGGATCGCCGCGCCGGCGCCGCTGTCGCGCCATGCGTCGACCTGTCCGAGGTCGTTGAGCACCGGCAGCAGCCGGTATTCGCGGAAGACCCGCGCCGTACCCGGCAGCAGGCCGTTGAGCACCGCGATCTCGGCGTGCGGCAGCAGCCCGCGCAGCATCATTCCTTCGTCGATGTGCGCGACGAAGAAGGTCCGGCACCCGGCGGCGGCAAGCGCGGGCCCTACTTCCGCAATGCCGAGCCCATAGGCGTCCGCCTTGACCACGGCGGCGCAGCCGGCGCCGCTTGCCGCGGCAGCGCGGTCGCGCAGCATGCGCCAGTTCGCGGCGACGGCGCCGAGGTCGATCTCCAGCACCGCGCCGGCACGGTCCGCCGCTCCGCTCACGATCTCGCTCACTCCGGAAAGGCGTCAGGGATGCGGTCGCCGCCGATATAGTTCTCGAAGCGGGTCGTGTCGCCGTTGAAGCGCAGCGTGACCTTGCCGATCGGACCGTGACGCTGTTTCGCGATGATCACCTCGCCGGTGCCGTGCACCTGCGAGAAGCGCTCCTGCCAGCGGTCGTAGCGCTCGTTGAACTTCTCCTGACTCTCCTCCGAGCGGTGCATCGGCTCGGAACGGCTGAGATAGTACTCCTCGCGGAAGACGAACATGACGACGTCGGCGTCCTGCTCGATCGAGCCGGATTCGCGCAGGTCGGCGAGCTGCGGGCGCTTGTCCTCGCGCTGCTCGACGGCGCGCGAGAGCTGCGACAGCGCGATCACCGGGACGTTCAGCTCCTTCGCGAGCGCCTTCAGGCCGCGGGTGATCTCGGAGATCTCCTGCACGCGGTTCTCAGAGCCGCGACCGTCCGGGCTGCCCTGGAGCAATTGCAGGTAGTCGACGACGATGAGCCCCAGCCCCTGCTGCCGCATCAGCCGGCGCGCCCGGGTGCGTACCGCGGCGATGCTGAGCGCGGGCGTGTCGTCGATGAAGAGCGGCAACGTCGCAAGCTCCTGGCTCGCCAGGACGAACTTATCGAAATCCTCGTGGCTCACGTCGCCGCGGCGGATGCGGTCGCCGGATACTCCGGACTGGTCGGCGAGGATGCGGAGCGCAAGCTGTTCCGCCGACATTTCGAGCGAATAGAAGGCGACGATCGCGCCATCGGCCACGGTCGGCGTGCCGTCCGGCTGCCGTTCGGTGCGGTACGCCTTGGCTGCGTTGAACGCGATGTTGGTGGCGAGCGCCGTCTTGCCCATCGAGGGGCGTCCGGCGAGGATCACGAGGTCGGACGGGTGCAGGCCGCCCAGGAGCTTGTCGAGGTCGGTGAACCCGCTCGACACGCCGGTCGTGTGCCCGGCCCGCTTGAACGCCGCCTCCGCCTGGACGATCGCGGCGGCGAGGGCGGTGTTGAAGGCCTGGAAGCCGCCTTCGGCGCGTCCCGTCGTCGCGAGGTCGAACAGCTTCTTCTCGGCCGACTCGATCTGCAGCTTGGCGTCGCGGTCGAGGTCGAAGCCGTAGGCGTCGTTGACGACGTCCTCGCCGATCCCGATAAGCTGGCGTCTGATATGGAGGTCATAGATCGTCTTGCCGTAATCGGCGGCGTTGATGATCGTGACGACCGAGTTCGCGAGCCGGGCAAGATAGGCGGCGCCGCCGATCTCGGCGAGCGCCTCGTCCTGATCGAACAGGTTCTTCAGGGTTACCGCATTGGCGATCTGGCCGCGCTCGATCAGTTTCGCGGTCGCGCCGAAGATGCGCCCATGCACCGGGTCCGCGAAGTGCTCCGGCAGCAGGAACTCGGAGACACGGTGATAGGCCGCGTTGCTGGCGAGCATGGCGCCGAGCAGCGCCTGCTCGGCTTCGAGATTGTGCGGCGGCGTACGCACGTGGGCGAGATCGCCGCCCCCGCCGTCGCGGAGCGGGGTGACGTTAGCCGGAGCCAAAACGCGTTCCATGCCGGGAAGCTACCACCGGTCGGGGGACGGGAGCACGGCGATTCCATCCACAGCCCTGTGAATTGCGGGGACGATGCAAAGTTCACCCCCGCCGCCGCGGAGATTGCCGCGGGAAATCTTGGATTGCCGGCTACCCTGTTCGCCTTACCGCGAAAGCAGTAGGCGCCTGCAGGTGATTTGCACGGCGCGACAGGAACCGGCCTCTCCCGGTGCCCGTTGAAAGAATGCCGCCGCCCCGGCGGGGGAGCCCTGCGCATCTGATGACTCGATCCGAGAAAGATCGAGGGACCGTCGCCGTCCTGCCGCTGCACGAAGAGGTCGTCGAGGTCGGGCGCCGCCGCGTCGAGACGGGAAGCGTGCGCGTCCGGGTCACAGTCGATGAGCGCCGGCAATTGGTCGACGAGGCGCTGTCCCGCGACGAGGCGTCGGTCGAGCGTGTCCCCATCGACCGCTTCGTCGACTCGCCGCCGCCGGTGCGCGAGGAGGATGGCGTCCTGATCGTGCCGCTCGTCGAGGAGATGCTGGTCGTCGAGCGGCGAGCCGGCGGACAGCGGCGGCGGACGGCCGGTTGTGGGCCCGGTTGCAGGCGGGGAAGAGGAGCAGGCGTAGATGCGGCGGATCGTTGCGATGTACGAGAACCTGCCGGACGTCGAGCCGGTCATCCGCGATCTGGTGGCGGTCGGCGTCGCGCGCGGCGGCATTACCGTGATCGCGAACACCGACGAGCACCGGGCCTTCCAGCACAGCCGGTCCGCAGCGCAAGGCGGCGGCATGTCCGCTGACGCGGCGGCCGGGGCCGGGCCGGATAGCAGCGCCGATCGCGGCGACGAGGATTTTCTCGGCTGGCTGTTCGGCGGCGGCGCGCCGCCGCCTGACGCGACCGCGTACCACCGCGGCGTCGAGAGCGGGGGGAAGCTGATCAGCGTCGACGCTGCGGACGCCCTGCACGATCGCGCAGTCGTGATCCTCGAACGGCACGGCGCCATCGACATCGACGAGCGCGGGCAACGCGATGAACCGGCTGCTGCTCCGGGAGCCGGCGAAGGCATCGTGGCCGGCGGCACTGCGCCGGTCCAGGGCGGGGCAGGGCGTCCGGCCGCCGGTGCCGGTTCGCGGCGCGTGCGCAGCTACGCCGTGGGCGGACCCGCTGCCCCGCCGGCCGGCGCGGCGCCCGACCTCGCCGCGGCCGGCAACAAGCCGGGTGCCGCGATCGCGGGGCTGGCGCCGGAGGAGATCGACGGCGGCGCGAGCTGGAGCCGCCGGCGCTGACGACGGTCCCGTCCTGCCCGCCCGGCTGTCCGGGATCGGCTCTCTTTCAGGCGGCGCGTTCGGCGTCACCGCCAGCCTTCGCCTCGGCGGCGGCAGGCGCTTCGGCATCGCCGGCAGGGCGGCGCTGCCGGGAGCGCTCCCACTCGATCATGTAATCGCGCGTCAGCGGGGCGGTATCGACGCTGCGGGCGAGCTGGATCTGGAAGACTATGTGGCCCATCCGGCGGAACGCGACTTCGCTGGCCGCCAGATAGAACTCCCACATGCGGCAGAACCGCTCGTCGTAGAGGCGCTTGGCCTGCTCGCGGTTGGCCATGAACCGCTCCCGCCACGCCCGCAGCGTCTCGGCGTAGTGGAGCCGCAGGATCTCGACGTCGGTGGCCCAGAGGCCGGTCCGCTCGACGACCGGCAGCACCTCGGAAAGCGCCGGGGAATAGCCGCCCGGGAAGATGTACTTGCGGATCCAGGGGTTGGTCTGAGCCGGTCCGTCCGAACGGCCGATCGCATGGAGCAGGGCGATGCCGTCCGGCGCGAGCCGGTCGCGCACCTGCCGGAAGAACTGCCGGTAATGCAGAACCCCGACATGCTCGAACATGCCGATCGAGACGATGCGGTCGTAGATGCCGGTCTCTTGGCGATAGTCGCGCAGCAGGAACCGGGCGCGGTCGGCGACTCCGGCGTCGCGCGCCCGCTGCTCGGCGATCTTGTGCTGCTCCTCCGACAGGGTGAGCCCCGTTACCTCGACCCCGCATTCCTTCGCGAGATAGATGGCCAGCCCGCCCCAGCCGCACCCGATGTCCAGGACGCGCTGCCCCGGCGACAGGCGCAGCTTCGACGCGAGATGGACCTTCTTGTTGTATTGCGCGGTCTCCAGGTCGTCGCCGGGCGACGCGAAGTAGGCGCAGGAGTACTGCTTGTCGGCGTCGAGGAAGAGGTCGTACAGCGCCGGCGACAGGTCGTAATGGTGGGCGACGTTCTCCCGCGCGCGTCCGAGCGGGTTGAACTGCCGCAGCTCGCGGAGGAAACGCCCGAACCCGTTGTAGAGTGGGCGCATCGGATGCCGTGGCGCGAGCGCAGCGTTCGCGGCGGCGAGGTCGAGAAAATCGTAGATCGTGCCGCCGTCCTCGACGGTCAGCGTGCCGTCCATGTACGCCTCGCCGAGGGCCAGGCGCGGATTGAAGAACAGCTTGCGGTGCAAGGTCCGGTCGTGCAGCCGGACCGTTATCTCGGGACCGGGCCGTCCTGTGAAGACGTGCCTCGTCCCGTCGGCATCCGTGACGTTGAGCGTACCGAAAACAATGAGATGATCGAGCAGACGCGCCAACAGCATCGCAGGACCTTCCCGCCCGGAGAAGTTTTTATCCGCCAACTATCCATGATTCAGTCGGACGGAGTAAACCCCTCCGGATGGGGGGCACCTATGCGTGCGGAGCGCGTAGGGCCGGGCGCCATCGACGCCCGGTTGCATGCATATCAAGGAAGGACGATGACGGCGCCGGATATCGCGCCGCCGCGCGGTAGGCGCGGCGCGGGCGGCATCCGGACTCCGCGTCAGGCTTCGTCGGACTCGCGGCCGCCGCCGGCAGCGTCCTCGTTGCCCGCGTCCTCGTCCTCATCGGCGCGGCGCAGCGGATCGATGCCTTTCGCCTGCATCGTCGCCTCCTCCTCGGACTGGGCGACATTGACCGTCACCGAGACGGAAACCTCGGGATGGAGCACGACGCGCACCGGATGCAGGCCGAGCGTCTTGATCGGCCTGTCGAGCACGACCTGCTGCCGCTCGATCGTGAAGCCCGCGGCGTCGACCGCGTCGGCGATGTCGCGCGCCGACACCGAGCCGTAGAGCTGCCCGCTTTCGCCGGCCTGCCGGACGATCACGACCGAGAGATTCGTCATCTTCCCGGCTACCTGCTCCGCCTCCTGGCGGCGCTTCAGGTTGGTCGCTTCGAGCTGGACGCGCTGCTTCTCGAAGATCGCGAGGTTCGCCTTCGTCGCGCGCAGCGCCTTCTTCTGCGGCAGAAGGAAGTTGCGGGCGAAGCCGGGCTTCACCTTCACGACCTGGCCCATCTGGCCCAGCTTCTCGACCCGCTCCAGCAGGATCACTTCGACCATCATTCCTCTCCTCGACCCGGCAGGGCGGCGGCGAAGCGTTGCCGCAAGCCCGCCCACTGATCCACGAATCCCAGGCCGATCACCAGGGCGACCGGCCAACCTCCGAATATCACCATCAGCACGTAGAAGGCCGCTAGCAGCAGCCCCCGTGCCGAATAGCGCCGGACCGCGGCGTGCACCACCGCCAGCCCGGCGAAGAAGAACGCGACCCCGAGCACCAGCAGCACGTTCAACCCGACATAGGCGAGCGTGCCGTCGTCGCTGCCGAACGTCGCGAGCAGTCCGGCTGCCGCCACCGCCACCGTCACCCAGCCCGGCAGCGCGAGCGCCGCGAGATCCGGCGACGGCCTGAGGTTCCGGCCGAAGCGCGCCAGCACCCCCTGCGCGAGGACGCCGTTCGCCGCAGCCATTATCAGCCAGGACGACGCGGCCAAAGCCGGGAACACCGCCGAGACGACGCCGACCACGCCGTCGAGCCGCTCCGCCGGAGCGGCAGCGGCTTCGCCATGCTCGAACAGCCGGCCCATCTCGGCGGACAGCATCTCCCGCACGGAGTTGTGCAGCCCGCCGGGCGAGCCGCTCCACGCGACGCCCGCGGCGACCACCGCGACGACACCCAGGCCGACCAGCCAAACGACGAGGCTTCCGCCCGGGTACCACTCGATCCGGCCCTGCTCCGGCGGCAACTCGGCGCCGCCGAGCGTGCGCCGTTGCATCGCCTTGTGCGTCAGCACCAGCACCGGCAGCGCATTGGCGACCAGGAAGATCGCGGTCGACCAGGGCCAAGGGGCCGCCGCCATCGCCGCCGCGGCGGTCCCGGCGGCGACCGCCGCACCGGCCGTTCCCAGCGACAGTCCCGCGACGAAAAGCGGGAACTGCGCCAGATAGGTCAGGATGAACGATCCCGGAGACCCCGTCAGGATCGACAGCTGGAACAGCGCCGACACCAGACCGCAGCCGGCGGCGAACGCCGTCCGACGCAGCATCGTCCCGCTATGCCCGCGCGCCTGCGCCGTTGCTGCCGCGTCCGGCTTACTTGACGACGTACGGCAACAGCGCGAGGAACCGCGCACGCTTGATCGCCTGGGCGAGCTCGCGCTGCTTCTTCGTCGAGACGGCGGTGATCCGGCTCGGCACGATCTTGCCGCGCTCGGAGATGAAGCGCTGCAGCAGCTTCACGTCCTTGTAGTCGATCTTCGGGGCGTTCGGCCCGGAGAACGGGCAGGATTTCCGCCGCCGGAAGAACGGGCGCCGCGCCGGACCCGAACGCGGCCCGCCGCCGGGCCCGCCTGCCGTTACGTCGCTCATGCCTCGCCTCCGTCACCCTGGGCGGCGCCCGCGCCGCCGTCACCCAAGCCGCTGCGTCCGTCCCCGCCGCGGTCGCCGCCGCCGAAGCCGCCACGGTCACGGTCGCCGCCGAAGCCGCCGCGGTCACGGTCGCCGCCGAAGCCGCCGCGCCGGCCGCCGCGCTCATCGCCGCGACCGCGGTTCTGCATGATCGCCGAGGGGCCTTCCTCATGCTGATCGACGCGGATCGTGAGGTAACGCAGAACGTCCTCGTTGATGCGCATCGTACGTTCCATCTCGCTCACCGCCGCCGCCGGGGCGTCGATGTTGAAAAGGACGTAATGGCCCTTGCGGTTCTTCTTGATGCGATAGGTGAGGTTGCGGAGGCCCCAGTATTCCCGCTTGCTTACTTGGCCGCCGTTCTCCGACAGGATCGTCGTGAAGTTGTCGGCCAGTGCGTCCACCTGCGCCGAGGAGATGTCCTGGCGCGCGATGAGCACGGTCTCGTATAGCGACATCGGTCTCGAAACTCCTTCTGGCTGTTCGCGGCCCGGCGCTGATCGACCGATTCGACGAGCCGCCCGGGCCTAGCCGGCTATGCCGGCAAGGAGCAAGGGCGCGGACTATACACAAAGAGGTCCATGGCGCAATTGCGCAATTGCGCCCTTGCGAAGGCCGGGGACTGCCGCCTGATCCCGGTTCCGGCGTGCGGGGCTCGGGGAGCGCCGGCCGGCCGCGACTTGACAGCCACGGGCGTCCGGCTATGTCTGGCGCACTTTTCGCGGGAGATCGGTCGATGAAACGCGCGTTCGCCTTTCCGGGGCAGGGCTCTCAGGCGGTCGGCATGGGGCGCGATCTGGCCGCGTCGTTCACCGCGGCCCGGCTCCTGTTCGAGGAGGTCGACGACGCGCTCGGCCAGCATCTCTCACGGCTGATGTTCGAGGGGCCGGAGAGCGACCTCAGGCTGACCGAGAACGCCCAGCCGGCCTTGATGGCGGTCAGCCTCGCGGCGATGCGGGTGATCGAGGAGGGCGGCTTCGACCCGAGCCGCCTCGCCTTCGTCGCCGGACACTCCCTCGGCGAGTACTCGGCGCTCGCCGCCGCGCGCTCGTTCCGCGTCGCCGACGCCGCCCGTCTCCTGAAGAAGCGCGGCCAAGCGATGCAGCGCGCCGTTCCGGTCGGCGAGGGCGCGATGGCGGCGCTGCTCGGCCTCGATCTCGATGCGGCGCAGCAGATCGCAAAGGAGGCGGCGCAAGGCGGCGGCGTCTGCACGGCGGCGAACGACAATGCGCCGGGGCAGGTCGTCGTCAGCGGCAGCAGGGAGGCGGTCGAGCGTGCGATCGCGATCGCCGCGGAGCGCAGCGGCGGGCGGAGCTCGGTGCTGCTGCCGGTCAGCGCCCCCTTCCATTGCCCGTTGATGGCGCCGGCTGCCGAGGCGATGCGGGAAGCCCTCGCTTCCGTCGACATCGCGCGTCCCGTCGTGCCTCTTGTCGCCAACGTCACCGCGTCCCAGGTAACCGATCCCGAGGAGATCCGGCGGCTTCTCGTCGAGCAGGTGACCGGCCTCGTGCGCTGGCGCGAGAGCGTGCTCTTCATGAAGGAGCAAGGCGTCGAAAGCATCGTCGAGGTCGGCGCCGGCAGGGTGCTCGTCGGTCTCATCCGGCGCATCGACCGCGGCATCCCGACCCTGTCGCTGCAGACGCCGGCCGATATAGAAGCCTTCTTCAAAGCAATCTGAATCGCGCACGCAGCCGCCGCTGCCCGATTCGTCGCACACCGACCTTACGGAGCGTCCCGCGATGTTCGACTTCACCGGCAAGACCGCCCTCGTTACCGGCGCCTCGGGCGGCATCGGCGGCGCGATCGCGCGGGCGCTGCACCGCCAGGGCGCCGCGGTGGTGCTGACCGGGACGCGCCGCGACGCGCTGGACCGCCTCGCCGGCGAACTCGGCGGCGAGCGCGTGCATGTCGTGCCGGCCAACCTCGCCGATCCCGAGGCGGCGGACGCGCTCGTCAAGGCGGCGGAAGCGGCGGCCGGCCAGCTCGACATCCTTGTCAACAATGCCGGCCTGACGCGCGACGGACTCGCGCTGCGGATGAAGGACGAGGACTGGCAGGCCGTGCTCGACGTCAACCTCACCGCAGCGTTCCGTCTCTCCCGCGCGGCATTGCGCGGCATGATGAAGCGGCGCGCCGGGCGCATCGTCAACATCACGTCGGTCGTCGGCGTTACCGGCAATGCCGGGCAGGCGAACTACGCCGCGTCGAAAGCGGGGCTGATCGGCATGTCCAAAGCGCTCGCGGCGGAAATGGCGGCGCGCGGAGTGACGGTCAATTGCGTAGCACCCGGCTTCATTGAGACCGCAATGACTGATACACTATCAGAAGGGCAGCGGGAGGCTGGCACGAGAGCCATTCCGATGGGCCGATTCGGGAAATCCGAAGAGGTCGCGGCCGCCGTAGTTTATTTGGCAAGCAACGAGGCATCTTACGTCACCGGACACACGCTTCACGTGAACGGTGGAATGGCGATGCTGTAAATCGTGGCGCGGTGGAGGCCGGCGGCCGCTACTGGCAATGTCGGTTGAACTGTGTTATGTGGTCGGCGTTTTCGGCTCGATCGCCTCGATCGGCCGGTGCTCCGGCCGAGCGTTTCCTGCTTCCCGAAGACCAGCTCACAGAGCGCATCAATCCTGAGGATTCAAAGAATGAGTGACATCGCCGATCGGGTCAAAAAGATCGTCGTCGAGCATCTCGGTGTGGACGAGTCGAAGGTCACCGACAACGCCAGCTTCATCGACGATCTGGGTGCGGACAGCCTCGACACGGTCGAACTCGTCATGGCGTTCGAAGAGGAGTTCGGCTGCGAGATCCCGGACGATGCGGCGGAGAAGATCGTCACCGTGAAGGACGCCGTAAGCTTCATCGAGTCGCACACCTGACCGCAGCGCATTCGCGGTCGATGGCCGTGCGACATTTTGCAGATCTAATGCCATGAGACGCGTCGTTGTCACCGGAATCGGCCTCGTCACGCCACTCGGCATCCACGCGGAGCATGTGTGGAGACGCCTGATCGAGGGCGAGTCCGGCATTCGCGCGATCGAGTCGTTCGACGTGTCGGACCTGCCGTCGAAGATCGCTGGCCAGGTGCCAAAGGGCGACACCGCTTCGCACCGCTTCAACGCCGATGACTGGATCACGCCGAAAGATCAGCGGAAGATGGACGAGTTCATCGTCTTCGCGATCACGGCGGCGGCGCAGGCCATCGAGGATTCCGGCTGGACGGCGGAGTCGGAGGAGGAGAAGGAGCGCGCCGGCGTCATCATCGGATCGGGCATCGGCGGGCTCCCGGGCATCACCGAAGGCGCGCTGACCTTGCACGAGCGCGGACCGCGCCGCCTGTCGCCGTTCTTCATCCCGTCGAACCTCGTCAACCTCGCGTCCGGCAACGTCTCGATCCGGTACGGGCTGAAGGGGCCGAACCATGCGGTCGTCACCGCGTGCTCGACCGGTGCGCATGCGATCGGCGACGGCGCCCGGATGATCATGCTGGACGATGCCGACGTGATGGTCTGCGGCGGCACGGAAGCGGCGACCAACCGGCTGGGTATCGCCGGGTTCGCCGCGGCGCGCGCGCTGTCGACGGGCTTCAACGATCAGCCTGAGCGCGCGTCCCGTCCCTGGGACAAGGACCGCGACGGCTTCGTGATCGGCGAGGGCTCCGGCATCGTCGTGCTCGAAGAGCTGGAGCATGCGAAGCGCCGCGGGGCAAAGATCTATGCCGAGGTGATCGGCTACGGCATGTCCGGCGATGCCTATCACATCACCGCGCCGGCGGAGGACGGCAACGGCGCCTTCCGGTCGATGCGGAATGCGCTGAAGCGTGCCGGGATCGGGCCGGAGGCGATCGACTACGTCAACGCGCACGGCACCTCGACGCCGCTCGGCGACGAGATCGAGTTGGGCGCCGTGAAGCGCCTGTTCGGCGAGCACGCCTACAAGCTCTCGATGTCGTCGACGAAATCGGCGATCGGCCATCTCCTCGGAGCGGCGGGGAGCGTCGAAGCGATCTTCTCGATCCTCGCGATCCGGGATCAGATCGCGCCGCCGACGCTCAACCTCGAGGAGCCGTCGCCGGGATGCGACATCGACCTCGTTCCGAAGTTCGCGAAGCGGCGCAAGATCAAGTATGTCCTTTCGAACTCGTTCGGGTTCGGCGGGACCAACGCCTCGCTGGTGTTCAAGGGACCGCCCTGAGGCCCTGCCATCCCGACCTGAAGCCGTCGTACCGACCTGAATAAGGGGAGGCGCCGCTATGCGTCGCCGTCTTCTCCCGATCGCCGCCGCCGTACTGCTGTTGTTCGTCGCAGCCGGCGGCGGCGTCGTTTTCTGGGCCTACCGCTGGTTCGATGCGCCCGGCCCGCTCCCGCAGAGCCGCACGCTGATCGTCCCGAAGGGGCAGACGCTCCAGGCGCTCGCCCATCAGCTCGCCGACGCCGGCGTCGTCGCCCATCCGCTGGTCTTCGCCACCGGCGCGAAGCTGTCTGGCAAGGCGTCGCTTCTGAAGGCGGGCGAGTATGAGTTCGCGGCGGCGATCTCGCCGCACGGCATCGTCGACCTGCTCGCCTCCGGCCGCACCGTCAAGCGCCGCTTCACCGTGCCGGAGGGGCGGACGACCGTGGAAATCGTCGATCTCCTCCGTGCGGCGGACGGCTTCGAGGGCGCGCCGGCGGAGCCGCTCCCGCCGGAAGGGTCGCTGCTGCCGGAGACGTATTTCTACTCCTACGGCGATCGCCGGCAGGACATGATCGAGCGCATGCGGCGGGGGATGGCGCGCACCGTCGCGGAGCTGTGGGCGGAGCGCGCCGTCAACCTGCCGCTCGCCACGCCCGAGCAGGCGGTTACGCTCGCCAGCATCGTCGAGCGCGAGACCGGGCGCGCCGACGAGCGGCCGCGCGTCGCCGCGGTGTTCCTCAACCGGCTGGCCGCCGGGATGCGGCTGCAATCCGATCCGACGGTGATCTATGCGCTCACCACCGGGAAGGGGCCGTTCGAGCGGGCGCTGACGCATGCCGACCTCGCCGCCGACTCGCCGTACAACACTTATCTCGTGAAGGGATTGCCGCCCGCGCCGATCGCCAATCCCGGGCGGGCCGCGCTCCGCGCCGTGCTGCATCCCGCCGCGAGCGAGGATCTCTATTTCGTCGCCGACGGAACCGGCGGGCACGTCTTCGCGCGCACGCTTGCCGAGCACAACCGCCACGTCGCCGAACTGCGGCGGCGCGAGGAACAGGGGCAGGCGGTCGACGCGAAGCCTGCCGCTCCGGCGCCGTCGCCGCAGTAGGGAAGGGCTCCGGCGGCCTGAACGGTGTCCGCGCCACGCCATCCGGTTGTTGCCGCCGCCGGTCGCGGCTATAACGCCGCTGATTGGAATCAGCGAAAGTATTGCGCGTGCCCGTCGTCAGCATGACTGGTTTCGCCCGTGCCGAGGGGCAGCAGGGCGCCGCTTCCTGGGCATGGGAAGTGAAAAGCGTCAACGGCAAGTCGCTCGATCTCCGCTTCCGGCTCGCGCCCGGCTTCGAGGCGCTGGAGGTGCCGGTGCGGACGAGCCTCGCCGAGCGGCTTCGCCGCGGCAACGTCTCGGTGTCCCTCGCCGTCACCCGCCAGGCCGCGGGAGCGCAGGCGCAGCTCCGGGTCAATCGCGAGCTGCTGGCGCAGGTCGTGGCGCTGGCGCGCGAGATCGCCGCCGAGCTGGACGCTGCGCCGCCGCGGGTCGATGGCCTGCTCGGAATCCGCGGCGTGCTGGAGGCCGGCAGCGAGGAAGAGACGCCGGAACAACGCGAGCGGTTTCTTGAGACCGTGCTGGCGAGCTGGAACGAGACGCTCGACGCGCTGCTCCGGGCGCGGGCCGAAGAGGGGGCGCGGCTGCACGAGGTGCTGAGCACGCGGATTGACGAGATCGCCGCGCTGGTCGGCGAGGCCGAAGGCAGCGCCGCAGCGCAGCCGGGCGCGATCCAGGCGCGGCTGCGGACTCTCGTCGCGGCGCTGCTGGAAGCCGGGGCGCCGGTCCCGGAGGAGCGGCTGGCGCAGGAGGCGGCGCTGCTGGTCGGCCGGGCCGACGTGCGCGAAGAGATCGACCGCCTGACCGCGCATGTCGCGGCGGCCCGCGCGCTGCTCGCCGAGGCGGCGCCGGTCGGCCGCCGCCTCGATTTCCTTTGCCAGGAGTTCAACCGCGAGGCCAACACGCTCTGCTCGAAATCGGCCGATCTCGACCTCACGCGGATCGGGCTCGCGCTCAAGGCGGTGATCGAGCAGTTCCGCGAGCAGGTTCAGAACATTGAGTGACCGCGTGCCCGCTTCTCCCTTCATGGTCCGCCGCCGCGGGCTGATGCTTGTCCTGTCGTCTCCGTCGGGAGCCGGCAAGACCACGATCACGCGTGCGCTGTTGCAGCGCGAGCAGCAACTCGGCGTCTCGATCTCGGTGACGACGCGGCCGCAACGGCCCGCCGAGATCGACGGCGTCCACTACCATTTCATCAACGGCGTCGAGTTCGACCGCTTGGTCCGCGAGGAAAGGCTGATCGAATACGCCAACGTGTTCGGCAACTACTACGGCACGCCGCGGGAGCCGGTCGAGGCGATGCTGCGCGCCGGCCAGGACGTCGTCGCGGACGTCGACTGGCAGGGCACGCAGCAGCTCCAGCAGAGCATCCGCAACGACCTCGTCAGCATCTTCATCCTGCCGCCGTCGCTCGACGCGCTCGAAACCCGGCTGCGCTCGCGCGCCCAGGACGCGCCGGAGATCGTCGCCAAGCGGATGGCGAAGGCCAGCGACGAGATGAGCCACTGGCCCGAATACGACTACGTCATCGTGAACAGCGAGCTTGAGGAGAGCGTGCGGCAGGTCTCGGAGATCCTACACGCCGAGCGGCTGCGCCGGGAGCGGCAAATCGGCCTCGTCGAGTTCGTCAACCGGCTGCGGCAGGCGGCGCCGGGCTGAGCGCCGCCAGCTCGCGGGCAAGGGCGCAGAACGCCTCCACGGGCAGTTCCTCGGCACGCGCCGTCGGCGACAGTCCGGTCGCGGCGAGCAGCGCCTCGGCGCGTTCGCCACCGCCGAGACTGCGCAGGCTGGCGCGCAGCATCTTGCGCCGCTGGCCGAACGCCGCCGCCGTGACCCGCTCCAGGTCGGCGAGCCGGCACGGTGCCAGCGGCTCCGGCCGCGGCTCGATGCGGACGACCGTCGACGTGATCTTGGGCGGCGGCACGAAGGCGCGCGGCGGCACGTCGAACAAAGGCCGGACCGTCGCCAGCCATTGCGTCACGACGCTCAGGCGCCCGTAGTCCCGGCTGCGCGGCGCGGCGGCGAGCCGTTGCGCGACTTCCTTCTGGAACATCAGCGTCAGGTTCTCGTACGCGCCGATGCCCGGCAGCCAGCGCAGCAGCAATGCCGTCGCGATGTTGTACGGCAGGTTCGCGACGATCTTCCGCGGCGCGGGGACCAGCGCGGCCGGGTCGGTCTCCAGCGCGTCGCCGGCGACGATCGCGAGGCGGTCCGGATAGGCGGCGGCGAGTTCCTGGAGCGCGAGGACGCACCGCTCGTCGCGCTCCACCGCGACGACGCGCGCGGCGCCTGCGGCAAGCAGGGCGCGCGTCAGCCCGCCCGGCCCCGGCCCGATCTCGACGACGTTGCGTCCCTCCAGCGGGCCGGCGCTGCGCGCGATCCGGCCGGTCAGGTTGAGGTCGAGCAGGAAGTTCTGGCCGAGCGCCTTGCGTGCGCCGAGCCCGTACCGCGCGATGACGTCGCGCAGCGGCGGCAGCCCGTCTCCGGTTTCGACCGAGCCGCTGCCGCCGCTGGGCGGCTCAGTCGCCAAAGGTCGCCGCCCACCGTGCCGCAGCCATCTCGCCTGCCAGCGCCAGCGCGGCGATCAGACTGTCCGGGTTCGCGACGCCGCGCCCCGCGATGTCGAACGCGGTGCCGTGGTCGGGCGAGGTGCGGACGAACGGCAGGCCGAGCGTGACGTTGACGCCGCGGTCGAAGTCGACCGTCTTGAGCGGGATCAGCGCCTGATCGTGGTACATGCAGAGCACGGCGTCGTAGCGGCGGCGCGCCTCGGCGTGGAACAGCGTGTCCGCCGGCGCCGGCCCCTCGGCGGCGATGCCTTCGGCGCGCAGCGCTGCGACCGCCGGAGCGACGATCTCGATCTCCTCCCGCCCGAGGCTGCCGCCCTCGCCGGCATGCGGGTTGAGGCCGGCGACGGCAAGGCGCGGCCGCGCAATGCCGAAATCCCGCGTCAGCGCCGCGGCGGTGGTCCGTCCGGCATCGACGATCGCCGCGGTCGTCAGCGCATCGATGGCGGCGCGCAGCGGCAGGTGCACGGTCACCGGCACGACGCGCAGCCCGGGGCAGGCCAGCATCATCACCGGCCTGATGCCGGTTCCGGCAAGCGCGGCGAGGAACTCCGTGTGTCCGGGATAAGCGAAGCCGATCCCGTACAGGGCCTGCTTGTGGATGGGATTGGTCACGACGGCGCCGGCTTCGCCGCCGCGGACCAAGGCGACGGCGCGCTCTATCGCCTCGACCACGGCGCCGCCGTTCCGCGGATCGACGATGCCCGGCTGCACCGGGGCCGGCAGCGTCAGCGGCAGCACCGGAAGGGCGCGGCCGAACGCCGCGCCGGCGGCGGCGGGCCGTTCGATCGTTTCGATCGGCACGGTCAGCCGGAGATGCTTCGCCAGCGCGGTCAGCCGCGCCGGGTCGTCGATCATGAAGAAGGCTGGGGAAGTGCCGCCGCCGTGGCCGCCGCCGCCCGAATCGTCTTCGCGGCGTCGCAGCCATGCTTTGAGCGCAATCTCCCCGCCAATCCCTGCCGGCTCGCCCATGGTGAGGGCGAGGGACAGGGTCATGCGCGGACGTCCACGAACGCCGTGCGCCGGAGGTCCCGCAGGTAGCGCCGGCCGATGTTCTCGAAGCGCTGCCGCGCCAGGTCGTCGGCGACGTCGTCGCGATTCAGGCCGCTGGCCGGCGCCTCGCGCTGGCACACCATCAGCACGCCGACGCCGCCGCGCAACGGCACCACCGGCGACGGCTGGGCGACCGGCAGATCGGCGACGACCTGCTTGATCTCCGACGGCAGGTCGCCCAGCCGCACGCGGCCGAGGTCGCCGGAGGTCTTCGGCGCGCGCTCCTGCCCCATCTTGACCATCTCGCCGCAGCTCTTCGCCGTCGTGGACACCGCTTCCGCGGCCGACTTCGCCTTGTCGCGGTCGGCCGCCGGCGCATCCGGCGCCACCGGGAACATCACCTGCACCAGGGAGACGTTGGTGTCGTCGGCCGACGCCTTCGCCACCCCGGCGCGGCGGTCGATCAACAGCAGCAGGTACCAGCCGGCCGGACCGCGCACCGGGGCCGACATTTCTCCGGGATTGAGCCGGCGCACCGCCTGACCCACTTCCTCGCCGAGCTGATCCGGCGTCACCCAGCCGATGTCGCCGCCGACCGCCGCCGTCGCCGACTGCGAGAATTGCTGAGCGACGCGCGCAAAGTCGGCGCCGCCCTTGAGCTGCTCGAACAGGCGGTCGATCGCGCGATGGACCTCCTCTTCCTGCTGCGGCACGTCGACGTTCAGCACGATCTCGGCGACGCGGCTCTGCGGCTGTCCGCTGGTCTTCTGCTGCCGTTCCACCGCCTCGTCGATCTCCTCCTCGGAGATGCCGCCGCTCATGCTCATCTTGCGCCGGATGACCTTGCCCCAAAGCAGGGTCGCGGTGAGCTGGTCGCGCAGCACCTGCTTGTCGACGCCGCGCTGCGCCAGGAGAGTGTCGAGACCGCCCTTCGGCAGCCGGTTCTGCGCCTCGATCCTGCCGATCGCGTCGTCGACCTCGGCGTCGGTCACCGTGATTTTCAGGTGTTTCGCCTCCTGCATCTCCAGCTTCTCGTCGATGAGGCTGCGCAGGACCTGCGGCGCGAGCTTCGCGCGGACCTGCGGCGTGTCCTCAAGATTGGACGAGGCGAAGACGAGCCGGAGGCGGGCGTCGAGGTCGGGCATCGAGATCGCGTCGTCGTTGACGACGGCGGCGATCCGGGCCTCTTGCGCCAATGCGGCCGTCTGGAGCCCTGTGACGAGGAGGAGCGGGAGCAGCAGGCGCTTCATCGCAATCTGTTCGCAAATATCCGTGGCGGGGACGGGCTATGTTCGGCGGCGACAATACACGGGCGGCCCCGCCTTGTCGCGGGCGCTCGCACCGCGTCCAAGAACGCGACCGGTTCCGTCGGGCACTCTTACTGGATGGCCGTTCCGGTCTGCACGGCGGGTGCGGCGATCTCGCCGAGATTCTTGAAGACGAAGGAAAAGAGCAGGGTGGTGCCGGGCTTGATGTCGCGGTCGGTAACGCCGTATTGCGAGAGCGAGGCGACGAAGGCGAAGCACTCATCGCGATACACCGCGACCAGCCGCGAGTAGAGCGTCTGCGGCGTGGACGGATCGGTCCGCAGATTGCGCGTCGTCGAGGCGCTGAGCGTCCAGTACTGCGTCAGCCCAAGCGTCAGTCCCAGGCTGACCTGGTCGAGGCTGTTGCTGTTCGAGACCGACGTGGTGGCGCTGGTCGTGGAGATCGGAGCGAAGGTGCCGTTCGGCAGAAGCACGAGGCCGCTCGGCAGCCGGACATAGGAGACGCTCGCCCGAAGATTGTCCGGCCCGGCGGAGATGGTCGCCTCGTGGCGGCGCACGCGCAGATCGTCATGGTCAAGCCGGAACCGGTAAACGAGATCGAGATAGCTGTTCGGCGACACCGTGACCCGTCCGACCACGTCGGAGACCTGCGCCTCCAGGCCGGAGCCCTGCGGGAAGCTGGTGTTGTGGTCGAAACGGTAGCTCTGGCCGACCAGAAAGCTGGAGCTGCCGCCGCCGTTGCCGTAGACCGCGCCGTGCAGCCCGTAATCGACACGCTGCCCGACATCCACCCGGTCCAGCCCGGAGAACCGGTTCGGCCGGAACAGCTGTGTATCGTCGAACTCGAACGAGTTGCTGTCGTTGTTCGGCAGCCGCTGGTTGTTGCCGCCGCTGGGCCCGGCGACCACGGCGGCGATCGGCTCGATGAGCTGACTGAATGTCTCGCCGGTACGCACCCAGGGATAGCGCCATTCGAGCGCGACCTGCGGGAAGATGCGGCCGTCCGTGGTGCCGGGTACGGACTCCGTCACGTCGTTCTGGAAGCTGTTGAAGTTGTACGCGTCGCCGCGGATGGTGGCGGACACCGTGTAGAGGTCGCCGGCGGGGCCGGTGAGCGGAAGGCGGTATCCGGTGCCGACCGATACGCGCTGAGTGCTGTTGCCGGTTTCGCGGTAGAGATTGAGCAGGTTGCCGTCGACGCTCCAGACGCCGCCCAGGCTGTCCTTCGGCGCCAGCCAGCTATAGCCGGCGACCGGCAGGATCACCGGCTGCGTCGCCGTGCCGAAGCCGGCGACCAGCGGCTGGAAGGCGTAGAAATTGGCGCTGTAATAGGCGCGCGGGTCGAAGCCTTCGGCGAAGGCGTGCGAGGTCAGGAACGCCTCGGTCCCGCCGAAGCGGTAGCGCCGCATGTAGGTCTGGTCGGTGGCCCGCGCGACGTCGAACCCGCTGCGCCACGTATCGTTGAGATTGAACCGGCCGAACCCGAAGACGTGACCGCGCACCTGATCGCCGGCGTTCGGGTTGCCGGTGCTGCTTTGCACATCCGACGCCGGATCGTCGACGATGCTGCCGGTGATGTCGACCTGTCCGAACCCCCAGCGCTGCCGGTACTCCGCCGCGGCGACCTGTCCCGCGTCGGTGGTGAACATCGGCATGAACGTCAGGTCTTTGTCCTTGTCGATCGCCCAGTAGTAAGGCTGCGTGACGTTGAAGCCGAGGTTCGTCGAGTTGCTGATCGTCGGCGGCAGGAAGCCGCTCTGCCGCCGCACCGTCGGGTCCGGATGCGCCAGATACGGCAGGTAGAGGACCGGAAAGCCGCCGAGTTCCAGCGTCACGTCGCGGTACTCGATGGTCTTCTTCTCCTGGTCGTGCGAGATCTCCGCGGCACGGAGCTGCCAGACCGGCGGGCGGGTCGGATCGTCGCGGCACAGGTCGCACGGCGAGTAGACGCCGCGCCGCACTTCGGTGCGCACCCCGTTGGTCCGCCGGCCGGTGTTGCCGGCGAGCCGCGACCGGTCGGTCATCAGCATGCGGACGTTCTGGATGAAGGCGTCGTTCATCCGGTTCGTCAGCTCGACGAAGTCGCCGAAGACGATCTCGCCGGTCGGCTCCAGCAGGCTGACATGGCCCGACGCCGTGATCGTGTCGGAGCGCTGGTTGTAGGTGACCGTGTCGGCGAGGACGGTGGAACCGTTCTGGTTGATCTCGACGTGGCCCCTTGCGACCACGAGCCCCAGCTCGTCGTCGTACCGCACTTCATCGGCGGTGAAGACGGCGGGCGCCTGCCGCGCCTGCGCGCTCGTCGGCGCCTGCGCCGACGCCGTCGCCGCGAGCAGGAGGAGGGTTGCCGCTGCCGTGGCCGCCGTCGGCAGAATCCGAACCATGACGCTCAGCCATCCTCCAGGTGCAGCAGCAGCGTCGTGCCGATCAGCAGGCAGATGCCGGCCGGCGTCCAGGCGGCGAGCGTCACCGGGATCGTCGACGAGAGGCCGAGGGCGAAGACCACGTCCGAGAGGAAGTAGAGCAGGAAGCCGCTGGCGACGCCGCCGGAGATCATCAGCGTCGTGCCGCCGCGGCGCTGCATGCGCAGGCTGAAGGTCGCGGCGATCAGCACCATCGCGCAGAACAGGAACGGCCGGGCGAGCAGCGCATTGAAGTAGAGCCGGTGGCGCTGCGTCGAGAAGCCGGACTCCTGAAGCAGGCGGATGAAGCCGGGGAGCTGCCAGAACGACATCGTCTCGGGCGACGCGAAGCTCTCCTGGATCTTGCGGCCGGTCAGCCCGGTCGGGATGTCCATCGTCTCGAACGGCTCCGAGGGGTGGTCCTCCCGCCAATAGGACCCGTTGAGGACGTGCCATTTCCCGCTCTCCAGCCGCGCCGTCGCCGCATCGAGGCGGCCGGAGAAGCGATTCATTCCGGTAAAGAAGAAGATCGTCACGTTCTGCAGCACGATGTCGTGATCCTGCTCGATCCGGTCGGCATGGATCATCGAGTGGTTGCCTTGCGCATCGCTCTCGCGCAGCCAGACGCCGGTGCGGAACACGGCGAGCTGGTCGCCGCCGCCGCGCAGCACGCGGTTGTCCAGCGACTCGTAGCTCGCCTGCATCGCCGATGCGACCGGGTTGAACACCGTCACCGCGACGACGCCGATCAGGACCGCGAAGATGACGGCGGGCATCAGGAACTGCCAGACCGAGATGCCGGCCGCACGGGCGATCACCAGCTCGTTGCTGCGGGTCAGCCGCCAGAACGTCACCATCGTGCCGAACAGGATCGCGAACGGCATCACCTCCTGCGCCATGTGCGGCAGCTTCAGCAGCGCCATCTCGAACAGCAGTCCGAGCGTCGCGTCCGACTTCGCGCCGCCGCGCCGGATCAGCTCGAGATAGTCGAGCAGGAAGGTGATCGTGATCATCGCCATGAACACGCCGCCGCAGCCGGCGATGAAGTGCCGGGCGATGTAGCCCGAGAGGGTCTTGGTCAAGCGCATCGGTATCGGATCAACGGACGGTTGCAAGCGGCTGCCGCCGCCGCCCCGCCGGCGCTCTGCGGCCGCCGCCGCCGCTCCGCAGCGTGTCGCGAAGCAGCATCCACAACCCGGCGGCGATCGGCAGCGCGATCACGACATAGAGCACCGGGATGGCGGCGAGCTGGCGGTTGGCGAGGTTGCGCATGCCGAGGTCGGCGGCCTGGAACAGGAAGGCGAACAGCACCGCGAGCAGCACGCGCTTCGACTGGCCGCGGCGATTGAATTCGCCGGACAGCAGGCAGGCGAGCGGGATGAGGACGAAGACGAACGGCGTAAACGGCCCGATGAGGCGCACGTGCCGCTCGATGACGACCGCCTTGCCGGCCGACGAGTCGCGGCGGGACGGACCGAACCACAGGTCGAGGAGGTCGCGCTCCGACGGTTCGTGTTCGCGCACGCCCGGCGCGTCCCGCAGTTCCTCGAGATCGAGCGTGTAGCGCTCGAAGCTCAGCACCGAGAGCTTGCCGCCGGTCCGGTCGTACTGCTGGCGGGTGCCGTTCCGCATCAGCACGCGCGCCCCCGCGTCGGTGTCGACGAACGCGCCCCGCTCGGCGATCAGCGTCACGGTCTTGTTGCGGTCGCGCTCGTCCTGCACCAGGAGGCCGGACAACTCTCCGTTCGGCTCGCGGCCGCGCACATAGACGGTGATGTTCTCCGAGATCGGCGTGAACGTCCCTTCCTGGATCACCGCCGAGACGAACTGGTTGCGTATCTCGAACTGGAGATCCTTGAAGGCGCGGTTCGACGCCGGCAGCAGGTAGGCGGAGAACGCGAACAGCATCGCCGTCGCGCCGGCCGCGAGCAGGAGCGCCGGGTACGCCAGCGTGATCGGGCTCACCCCGGCGGCGCGCATCACCACGACTTCGCTCTCCGCCATCAGCTTGTTGTAGGTGAAGAGCACGGCGATGAAGATCGCGATCGGGATCACGATGTCGAGGAAGCGCGGCAGGATCAGCACGGCCAGATAAAGGAACAGGCCGAGCGACAGTCCGCGGTTCACGATCAGGTCGATGAGGCGGAGCGACTGCGCCAGCCAGATCGCGGCGGTGAGCGCGACGGTCACGAACAGCATCGCGCCGAGGCTCTGGCGCAGGACATATCGGGTCAGCCGCTTCATCGGGCGCGGATTATAAGAGCGCGGACTCCGCAATTCCTAGGGCGAATTGTCCCGCGGCGCCGACCTTTCCGGCGAAGGCGGGAGCGTGCCTCAGGCCGCGCCGCAGGCGTTGACTCGCCGCCTCGTTCCGACTATCGGCGATGACGTGTCCATCCCGCCGGGCGCCGTCTCCGCAAGAGGATCGTTGCGATGAAGATCAGCTTCTCCGAGCCTGCCGTGCCGTCCGCCGGCGCCGTCGTGGCCGGCGTGTTCGAGGAGCGGCAGTTGTCGCCGAGCGCCACCGATCTCGACCGGCGGACCGGCGGCGCCTTGCAGCGGGCGGTGGCGGGCGGCCGCTTCAGCGGCAAGAAGGACGAAACCCTCGCGGTCGTAGCACCTGCCGGGCTGCCGGTGAGCCGCATCCTGCTGGTCGGTCTCGGCAAGGCCGGGAGCGTCGACGAGCGTCAGCTTGAGGCTCTCGGCGGTACGATCGTCTCGGCGCTCAACGGCGCCGGCGAGAACGAGGCGACGGTGCTGCTCGACGAAGCCGCGCTCGGCGTCGAGTCGCTCGGCGGCGGCAAGGCGGCGGCGCGGCTCGCCCTCGGGGCGCGGCTCCGCGCCTACCGCTTCGACAAATACCGCACCAAGCAGAAACCGGAGCAGAAGCCGACGTTGGAGCGGCTGACGATCGGAACCGACTCGGCGGCGGCGGCGAAGCGCGCCTTCCAGCCGCTCGACCGGGTCGCCGACGGCGTCTTCCTGACGCGCGACCTCGTCTCCGAGCCGGCCAACATCGTCTATCCGGAGAGCTTCGCCGAGCAGACCAGGTCGCTGGAAGAGCTGGGCGTCGAGGTCGAGATCTTCGACGAGAAGAAGATGCGGAAGCTCGGGATGGGGGCGCTGCTCGGCGTGGGGCAGGGGAGCGCTCGGCCGCCGCGCCTCGTCGTGATGCAGTGGCAGGGCGCCCCGAAGGGCGACAAGGACGCCGCTCCGCTCGCCTTCATCGGCAAGGGCGTGACCTTCGACACCGGCGGCATCTCGATCAAGCCGGCCGCCGGCATGGAGGAGATGAAGTGGGACATGGCCGGCGCGGGCGTCGTGGTCGGCCTGATGCGGGCGCTCGCCGGGCGCAAGGCCAAGGTCAACGTCGTCGGCATCGTCGGGCTGGTCGAGAACATGCCGTCCGGAACGGCGCAGCGGCCCGGCGACATCGTGACCTCGATGTCCGGGCAGACGATCGAGGTGATCAACACCGACGCCGAGGGCCGCCTCGTGCTGGCCGATGCGCTCTGGTACTGCCAGGACCGCTTCAAGCCGCGCTTCATGGTCGACCTCGCGACCCTGACCGGCGCGATCATCGTCTCGCTCGGCAACGAATATGCCGGGCTGTTCTCGAACAATGACGAGCTGGCGGAGCGCCTGACGGCCGCCGGGACCGCGGTCGGCGAGAAGGTCTGGCGGCTGCCGGTCGCCGACGCCTACGACCGCGAGATCGACAGCGACGCCGCCGACGTGAAGAACGTCGGCAACGGCCGCGGCGCGGGCAGCATCACGGCGGCGAAGTTCCTGCAACGCTTCGTCAACGACGTGCCGTGGGCGCATCTCGACATCGCCGGCACCGCCTGGTCGAAGTAGGACGCGGCGACGGTGCCGAAGGGCGCCACCGCCTTCGGGGTGCGCCTGCTCGACCGGTTCGTCGCGGACTATTACGAAGGGTAAGCCCGGCCGTGGCCGAGATCGGATTCTACCATCTCGGAACGACCCCGCTCGACCGGGCGCTGCCGAAGCTTCTGGAACGGGCGCTGGCCGGCGGCTTCCGCGTCGTCGTGCTCGCCGGCTCGGCGGAGCGGGTCGACCATCTCGACGCGGTGCTCTGGACCTATGACGAGGCGAGCTTCCTGCCGCACGGCACGGCCCGCGACGGCAACGCCGAGCGGCAGCCGATCTGGCTCACGTCAGAGGACGAACCGCCGCCGAACGGCGCCACGATGCTGGTGCTGACCGACGGCGTCCGCTCCTCCCGCCTGGACGGTTACAAGCGCTGCCTCGACATCTTCGACGGCAGCGACGACTCCGTCGCCGCCGCACGCGAGCGCTGGAAGGTCGCGAAGGCGGCGGGCCACGCGCTCACCTACTGGCAGCAGACCGCATCGGGCTGGGAGAAGAAGGCGTAGGACTCCTTCTCCCGTATGCTGCGCTGCGGCAGCCGGTCCGTTGCCGTCCGCCGGGGCGGTCGCTATAAGGCCGCGAATTTCCATCCAGGAGTCGTCGACCATGGCCACCGAGCGCACGCTCTCGATCATCAAGCCCGACGCGACGCGTCGCAACCTCACCGGCAAGATCAACGCCCGCTTCGAGGAGCGCGGCCTGCGCATCGTCGCGCAGAAGCGGCTGCAGCTCAGCCAGGACGTCGCCGAGCGGTTCTACGAGGTGCACCGGGAGCGGCCGTTCTTCCGCGACCTCGTGTCGTTCATGATTTCGGGGCCGGTGGTCGTCCAGGTTCTGGAAGGCGAGAACGCGGTCGCGCTCAACCGCGAGATCATGGGCGCGACGAACCCGGCCAACGCCGCGCCGGGCACGATCCGCAAGGACTTCGCCGAGTCGATCGAGGCGAACTCGGTGCACGGCTCCGACTCGCCGGAGAACGCCGCCCGCGAGGTCGCGTTCTTCTTCGCCGAGACCGAGATCTGCCCGTAGGCGGGGCCATCCTCTCCTCGCGCCTCCTTCCCCCGCCTGCGGGGGAAGGCCAGGATGGGGGCTGATGAGGGAGGAGCGCCATGCATGCCCAGCGAAACTTGCCTCTCCCATGCTGCGCATGGCCCCTCCGCTTCCGGAAGGGGAGAGGGA
>DASWRT010000028.1:0-15879 GCA_036403035.1 Allostellaceae bacterium | reverse complement strand
CAGCGAGCCCTTCTGCCGGAACCGCAGGTCGGCGGCCCAGCCGATCGGGCGCCGCACGCTGCCGCCGAGCAGGCCCAGCTCGCGGCGGAACTCCCGCCACGTCGCGTCGTAGAGCCGGCGCTCCTTCGCGTCGAGCGCGGTGGGGCTGAGCGCCCGCTGCACCTCGGGCCAGCCGGCGATGTCCTCGGGCCGGCGGCGGATGCCGATCGCGGACGCGGGGCCGCCGGTGTAGAGCAGCCGGGAGATCCGGTCGCGGTCCGCCTCATTCGGCTCCCACCGCCAGTTGACCCAGCGCCCCTTGGCGCGGCCGATGCCGAGCCGCTTCATCAGCTCGCGGAAGCCGGCGAGGCTCGATGTGTCGACACCCGCCACCTGTCCCAGCAGCGGGCCGAGATAGCCCAGCTCGTGCGGCGTCTGCCCGGCGGTGGCGCTGAGGAACAGGCGGAAGCGCGCGGCGTCGGCCATCGCGCGGCACGCCATCGTCTGCTGCGCGTAGGGGTTGCGCAGCCGGTGCGCCTCGTCGAACAGGACTAGCGGGTAAACGCGCTTCGGCGCGCCGTGCTTCGCCAGCTCGTTGTTCTTGGCGCGGGTAGAGCGCTTGGCGCTGGCCGCAACCGGGGCGAGCAGCGACTTGGTCCGCTCGTAGTTGAGGATCGTCACGTCCTTGCCGGCGCCTGCGCCGGACAGGGCGATCGTCCGGCGCCAGTGCGGGATGGCGCCGCGCGGGCAGACGATCAGCACCTCGCGCTCCGGCATCGCCGCCAGCGCCAGCCACGCCGCCAGCGTCTTGCCGAGCCCGGTGCGGTCGCCGAGCAGGAACCCCCACCGCCCCGCCGCCCGCGCCACAAGGATCCGGTCCCGCGCCTCGATCTGGTGCGGGTGCGGCGAGAGCGTCGCGGAGGTTTCGTCGGGGAAGAGCGGAAGCGGAGGGGTCATGAGCGGGCCGGGCGGAATATGGCATCCGCTCCGTCGCGGATAAACCCCTCCGAAATCCTACGACGCCGCGGCAAGCTCCAGGTGGCGCTCGCGGGCCTTCTGCGCCGCCTCGTCGTGGAGGAGCGGCAGGAAGGCGAAGCGCCGGCCGCTCGTCACCGTTAGCACCTCGTGCAGCAGCGAGCAGGAGAAGACGACGGCGCCGCCGGTCGGCGCGCGGTAGGTCTGCGGGCCGAACTCGGGAAAGGCGAGGTCGCCGCCCTCGTAATCCTCGGCGTTGAGGTTGATCGTCACCGCGAAGCGGCGGTGCGCGACGCCGGGGCCGGCGGCATCGTCGCGATGGGCGCGGAAATGGCCGCCCTCCGCCGCGTCGTAGCAGGCGACGAGGTAGCGTTCGAGCCGCGTCGCCTCGAACTGGAAGGCGCGGCGGATCATCGGCGCGACGCGGCGCTCGATCCGTTGCCGCACGGCGCCGCGCAGCGCCTCGTCGAGCAGCAGGCAGTCCCGGCGGCGGCGCTTGCGGCCCTCACCGCCGCCGCCGCTGTCCAGGCCGGCGCCGCCGCCGCTCCGCTCGAACGCCTCGATCAGCACGCGGCAGAGATCCGGCTCGAAGACGCGCGGCAGCATCAGCACCGGGGCCGGCAGCGCGGTCCGGGCCGGCGGCGGCAGTCCGGCGAGCAGCGCGATCAGCCGCTCCGCGAAGGCCGCCGGTTCGCTCAGCGGCAGCACCGCCAGGACGCGCAGTCCGGGGTCGAGCACGAAGGCGCAGCGGCGGACCGCGAGGCCGCCGACGCTGCCGCGGCGTTCGACCAGCCCGCACTGCGCCGCGGCGGCGAGGTCGGGATCCCGCAGCGGCCGGAAGCCCGGCAGGTTCTCCGCGAGGCGGCCGGACGCTTCGTCCGAAGGGTCGGCGGAGACGGCGAAGAAGGCGGCGTGCCGGTCGTCGAACACGTCCTTCCGGCGCTTCACCTCGGCGAGCATCGCCGCGACCGCCGGGTCGCCGCCGCCCGCCGGGCCGAGGAAGCAGACCACGGCGTAGCGGCCCACGGCGAGGGTATCGAAGCCGTCGTCCGGACTGCCCGGCGCATATGAGCCACGCCAGGGAAACGGGTCGCCCGGAAGGAGCTGCTGCTGCATGGAAGCACAGCGTACCGCAACACGCTTAACCGATTCTGACGGTCGGTTTCCGGTACGGCGGTGGCGACAGCACTCCTCGCGGTATTGTGAACCGGCGGTGCCGCCGCGGTTTCGCATCGATAGCGCAATTGCGTTTTTCCGCCGTTGGGAGTCGAATGCGGCCGGGTCAAGACAGAACTTTTGCGGTGTTGCGATGCCTCGACTTCTGGCGGTGATGCTGCTGGCCGCGACGGCGGCGGCGGTTGCAGTGGCTCCCGCAGCGCGTGCGGCCTCCCTCCCCGAAGCGGTCGGCGACGAGGTCGCGATCGGCAAGAACGCGGCCGGCGAGCCGTGCCGGTTGCGGCTGGAGTTCCAGAAGCCGGAGCAGGAAGGCCTGACGCGCTACGCGCTGTACTGCCAGGGCTGGAACCTGCCGAGCGGTCAACTTCGGCGCTTTGCGAGCCGCCGGGCCGCCGCCGAGCTGCTCCGCGAGAGCGGTTACCAGAAGGCGCTGGAGACGCGCGTCGGCGCCTGCGGCGACCCGCAGGAAACGACGATCCTCGACGGCGCCGCCCCGGCGGTGCTGCGGGCCTGCCGGCGTCTGGAAGGCGGCTGGCCGGTCGTCGTCTTCGTCTCGCGGGTCGGCAACGTCGCCTACGCGGCGGAAGCGGTTCCGGTGAACGGCGGCCTCCTCGAAGCCGCGATCGCGGTCCTGGAGAAGAAGCGGGAGCCGGAGCCGGGCGGGACCGCGCCGACGACGGCGCTGATCCGCCGCCTGGAGACGATCGTCGGCACGTCGGCGACGCTCGTCGGGGTTCAGGAAATCGGCGCGGTGCAGGACCTGAAGAAGCTCGGCCTGCACTACATCTATGCCCGCAGTTGGGGGCGGGCCGAGGCGACTTACCGGCGCGCCCTCGAAATCGTGACCCGGAGCTTCGGCGCCGAAGACCCGTCCAACGGCGACATCCTGTCCGGCATCGGTCTGTCGCAGTACGGCCTGTACCGACTCACCGAGGCCGAGGCCACGTTCTCCCGCGCCGAGCCGCTGGTGCGCCGGTCCGTGCCGGCCGACATACGGCGGTTCACGTCGTACAAATCGGGCCTGCGCCGGTTGCAGGGCAGAAACGACGAGGCGGTCGCGATGGCCGCCGAGGCGACGAAGTACGCGCGCGACACGAACCAGCCCGCCGCCGGCCTGGGCACCGCGCTGATGTTCGAAGCGGAGGCGCTGATCGGCGCCGGGCGGTATGCCGAGGCGATCGGCACCGCCGAGGATGCGATCCGCGCCTATGTCCGCGGTTACGGGCCGACGCACCCGCTGATCGCGACGACCTATCTCTGGATCGGCCGCAGCAACCTGGAACAGCGGCAGTTCCCGGCCGCCCGCGCGGCGTTCGAGAAATCGGCCGCGATGCGCCAGGCGCTCTTCGGCGAAAGCTGGGTCGTCGCCGAGGCGCAGCTCTACATCGGCAACACGTACGGCGCCGAAGGAAAGAAGGACCTGGCCCTCGCCTCGTACCGCAAGGCGGTCGAGAATGCCGCGCGCGACCCGCTGAACCTCAACAATCTCGGGCGGGAACAGATCGCTCCCTATCTGGCGCTCGCCGCCGACGATCCGGGGACGTCGCTCGCGCCGGAAGCGTTCCTCGCCTCGCAGCTTCCGCGCGCCGGTCTGGCGGCCCACGCGATCGCCGCGATGGCCGCCCGCGTCGCGAGCGACGATCCCGGCGCCGCCAAGGCGGCGCGCGAGCTTCAGGACGCGAACGAGAAGCTCAACCGGCTGCGCGCCCGTCTGGCGGCGCTCCTTGCGGGCGAGAGCGACGGCGACGACGACAAAGCCGCTGCGGGCGCGGGGGCATCGGCAGCACCCGCTGCCGCGGCATCCGCAGGGGCGACACCAGCGCCGGCCCCGGCGCCAACGCCGGCAGCAGCGGCGGCAGCCAGCGAGCGCCTCTCCGCCGAGATCCGCGAGGCCGCCGGCCGAGCCGAGGCGTCCGAGCGGCGCTTGCAGGCCGAGTTCCCGCGCTATGCCGAGCTGGTCAGCCCGAAGCCGGTCGCGGCGGACGAGCTCGGCCGGCTGATGCGGCCCGGCGAGGCGATGCTCAGCGTTACGGTCACCCGCGCCGCGGCCTACGTGTTCCTTGTGCGCGACGCCCGCGTCCGCATGCACCGCTCGGAACTGTCCGAAAAGGCGCTCGACGAAGCCGTCGCCGGTTTGCGCCGCGCCCTCGACACGCCCGGCAGCGTCCCGCGGCGCTTCGACCTCGCGGCGGCGCACGACCTCTATCTCAGCCTCTTCGGGCCGCTTGCCGACGGTCTCAAGGGCGTGCGGCACCTGATCGTCGTGCCCGGCGGCGCGCTCGCCAGCCTGCCGCTCGGCGTCCTCGTGACCGAAGCTCCGGTGGATAAGGAAGTCGGCGATTACACGCGCCAGCCGTTCCTGGCGCGCGACATGGCGATGAGCTGGTCGCCCACCGTCGCAGCCTTCCGCGACCTTCGGCGCAGCGCCGCCCGCCCGTCCGCGCCCGAGCCGTTCATCGGCTTCGGCGATCCCGACTTCGCCGGCGCGGGCGGCGACCAGCGCGGCCTGCAAAAGCTCGGCGAGACCTGCCGCGGCGGCGAGGGGATCGACGTCGGCCTCCTGAAGCAGTTGCCGCGTCTGCCGGAGAGCGCGGCGGAAGTCCGGGCGATCGCCGCCGCGCTTAAGGCGCCTCCGGCCAGCGCGATCACCGGCGCGAAGGCGTCCGAGGCGGCGGTGCGCGCGGCCGACCTTTCGCGCTATCGCGTGGTCGCGTTCGCGACCCACGGACTCCTGCCGCGCGTCCTGCGCTGCCAGAACGAGCCGGCGCTGGCGTTGACGCCGCCGGCCAATCCGAAAGGACGGGAGGACGGGTTGCTCGACGCCAGCGAGATCGCCGCCCTGAAGCTCAACGCCGACTGGGTGATCCTCTCGGCGTGCGACACGGCGGGCCCGAACGGGCTGGGCGGCGAGGCGCTGTCCGGCCTCGCCCGCGCCTTCTTCTACGCCGGCGCCCGCGCTGTCATGGCGTCGCACTGGCCGGTCTTCTCCGGCCCGACCGTGACGCTCACCACCGGCACGATCGGCGATTACGCGAAGCGCGGGAAAGAAGGCAAGGCGGCAGCCCTGCAACGCGCGCAGCTCGCCCTTCTCGCGAACGCCGCGACCTCCCACCCGGTCTATTGGGCGCCCTTCGTGCTCGTCGGCGACGGTGGCTGACGGCGATCCTCTTCGCTGCCGTTCAGTCCAGCGCGAGCACCTGCGCCTTGAGATAGGCGCTCTCGGGCAGCGCCGGGTGCACCGGGTGGTCGGCGGCGGCGCCGGCGGTGCGCAGGATGCGGGCGCTGCGGCCGGCGTCGGCGAGGCCGCGGCGCACCGCTTCGGCGAAGGCGTCGAGTTCGGCGTTGTGCGAACAGGACGCGACGAACAGGAAGCCGCCCGGCGCCACCGCCTGCGCCGCCAGCCGCGTCATCTTGCGGTAGCCCTGGAGGCCGGCGGCGACGTCCTTCTTCGACTTGATGAAGGCCGGCGGGTCGGCGATCACCATGTCGAACCGCTCCTTCGCCTGATGCAGCTTCTCCAGCTCGGCGAAGATCTCGCCGCGGACGAAGCGGCATCGTCCGTCGACGCCGTTGAGCGCGGCCGACGCCTCGGCTTGGGCGAGCGCCGGCTCGGAGCGGTCGATCGCGACCACCTCCGCGGCGCCGGCTACCGCCGCCTCGACCGCGAACCCCCCGGCGAAGCTGTAAAGGTCGAGGACGCGCAGCCCCTTCGCGAGATGCGCCATGAGGGCGCGGTTCTCCCGCTGGTCGAAGAACCAGCCGGTCTTCTGTCCGCCCAGCAGGTCGACCCGGAAGCGCGCTCCGTTCTCGACGATCTCGACCGCTTCTCCGTCCAACGTGCCCCGCGCCACCCGCGTCTCGTTCGGCAGCTTCTCCATCGCCCGGCCCGTGCCCTCGTTGCGCAGCACGATGGCGCGCGGATGCAGCACCTCCTCCAGCGCGTCCAGCACCGTGTCGCCGAGCCGGTCCATCCCGGCGGTGTTGAGCTGGACGGCCAGCACGCCGCCGTAGCGGTCGACGACGAGCCCCGGCAGCGCGTCGGCCTCGGCATGGACCAGCCGGTAATAGGGCTCGTCATAGAGCCGCTCGCGCAGCGACAGCGCGCGGCGCAGCCGTTTCGCGAAGAAGCGGCGGTCGACCGGGCGGGCGGCGTCGCGGTCGAGGATGCGGGCGCTGACCAGCGGGTGCGGGTTGAACGTCGCGACGCCGATCGGCTTGCCCTCGGCGGCGGCGAGCGTGACGAGGCTGCCCGGCGGCAGCGCCTTCGCCGCGGCGTCCATCGCGATCTCGTTCGAGTAGATCCAGGGATGGCCGCTGGAAACGCGCTTCTGCCGGCCGGGCAGGAGCGTCACGACCGGACGGTGCTGCGGATCGTCGGCGGCTAGGGTGGCGGGAGCGTCGGTGAGCGGTGCGGCGTCGGCATCTGTCGTCATGCGGCACATGTATAGAGCCGCCGGCCCGTCCGCCATGGCTGAGATTGCCGTGCCGCTCCTGGCCGGCGCATCATGCTCCGGCCGGCGCAACGAGAGGGAGAGCATGACAGCGACCGCGATCGAGCCGGGGCCGCGCAACCTCATCACCGACGTCGACGGCATCCGCGTCGGCAACGCCGAGGACGGGCGGGCCTGGACCGGCGTCACCGTGGTGCTGCCGGACGCGCCCGCCGTGGCCGCGGTCGACGTGCGCGGCGGCGGGCCGGGATCGCGCGAGACCGAGGCGCTCGGCGCAGCCTCGCTCGTGCAGGAGGTGCATGCGATCGTGCTGAGCGGCGGCTCGGCCTTCGGGCTCGACGCGGGCTCCGCCGTCGCCGCGTGGCTGGCGGCGCGCGGCGTCGGTTTCGCGATTGCCGGCACGCACGTGCCGATCGTGCCGGCGGCGATCCTGTTCGACCTCGCGAACGGCGGGGACAAGGGCTGGGGCGAGACGCCGCCCTATGCCGCGCTCTCCCGCGCCGCCTGCGAGCGGGCCGGGAGCGATTTCGCGCTCGGCAACAGCGGGGCCGGCTACGGCGCCAAGGCGGGGCGGCTCAAGGGCGGGCTCGGCAGCGCCTCGGCCGACATGGCGGCGGACGGGCTGCGGGTCGGGGCGCTGGTCGCGGTCAACCCGGTCGGCTCCGCCGTCATGCCCGGCGAGGACTGTCTATGGGCGTGGCCGTTCGAGCAGCGCGGCGAACTGGGCGGGCAGCGCCCGCCCCGCCACGGCGGGGTCTCTTCCGGCGCCGATCTCGACCTCTTCGACCGGCTCGGCACGCCGCCGGACCTGCCGGCCAATACGACGATCGCGGTCGTCGCGACCGACGCGACGCTCACTCGCGTCGAGGCGCAGCGGCTCGCGATCATGGCGCAGGACGGGCTCGCCCGCGCGATCCGGCCGATCCACTCGCCGTTCGACGGCGACACGGTCTTTGCCCTCGCGACCGGCCGGCGGGAGCTGCCGGAGCCGCGCGCCGTGGCGCTGGGGAAGCTCGGCGCGGTCGCCGCGGACTGCCTCGCCCGCGCCGTCGCGCGCGGCGTCTTCGAGGCGGCGCCGCTCGGCCCCTGGCCCGCCTACCGCGACCGCCACCGCGCCGGGTTCGGCGGCGGGTAGGGGCTCATTCAATCGACGCGGATACCGCGTCGCGATAGAGGCTCGCGGCGTCCGCGGCGAGCGCCCGGCGCGAGTCCGGCCGCATGTACATCATGTGCCCGCCGGCATAGAGCTTGAGGTCGACCGGCGCGGCGCCCGGCATCGGCGGCATCTGGTTGAGCAGATAGCGCGTCCCGAAGTACGGCGTCGTCAGATCGGTGAGGCCGTGCGCGATCATCACGCGCAGCTTGGGGTTGAGCGCACGCGCCTCGCGCAGATCGTCCATCACCCCGGCGAAGCCCTGGTGCGAGGCGGTGGTGCCGTAGTCCCAACGGCCGCCGACCTCGCGGTTGAGCAGCCGGTAGGGCAGGTCGGTGCGGTAGCCCAGCTCGTCGCGGACATAGGCGATGAAGGCGCTCGTCCAGGGCGCCACCGAGCGGTCGAGGATCGGGTCGGGGCCGCGCGGCCGCGTCGAGGTTGGGTACGGGTCCGGACCGCTCACCGTGCCGTCGTACCGGCTCAGCAGCCGGCCCTGCGCCCGCGCGTACTCCTTGATGAACGTGCCGCTGCCGATCCGTCCGCGCGCCTGTTCGACGATGGCGGGCGGCAGCCCGGTGAGGTCGGCGAGGCGCTTCCAGACCGCCTGCTCGCGCTCGCGTCCGGCGCTGCTGCCGGCGGCGAGATAGGTCAGGTAGTCGCCGGCGGCGAAGCTTTCCGCGTCGTGCAGCGAAGCGGCGAGCGCGTCGCGGTCGCCGACGCCCTTTGCCGTCGCCAGATTGACCGCCGCGAAGGACGGGACGTGGGTGATCCAGGTGACGGCCTGGTAGTCGTCCTCGGACAGGAGGCTGAACTCCAGCGCCGGGGAGATGAGGACGGCGCCGCTCGGGGCGATGCCGGTCTCGCCCTGGAGCTTGTGGGCGAGCAACGCGGCGCGGAACCCGCCATAGCTCTCGCCGGCCAGGAACTTCGGCGACAGCGAGCGGCCGGCGCGCGCGGTGTAGAGCCGGATCACCGCGGCCATCGCGTTGCCGTCCTGCTCGACGCCCCAGAAGCGCTTCCGCGCGTCCTCGCTCTGGTCGGTGGTCCGGCTGTAGCCGGTGCCGACCGGATCGACGAAGACGAGGTCGGTGAAGGCGAGCCAGGTGTCCTCGTTGTCGACGAGCTGCGCGGGCGGCGACGGGATCGTCCCGTCCGGCGCGAAGACGAGCCGCCGCGGTCCCAGCGCGCCGAGATGCAGGTACGCGGAGGCGGCGCCCGGCCCGCCGTTGAAGGCGAAGGTCAGCGGCCGTTCCGGCGAGGGCGGGTCGGCGACGTAGGCGACGTAGAAGATCTCGGCCTGCGTCTCGCCCTTGCCGTCGCGGACCGGGAGCATGCCGGCGGTCGCGGTGTAGCGGATCTCGCGTCCGTCCTTCAGCCGCAGCGTGTGCTGCGTCGTCGAGTCGGCCGGCGACAATAGCGTCGACCCGGAGGACGCCGCTTCGCGGGCCGGCTTCCCGCCTGACGCGGCCTCCTTGGCGGGCTCCTTGCCCGCGTCCTGCGCCAGGACCGGCGGGCTTGCCGCCGGCAGGAGGAACAGCAGCGCGGCGAGCAGGGTTGCCGTGATCCTCGCAAGCATCGTGCGTCCCTCCATCGCCGGAGCCGTGAGAGAGGATGGCCGCGCTGCGCCCGCGAGCAACCGGGAATCGCCGCCCATGCTCCCGTGCAGACCAGATATGCGCGGAGGACGTGGCGCGGCATGCGTTCTACACCATATCATAAGGCACCTTATCATATAAGTCTGCCATCATGCCTGCCGACCCTTATCCGATGACCTTCGGGTTCCTGCTGCACGACGTGTCGCGGCTGTTCCGCAAACGGTTCGAGCAGCGCGCCCGCATTCGCGACCTCGGGCTGACCCGGGCGCAAGCCGCCGTCCTGGCGCATCTCGCTCGACACGAGGGGATCAACCAAGCGGCCCTGGCGCAGATCATGGAGGTCGAGCCGATCACGCTGGTGGCGCTCCTCGACCGGCTCCAGGCGGCCGAACTGGTCGAACGGCGGGCCGATCCGAACGACCGCCGCGCCAGAACCCTGCACCTGCTTCCGGCGGCGCACCCGATGCTGGACCGCATCCGCGCGCTGGCAGCCGAGATTACCGACGAAGCACTGAGCGGCGTCGAGCCGACAGTGCGTGACGCGATGATGAGAGCAATGACAATCATGCGAGAGAACCTTAGCGCAGGCGAAGCCTGCACCCTGCCTGCCGAGCAGCAGCAGCAGCAGCCGGCGCGCGCCGCCGCTGTCTTGCGGAGGGCGAGCCATGGCTGACGGCGGCGCCTCCACCACGACCTCCCCGGCCTTTCGCCGGGTCGCGCCGACACCCGGCACGGATGCGGACGCCGCCGTACCCGCGACGCGCGATCCCGCGGCGCGGCGCCGGCTCGTCCGCTGGACCCTGCTGATCCTCGGACCGCTCCTGCTCATCCTGATGGGCGGTTATTTCTACGTGACCGGCGGGCGCTGGGTCTCGACCGACAACGCCTACGTCAAGGCGGACATCCTGCCGATCACCACGGACGTGTCCGGCGTCGTCGCCGAGATCCCCGTGCACGACAACGAGGCCGTCGCCGCCGGACAGGTGCTGTTCCGCCTCGACGATACGCCATTCCGACTCGCCCTCGACAGCGCCAACGCCCAGCTCGGCATGATCCGTAACGACATCGAGGCGCTGAAGGCGAGCTACCGGCAGAAGCAGGAGGATATCCGGCTCGCCCAGGTCAACATCGAGTTCTACGATCGCGAGTTCCGCCGGCAGCAGGATCTGGTGACCCGGCAGGTCACGTCGCAGGCGACGTTCGACCAAGCGCGACACAACCTTGATGCAGCGCGCTCGCAGCTTGCCTCCTTGCAGCAGCAGCTCGCCGGCATCGTAGCGAACCTGAACGGCGACCCGAACATCGCTCCGGAGCAGCACCCGCGCTACCTCCAGGCGCTGGCTCAGCGCAACGAGGCGGCCCGCCAGCTCGCGCATACCGTGGTCAAGGCGCCCTCCGCCGGCATTGTCACCAACGTGCCGTCGTTGCAGCCGGGCATGTATTTTCAGGCGGCGACAGCCTACGCCAGTTCGACGACCGCCTTCAGTCTCGTCGCGACCGACCATGTCTGGGTCGAGGCGAACCCCAAGGAGACCGAGCTGACGAACATGAAGCCCGGGCAAAAGGTTGAGGTTACCGTCGATACCTATCCCGGCGTTGAATGGCAGGGCACAGTCGCGAGCCTCAGCCCGGCCAGCGGCTCCGAGTTCTCGCTGCTGCCGGCGCAGAACACGTCGGGCAACTGGGTCAAGGTCGTGCAGCGCATCCCGATCCGCGTCCGCATCGACACCGACCCGTCCAAGCCGATCCTCCGCTCCGGCATGAGCGTCGAGATCGACGTCGACACCGGCCATGCGCGCGGCATGCCGCACATCCTTACCGCCCTGTTCGGGCATGTCGGCGGCGGCGGGGGGGTGGCGCACGCGGCGGAGCAACGCCCGTGAGCGCCGCTGCAGCCGGACAGCCGGCCGGGATAGCGGCGGCGGCGCCGAACCGCGCCGCGATCACCGTCTGCGTGATGCTGGCGACGATCATGCAGGCGCTCGACACGACGATCGCGAACGTCGCGCTGCCCTCCATGCAGGGCAATCTGTCGGCGAGCCAGGACCAGATCAACTGGGTCCTGACCTCGTACATCGTCGCCGCGGCGATCATGACGCCGCCGACCGGCTTCCTCGCCGGACGGTTCGGGCGCAAGCGTCTGTTCCTCGTCTCGGTCGCCGGGTTCACCGTCGCCTCGATGCTCTGCGGCATGGCGCAGTCGCTGGAGCAGATCGTGCTGTTCCGCCTGCTGCAGGGCATGTTCGGCGCCGCGCTGGTGCCGCTGTCGCAGGCCGTGCTGCTCGACGCCTACCCCAAGGAGCAGCAAGGCTCGGCGATGGCGATCTGGGGCATGGGCATCATGGTCGGCCCGATCCTCGGGCCGACGCTCGGCGGCTGGCTCACCCAGAACTATAACTGGCGCTGGGTCTTCTACATCAACCTGCCGGTCGGCCTGCTCGCCTTCGCCGGGATCGTCGTGTTCCTGTCCGAGACGGTGCGGAACCGGAGCGCCAAGCTGGACTGGTTCGGGTTCGGAACGCTAAGCCTCGCGATCGGGGCGCTCCAGGTCTTCCTCGACCGCGGCGAGCAGCTCGACTGGTTCGGTTCGACCGAGATCATCATCGAGGCGGCGGTCGCCGGCACCGCGTTCTACCTCTTCCTTGTCCATACCTTCACCGCCGAACGCCCGTTCGTGAGCCCGCGGCTGTTCCGCGACCGCAATTTCACGGCCGGCATCGTCTTCATCTTCATGGTCGGCATCATCCTGCTGGCGACGCTGGCGCTGCTGACGCCGTTCCTGCAAACCCTGATGGGCTATCCGGTCGTGACGGCGGGTCTCGTGATGGGGCCACGGGGCATCGGCACGATGCTTGCCATGATGATCGTCGGGCGGCTGGTCAACCGTGTCGACACCCGCGCGCTGATCTTCCTCGGGCTGGTCCTGACTGCGGTCGCGCTCTGGGAGATGACGGGGTGGACCGCTGATGTCGCGCAATGGACCATCATGTGGGTCGGCTTCGTCCAGGGCGCCGGCCTGGGGTTCATCTTCGTACCGCTCAGCGCGATCACCTTCGCGACGCTGCCGGCGGAGAACCGGACCGAGGCGACCGGCCTCTACAACCTGTCGCGGAATATCGGCAGCAGCATCGGCATTTCCGTCGTCTCGGCGCTGCTCACCAGCAACACGCAGGTGAACCACGCCGAGATCGTGCAGCACGTCACGCCGTTCAACCGGCTGTTCCAGAACCCCGCGGTCGCGACCTACTGGAGCCCGGTATCGGCGGCCGGCCGCACCGCACTCGACGCCGTCATAACGCAGCAGGCGACGACGATCGCCTTCATCGACGACTTCAAGCTGATGATGATCATCGCGATCATCTCGGTGCCGCTGCTGGTGCTGCTGCGCAAGCCCAAGTCCGGCGGCGGCCACGATCCCGCACACGCCGCGGTGATGGAGTAGGCAGGCAGCCCTTCGGAGCCGAACTTTCCCCTCCACGAGGAACGAGTTAAGAAGGTTCCGGCGGCTGAACGAGCGTGAGGCGCGTGCCGACCGACTGCTTTGCCCAGGATTCGAGATCGGGCAGTCCGCCGCGGAACAGAACCCCGGGAGCGACCATTGCCGCTGCGGTGGCGGCGACGCCGGAACCCCGGTGCCGTGCGGCAGCGGATGCGGCGGCAGGGCGGCGCATGATCTCGACATGCACCGCCGCGACCGTCGGCTGCGGCTGGAACACCCGGTAGACGAAGCCTCCGGCGGGAACGGTCGCGTTGCCGTCGACCAGCGTAACCTCAGTGCCGATCCTGTGGCCGGCGATCACGAGTTGGGTGGCCAGCATCGCGGCGCGGAAGAGCTGGCGGTCGACGGCATCGGTCGCGCGAGTCAGGCATGGCCCGAACGGGCTGACGATCGGGACGAAGATCGGACGGTCGCCGCCGACCGCGAGATTGAAGGCACGCGCCATCTCGCGATGGTCGTGGATCATCGCGGCCAGCCGGATTCCTCCGCCGGGGAAGTCGATGAGTGCGACGTGGCGACGTTCAAGCATCGGTTCAGGGTAAGGCAGGAGCCGCGCTGCTAACAAGCGATCCGGCACGTGGGTAGTGTCTCAGTTTGAATGGCCGCTCACGACCCCCGGGATGTTCCTTCAGTCGTCGCCAATAGAACGAATGACCCGCGCCGGATTTCCTCCGACAAGGGTATTCGGGGGAACGTCCTTGGTGACAACCGAACCTGCAGCCACAACCGAGTTTTCGCCCACCGTCGCGCCGCCGATAATCGTTGCGCCGGCTGCGATCCAAACGTTTCTCTCAATTACAATGGGCTTTCCGATTGTGACGGCGCGGCGCTGCGAAGGTTCAAGGGCATGGCCCGTCGTGATGATGCTCACGTTCGGCCCGATCATCACGTCGTCTGCGATGTCGAGTCCGCCAAGATCGTAGAAAGTGCAGTTCTGATTTACGAAGACATTACGCCCGACGCGGATTTCGTCCCCACCGGCGGTATAGAATGGCGGGATCAGTATGAAGCTCTTGTCTATTTTTTTGCCGGTGAGTTCGCTGAACAAGGCTCGAATTTCGTCTGCGTCGTTGAATGTCAAACGGTTAAGTGTGGCGGTAATCGCCATCGCCCGTTTGGTGTTTGCCACCATGGCCGCCGATTCCGGCGTCCTCCTGTGAATTATCTTGATGCCGCGCTCATTCGACATTCGTAATTTTCCCCGGCTTACACTTGAGCATGCGTTTCGGTGCACTGAGGTGGGACCAAGATTCGCTAGATATAACCACGAAGCGGACAGGCTGGAATCCGCCCATTCCCGAAATTCAAACTGAGACGCCACCGGCACGTGCAGCGCGGAATGCGATCTATCCGGAACCTTTTCTAGCGTCCTGCGTTCGTTCGCCGCAGTCCCAGCAGGCTGTAGCTTGTCTCCTGGCCCCGCTCCCTACCCCTGGGGAGCGGGGCTTTTTTGTCTGCTGTTTCCGCCCGGCGGCAACCCTGCCGCGGCGCCGCCGTCGCCGCCGCCGAGTCGCACCGTCGTCCAGGCGTCGGGACGCGCGAGCCCTTCCGCCGCCGGCAGGCCGGAGAGCGACATCCAGCGCGAGCGGTGCCATGCCGTGCCGGCGACCTCGATCCGCAACCGCCGTGCCGGCGGCGGCCCGCGCAGTCCGAGCGCCGACCAGGGCAGGAACGCCTCGGCCGTGATGCGCGGCTGGTCGGCGCCGAAATAGACGGCGCGGGCGCCGGGGACGGACCGGCAATCCGTCGCGGTGTCCGGCACCGGTTCGCCGCCGCAGAGCAGGGCGGTCATCGGCGGGTGATCGCGCACCTTCGTCCGCGGCGGCACGAAGGCGAGGAGGAACCGCCGCGGCCCGGCGCCGGCATCGACGCCGAGTTCGAGGCGGAACGATTCGCCGAGCGGAAAGGCGCCGTCATAGGCGAAGAGGTCGATGTCGTAATAGTCCTGGCCGATCAGCGCGACCGACAGGCCGGCCTCGTTCCACGCCATGTAGGTCTCGCCGAACGTCGTCTCGCCGGCCGCCGGCGTCAGCGGGAGCAGCGCGGCCGGCTTCGGCCAGTCGCGCAGCGATCTGTCGCCGACATCGATCGCGGCGGCTGGCAGCACGATCGGGCCGGCGCGTCGCGACGGCCGCATCGCCGCAGCCGCGGCGGCATGGATCCGCGGCGCGTCGCGGTTGGCGGCGGCGAGCGCCGCCGTCAGCGCCTCGTAGGGCCGGTCGTCGATGTCGACGAGGCCGAAATCGTAATCCTCGCCGTCGGCGCGGCCGCCCTTCGGATGGTCGGGGTACTGGAACCAGTGCGCCCCTACGATTTCCGGGACCGCCGCGAAGTTGCGCGTCGCGGCGGCGGCGCCCGCCGCCCGCTCGGCCTGCGTGTCGACCGTCATCAGGTGGCCGTTGTTGCGGTTGCCGGTGCGGTTCTCGCGCGCCGCGTAGAACCATTCGCTGACCAGCACCGGTTTGCCGCCCGACAGCTCGCGCAGCCCGTCGAAGTAGTAGCGGGCGATCCAACCGTCCGGGCTGTCGACGTTGTAGTTGGTGGCGATCGCGTCGACATGGCGCGCCATCGCGCGCACCGCCGACGGGTCGTAGTAGATCGGCAGCCGGTCGCCGAAGATCAGCGCGTCGGGATCGGCCGCGCGCAGCGCACGCTCGACCATCGCGTAATAGTGCTCGGCGACGATCCCGGTCCATCGCCGCACCGCCTGAATGCCTTGCCCGCCGGCGCGCAGATGTGTCGGCTGCCGCGCCGCGAGCAGCGCGTCCCACGACGCGACGCTCGCGGGCGGAACGAAATCGTCGGCGACGCGGCTCCAGTCGTCACCGTACGCCGCGCGCAGCATCTCGACCCAGCGCCGCTTGGTGTGGTTCTCGGCCGGCTGCATCGAGTACCAGAAGAAGAGCGCGCCGCCCCACCAGCCGACCTCGTTGTCGGAGAAGTAGCCGATCCGGTACGGGCTGCCCTTATAGGGCGCCGTCAGCGCGACCGCCTGCTCGCGCGTCGCCGTCTCGGTCGCCGGATCGAACGGATCGAACCAGTGGAACCTGG
>DASWRT010000027.1:0-10895 GCA_036403035.1 Allostellaceae bacterium | reverse complement strand
CCATTCCGGCTTCGAGTAGACGTAGACGGCCTTGATCGGGTTGCCGTTGGCGCGGGCGAGCAGCGCCGCTGAGCCGGCCGTCGAGCCGAAATCGACGCTGCTGCCGTTGAGGAACTCCAGCGCCTTGTTGCTGCCGAGGCTAAGCACCCACTCGACCACAGTGCCCTGCGGCGCGAACTCCTGCTCCAGCCAGCCCTTCTCCTTCAGGACGAGGCTGACCGGGTTGTAGTAGGCGTAGTCGACGCGGATTTTCTGCGGCTCGGCCGCGTGCGCGACCGCCGCGCCCAGCGCCGCCACGAGGGATGCCGCCGCGAAGACCGCCGTCGCGACCATCGTACGGAAGGGGCGCACCGCGCCTCGGAAAGCAGTCACCGGTCCTTCTCTCCCACCCTGTTCCGGCCTGGGCGGGATCAGGCCCATTAAAAAACCCGCCGGCAGCGCTGCTGGGCGGGACGCCCTCGCTTTAGCCGCATTTGTTAAGCGCCCGCAAGCTGAAGCTCAAATCGGCGCTGAGGCTGAAAGTATGGACGCGCCCCCGGGGCTGTCAATGTCGGCGGAGAAGCGGAGGCCAGCACGGAATTGCGCTGCACACTGTATCGTTGCGCCGCACACTGCGCTTGACAAGGACGGCGCCCCATCCGTACCGTGTAAGCGTTCGTGGTGATTTGAGCCGACCGGCTTGCGGCCACGTTAAAAATCCCGCTAAAAGGTCGGAGGTTTGAAGCCCCGGCCCCCTTGGGATCGGGGTTTTTTGTTTTCCGGTCGGCTGATCGCGACGGGTATGGCGCCGATTTGAGCATCAGCTTGCGGGCGCTCGATAAATGCAGCTAAAGCGGGGCCGCCCCGCCCGATGACGCTGCGGCGGGTGCGCCGCATCGCCGGGTGCCGGCCCCCGGAGACGGGCGGTGGGCATCATGGCGCGGTTCGGCAGTGGAGTTTCCGCAGCGTCTCTTCCGACGCGGCATCACAGGACGGCGGCGACACCGGCGCCGTCGCGAGTTTCCGCCAGAGGCGGAAAAGGCGCCCAGGCGGCTGACGCCGCCTCGGCAGCACCCGGGACCCTTCCGGGCGTTTTCTCCCTGAAACTGGCCGTGCCTTCGGGCACGGCGCCTTTCCGGGAACGATCGTCGACGCCCTGCCCCGCCGCGTCCCGGCGCCCCGTCCGCTAGTCACTCCTCTTTTTCAAAGAAGAAAACACCATGGATGACAGCGCCCGGCGCATCGAGATCGTGCACGCTTCCGCCGCCGGCACGAAGCCGACGGCGCCGACGGACGATCTGGCCGCCGCCCTGAACTCGACCTACGGCCATCTGTCGGGCGCGGACCTGCTGCGACCGCTGATCGGCCAGGTCTTCGCCGGCCGCATCGCCCTCGTCTCCTCGTTCGGCACCGAGGCGGCCGTGCTGCTCGCGCTGGTCGCGTCGGTCGATCCGGAGGTACCGGTCATCTTCCTCGACACCGGCAAGCTGTTCGGCGAGACGCTGCGCTACCGCGACCGCCTCGCGGCGCTGCTGGGCCTGCGCGACGTGCGGACGATTCGGCCGGATGCGGCGCGGCTGCGCGCCGAGGATCCCGACGGGACGCTGTGGCACCGCGCCCCCGATTCGTGCTGCCGGCTGCGCAAGGTCGAACCGCTGGAGCGCGCGGTCGGCGGGTTCGACGCCTGGATCTCCGGGCGCAAGCGGTACCAGGGCGGCGAGCGCAGCCGCCTTCCCGCGGTCGAGGCGCGCGACGGGCGGATCAAGATCAACCCGCTCGCCGACTGGTCGCGCGAGCGGATCGCGACCGCGTTCGCCGAATGGGGCCTGCCGCGCCATCCGCTCGAAGCCGACGGCTTCCTCTCGGTCGGCTGCATGCCGTGCACCGATCGCGTGCAGGACGGCGAGGATCCGCGGGCCGGGCGCTGGCGCGGTCGCGGCAAGACCGAATGCGGGATCCACCTGCCGAGCCGCTCCGCCGCCGCCGCGTCGTCCCGGTAAGTCGACCGTCAAAGGGCGGCCGGACAGCAAATAGCTCGCCGCGCGCTCCGCGCCGATCGGAACCGGGACCGTCACGTACCTTCGACCCGCCTCCGTGGCTGGAGGATCCCGCCGCTCGGCGGCGTGCGGTTCCTTCCGGCCGCTTCGACGACGGGAGAATCCACATGACTGCCGAGACGATCACTACCGCGCGGGGCCGGCGACGACAGCTGCCGCCCGCGACGACACCGGCACGTTCCGCCGGACAGCACGCTCCGGCCGCGCCTCGCCGCCCCACGATCGCCGTGATCGGCGCCGGGTTCAGCGGCACGCTGCTCGCCCTGCACCTGCTCCGCCGCAGCCCGGCATCGGCGCAGATCCTGCTGATCGAGCGGAACGCGCAGTTCGGCCTGGGCCTCGCCTACTCGACCGGCAATCCGAACCATCTCCTCAACGCGGCGGCCGGGCGCATGAGCGCCTTCTCCGACCGGCCGCTCGACTTCGTCGAATGGCTGCGCGCCCGGCATGAAGCCGGCGACGACCTCTCGGCGCAGGACGGGCCGCCGACCGAGGCGAGCTTCGTCCCGCGCTGGACCTTCGGCGCCTATGTCCGTCACCTGCTCAACGCAGAGTTGCGGCGCGCCGCCGAGGCGGGAAAGCGGCTTTCGCTGATCCGCGGCGACGCGGTCTGCCTCGCCCGGTCGCCGGACGGCCTGACGCTGACGCTCGACCGGGAGCGCGTATGGCACGTCGACGCGGCGGTGCTGGCTGTTGGCAACTTCCCGCCGGAGGCGCCGCCGATCGCCGACCCGTCCTTCTACGACACGAGGTTCTACCGCGCCGACCCGTGGGCGCCGGACACGCTGACCGGCCTCGATCCGGCCGCGCCGGTGCTGCTGATCGGCACCGGCCTGACGATGATCGACACGGTGGTGTCGCTGCTCGATCGCGGGCACACGGGACCGATCCACGCGCTGTCGCGGCGTGGGCTGCTGCCGCATCGGCACCTCGCATCCGCCGCGGCGCCCCAGCTGCCGGCCGACTATCCGCTGCCGACCGGCGTCGTCGCGCTGACCCGCATGATGCGGACGGCGGTCGCGGAGGGCGGCGACTGGCGGGCAGTGGTCGACGGGCTGCGACCGCTCGCGCAGCGGGTCTGGCAGGCCATGCCGCAGCCCGAGCGAGCGCGCTTCTCACGTCATGCCCGCGCGTGGTGGGAAGTCCATCGCCATCGCATCGCGCCCGAGGTCGCCGACCGCATCGACGCGGCGCGCGCCGGCGGTCAGCTCGTGACCGGCGCGGGGCGGCTGCGCGACTGCCGGATCCTCGACACGGGCGAGGTCGAGGTCGCCTACCAGCCGCGTGGCGGCGGCGGCGGCGGCGAGCCGCGCACGCTGCGGGTAGCGCGCGTCGTCAACTGCTCGGGGCCGGGCTGCGATTACGACCGCATCGCGCACCCGCTGGTACGGCGTCTCCTCGACGACGGCGCGGTGCGCCCCGATCCGCTGCGCCTGGGCCTCGACGTCACCGACGCGTGCGCCTTGCGCGATCGCGACGGCCTTGTGTCCGACCGGCTCTATGCCGTCGGGCCAGTCACCAAGGGCGCATTCTGGGAGATCACGTCGGTGCCCGACATCAGGCGGCAATGCGAGGGGCTGGCGGCGCACCTCGCACACATCCTCACCGCGGTGGAGGCGCAAAACTTGCCGGCAAGCTGACCCGGCGTGCGGGCTTCGCGCTACCAACAGCAAACGAGGTAATTTCATCGACCGTTGATATAAGACGGCGATGACAGCCGACCGTGAAGCCGCCCCCGCCGATGATCGCGACCGCCCCGCCGTCGCGATCGTCGGGGGCGGATTCAGCGGCACGCTGCTGGCGCTGTACCTCCGGCGGCGCTGCCCGTCCGGCACGCGGATCCACCTGATCGAGCGCACGGCGCGGTTCGGCCCCGGCATCGCCTACTCGACGGAGAATCCGAGCCACCTGCTGAACGCGTTCGCCGGGCGGATGAGCGCGTTCCCGGACATTCCGTCGCATTTCGTGGACTGGCTGCGCGCCCGGCATGCTGCCGGCGAAGACATGCCGGCGCCGCCGGCCGAGACGAGCTTCGTCCCGCGCCGGACCTACGGCGCCTATCTCCGCGAGATCCTGGATGCCGAACTTCGGGAAGCCGGGTCGGAAGGGGGATTGTCGCTCGTCCGCGGCGCGGCGACCGGCATCGCTCCATCGCACGGCGGCCGGCTCCTGTCGGTAACGCTCGACCGCGCACCCGCTCTGGTCGTCGACGTCGCCGTGCTCGCGGTCGGCAACTTCCCGCCGGAGGCGCCGCCGGGCGCCGACCCGTCCTTCCGCGCTACCGGCCTGTACCGCGGCGACCCCTGGGCGCCGGAGGCGCTGAGCGGTCTGGCGCCGGATGCGGCGGTGCTGCTGATCGGCACCGGTCAGACGATGGTGGACGCCGCGGTGTCGCTGCTCGACCGGGGCCATCGCGGGCCGATCCACGCGCTGTCGCGCCGCGGGCTGCTGCCGACGCGGCATGCCGGCGGGCGGACGCCGGTGCCGGCGCCTTCGCCGCTGCCGGCCGGAACCGCCGCGCTGTGCCGGTCGGTGCGCGCCGCGATCAGGGCGGCGGCGAACGAGGGCATCGACTGGCGGCGCGTCGTCGACGGGCTGCGTCCGGCGACGCAGCATCTCTGGCAGGCCGCGTCGCCGGCCGACCGCGCCCGCTTCCTGCGCCACCTACGCCCGTGGTGGGAGATCCACCGGCAGCGGCTCGCGCCCGAGATCGCCGACCGGATCGACGCGGCGCGCTCGCGCGGGCAGCTCCTCGCCGCGGCCGGCCGGCTCCTCGACTGCCGGATCGTCGCCCCGGACATCGCGGAGGCGACATACCGGCCGCGCGGCGGCCAGACCGAGCCGGCCCGGACGCTCCGCGTCGCACGCATCGTCAACTGTTCCGGCCCCGGCAGCGATGTCGACCGGATCGCCGACCCGCTGCTGCGCCGTCTGCTCGATGCCGGAATGATCCGGCCCGACCCGCTGCGGCTGGGGCTCGACGTCACGGGAAAGTGCGCGCTGCGCGACCGCGACGGCTGGACGTCCGGCCGGCTCTATGCGGTCGGGCCGGTCACGAGAGGCGCGTTCTGGGAGATCACGTCGGTGCCCGACATCAGAGAACAGTGCGCGGCGCTGGCCACGCACATCGCGACGAGCCTCGCAAGGCAGGGCTGACCGCGCCGGGTCAGTCCGCTCTCGGGAACGCGAAGGCGGCAACCTGCTCCCATGGGCCGCCGAGATAGCGCCAGAGAAGGAGGCCTTCACCGTCGACCCGGAACGGCGCGAACGCCGCCTGAAGCTGATCGTGCAGCGCGCGGGCGACGGCCGGCGCGACCTTGTTCTGGACGGTGACGTGCGGCCGGAAGCGCTGGCGGTCCTGCGCGGTCAACCATGGCTCCCACGCCGTCGCGAGCCGGCACCGCAGAGCTTCCAGTTCCGGCGAGTCGAGCGCGTAGGCAACGCCGCGGCCGAGGAACCGCAAACCTGTCGCCATGACGGCGAGCGGCCCGTCCTGTCCGGCGCAGACCGCTTCGACCGTCGCCGCGACATCGGCAAGCCGGCCGCCGGGCAGATGATGGAAGAGCGTGACGTGTGCCGGGATGACATTCCGCTCCGGCGGAAAGTATCGGCGCCGCATGCCGCCGAATCGCTCGAACGAGGCTGCGTCCATCGCGAGCGTCAGGATAAGCGGCGCGGCGGAACCGTTTCCGGCCGCCGCGCCGCCGCCGGCAACCCGGATCAGCGGACCCGGCCTTCCTTCCACGCCTGGAGCAGCTTGTCGTACGCGACGGTCTCGCCCTTCGGCTTCTCGTTCGCGAGCTTCGGCCACGGCGCCGTCCCCTTGGACTCCCAATACGCCGCGTCCTTCTCGGGACCGAGCTTCGGCGCGCACTGCGCCATCCCGGCGCGCTCCAGCCGCGCCATCACCCGCTCCATCTCGTTCGCGAGATTGTCCATCGCCTGCTGCGGCGTCTTCTCACCGCTCACCGCCGCCGCGACGTTCGGCCACCAGAGCTGCGCGAGCTTCGGGTAATCCGGGACGTTGGTGCCGGTCGGCGTCCAGGCGACGCGCGCCGGACTGCGGTAGAATTCGACGAGGCCACCGAGCTTCGGCGCCATGTCGGTCATCGCCGAGGACTGGATGTCTGACTCGCGGATCGGCGTCAGGCCCTTGATCGTCTTCTTGAGCGACACCGCCTTCGACACCGTGAACTGCGCGTAGAGCCATGCCGCCTTCCGGTTCTCAAGCGGCGTATGCTTCATCATCGTCCAGCTGCCGACGTCCTGATAGCCGTTCTGCATGCCGTCCTTCCAGTACGGCCCATGCGGCGAAGGCGCCATGCGCCATTTCGGCGTGCCGTCGGCGTTCGTCACCGGCAGGCCGGGCTTGGTCAGCGCCGCGGTAAAGGCGGAATACCAGAAGATCTGCTGCGCGATATTACCCTGCCCCGGCACCGGCCCGGCCTCGGAGAAGGTCATGCCGGCCGCCTCGGGCGGCGCGTACTTCTTCAGCCAGTCGATGTACTTGGTGAGCGCGTAGACCGCCGCCGGGCTGTTCGTGCCGCCGCCGCGCTTGACGCTCGCGCCGACGGGATGGCAGTCCTCGACACGGATGCCCCATTCGTCGACCGGCAGGCCGTTCGGGATTCCCTTGTCGGCCTCGCCGGCCATCGACAGCCACGCGTCGGTGAAGCGCCAGCCGAGCGACGGGTCCTTCTTGCCGTAATCCATGTGGCCGTAGACGCGGACGCCGTCGATCTCCTTCACGTCGTTGGTGAAGAAGTCGGCGATGTCCTCATAGGCCGACCAGTTGACCGGCACGCCCAGCTCGTAGCCGTACTTCGCCTTGAACTTCTCCTTAAGGTCCGGCCGCTCGAACCAGTCGGCGCGGAACCAGTAGAGGTTGGCGAACTGCTGATCGGGAAGCTGATAAAGCTTGCCGTCAGGCGACGTGGTGAAGCTCGTGCCGATGAAGTCCTTGACGTCGAGCGTCGGCAGCGTGACGTCCTTGCCCTCGCCGGCCATGAACTCCGAGAGCGGCACGGTCACGCCGTAGCGAAAATGCGTGCCGATCAGGTCGCTGTCATTGACATACATGTCGTAAATCGGGCGGCCGGACTGCATCTCGGTCTGCAGCTTCTCGACAAGGTCGCCTTCCTGGATGACGTCGTGCGTGACCTTGATGCCGGTGATCTCGGTGAACGCCTTGGCGAGAACCTGACTCTCGTAGGCATGGACATCGAGCGTCTCGGAAACGACCTTGACCTCCTTGCCCTGGAACTGCTTCGCGGCGTTGACGAACCACTCCATTTCCTTGAGCTGGTCCTCCTTGCTCAAGGTCGAGGGCTGGAACTCGCTCTCCACCCAGCGGCGCGCCTCGTCCATGCCGGCCACAGCCGGCGGTATCCAGCCGGCGAGCCCGATCCCCATCGCGAGCGCCAGCACGGAGGCGCCGGCGGCCAGTCTGCGTCTGTCGCTCCTCATCGTCTTCGGCATGTTCCACCCCTTTATGGGCTTTCCTAAAGTCGACGGCGTCGGGCGGGAAAGCTGGCATCCCGACGCGCGTAACGGAAACCGCGCCGATGCGCGGCGAAGCGTCACCCGTAGCGGAGGGTCAGCGCGACGAGCAGGACCGTCAGCGCCAGCGCACCCCATTGCGAAAGATCGCTCAGGCCGATCCAGGCAAGATTGAGGAAGGCGCCGGCGAGGAGCCCGATGAACAGCCGGTCGCCCCGCGTCGTCGTCATCGGCAGCAGGCCGCGCCTCGCCGTCGTCGGCACGCGCAGTTCCCAAACCGTCATGCCGATCAGCATCAGCACGATCACCACGAAGAACGCGGCGGTCGGCGCGGTCCAGGCCATCCACTCCAGCCCCATGCGCAGTCTCTCCTGTTCTCGTCGCCGGAAGCCTGCCGTTCTCAGACGCGGCCCAGCGCAAATCCCTTGGCGATGTAGTTGCGGACGAACCAGATCAGGATCGTGCCGGGGATCATCGTCAGCACCCCGGCGGCGGCGAGCAGTCCCCAGTCCATGCCGGCCGCGCTGACCGTGCGCGTCATCGCGGCCACGATCGGCTTCGTCGCCGTCGAGGTCAGCGTTCGCGCGAGCAGCAGCTCGACCCACGAGAACATGAAGCAGAAGAAGGCGGTGACGCCGATCCCCGAACGGATCAGCGGCACGAAGACGAACGCGAAGAAGCGCGGGAAGCTGTAGCCGTCGAGCGCCGCCGTCTCGTCGATCTCGCGCGGCACGCCGGAGATGAAGCCTTCGAGGATCCACACCGCGAGCGGCACGTTGAAGAGGCAGTGCGCGAGCGCCACCGCCCACGGCGTGTCGAACAGTCCGACCGCCGAGTAGAACTGAAAGAACGGCAGCAGGAACACCGCCGGCGGCGACATGCGGTTGGTCAGCAGCCAGAAGAACAGGTGCTTGTCGCCGATGAAGCGGTAGCGCGAGAAGGCGTAGGCGGCCGGCAGCGCGACCGCGACCGACAGCGCGGTATTGAGCAGCACGAACTCCAGCGAGTTCACGTAGGTCATGTACCAGCTTGGGTCGCCGAAGATGTGCCGGAAATTCTCCAGCGTCGGGTGCTCCGGGACGAGCCGGAAGGCGCCGAGGATCTCCTCGTTCGTCTTCAGGCTCATGCAGACGAGCCAATAGATCGGCAGCAGCAGCAGGACGAAGTAGAGGATCAGGAAGAACCGCCGCGCCCTCATGCCTCGCCTCCTCCCCGGCCGACACGGGTCAGCACCGTGTAGAAGACGAAGCTCAGCAGCAGGATGATCAGGAAGTAGACGATCGAGAAGGCCGCCGCCGGGCCGACATCGAACTGCCCGACCGCAAGCCGCGTCAGGTACTGGCTCAGGAACGTCGTCGTGTTGCCGGGGCCGCCGCCGGTCAGCACGAACGGCTCGGTGTAGATCATGAAGCTGTCCATCAGACGGAGCAGCACGGCGATGATCAGGACGCGCCGCAGCTTCGGCAGCTGGATGAAGCGGAACACCGACCAGGACGAGGCGCCGTCGATCGCGGCGGCCTGGTAGAAGGCGTCGGGGATCGCCCGCAGCCCGGCATAGCAGAGCAGCACGACGAGCGGCGTCCAGTGCCAGACGTCCATCACGACGACGGTCAGCCACGCGTCGAGCGGATTGCTCGCGTAGTTGTAGTCGATCCGCATGAGCTGGGCGATCGCGTAGCCGCCGAGGCCGATATCGGCACGCGCGAAGATCTGCCAGATCGTGCCGACCACGTTCCAGGGGATGAGCAGCGGGATGCCGAGCAGCACAAGGCAGAGCGAGACCCAGCGCCCCGACCGCGGCACCGCCAGCGCGATCGCGAGCCCGAGCGGGATCTCGACCGCGAGCACCACCCCTGAAAACAGGAGCTGCCGCCAGAACGCGCCGTGCAGATCCTCGTCCTTCAGCACGTCGTGGAACCAGTCGGTGCCGACGAAGACGCGCTGGGTCGGTCCCAGTATGTCCTGGACGGAATAGTTCACCACCGTCATCAGCGGGATGATCGCGCTGAACGACACGATCAGCACGACCGGCAGCACCAGCCCCCAGGCGCGGTTGTCGACCGGACGCGGTTCCATCACGCGATCTCCCGCGCCGGTTCCGCCATCGAACGCGCGACGTCGCGCCCGTCGGCATAGATCTTCACCCGCTCCGGCGGGAACCAGACCTGGATCGCAGCGCCCGGCGCGGCGTCGAACGTCTCCGGCGCGCGCAGCTTCAGCGGCACGTCGCCGAGCAGTGCCGTGACGATGCAGTAGGTGCCGAGATGCTCGACCGCCTCGACCCGGACGGAGAGCGCGCTGGCGCCGGGCACCGGCGCCAGTCGCACGAACTCGGGCCGGATGCCGAGCTGGAGCCGCCCCGCGCCAGCCGGCGCCGACGCCGCCCCCGCCGCGAGGGCGACGCGCTGTCCGCCGACCACCGCCGAGCGATCGATGATCTGGCACGGCATCAGGTTCATGCCGGGGCTGCCGATGAAGTGCCCGACGAAGGCGTCGGCGGGGTCCTCGAACAGCTCCTGCGGCGTGCCCTGCTGGAGGACGCGCCCGTCATTCATCACGACGACGCGGTCGGCGAAGGTCAGCGCCTCGGTCTGGTCGTGCGTGACGTAGACCGTCGTGACGCCGAGGCGCTGATGGAGCTGCGCGAGCGAGGCGCGCATGCCGACCCGCAGCTTTGCGTCGAGGTTCGAAAGGGGCTCGTCGAGGAGGAACGCCTGGGGCTGGCGGACGATCGCCCGGCCCATCGCGACACGCTGGCGCTGCCCGCCGGAGAGCTGTGCGGGCTTGCGCTCCAGCAGCTCGTCGAGGCCGAGCAGCTCGGCCACCTCGTCGACACGGCGGGTGATCTCGGCCTTCGCGGTCCTGCGGGCCTTCAACCCGTAGCCCATGTTCTGGCGCACGGTCATGTGCGGGTAGAGCGCGTAGGTCTGGAAGACCATCGCGATGTCCCGGCTCCGCGGTGCGAGGTCGGTGACGTCGCGGTCGCCGATCCAGATCTCGCCCGAGGTCACTTCCTCGAGCCCGGCGATCATCCGCAGGAGCGTCGACTTGCCACAGCCCGAAGGCCCGACGAGGACGAGGAACTCCCCGTCGGCGATCTCCAGGGACACCCCGTCGACCGCCGTCACGGCGCCGAAGGACTTCGTCACCTCTGCGAGCCGGATCTCCGCCATTGCCGGACGATGGTATAGACCAACTTGGTCGGACACAAGCCCGTTTCCCACAACTGGTATTGACCAACGCCAGGACCACTTCTATGCTGGCGCGATGAAGCTGGGAGTGGAAGCGGCGCTCGTCGACGGACTGCTCGTCCAGGGAGACCTCGAGGTCGAGGACGGGCGCGTGGTCGCATTCGGCCTC